>NZ_JAIQXR010000009.1:0-170126 GCF_020166615.1 Sphingobium sp. 3R8 | reverse complement strand
ACATCTTTCGAGCTGCAGGTCCTGCCTCGCGAACGACCAAAAAGGGGTGCAAAGTCGACATCGCATATCGCAGCTGGAATGTCCGGTATCGCACTAATGGGTCTCCAATCCGGACTGAGTACAATGTCCCAGAGCTGGTCATTCCTCCCGGTCGAACATGGCCGTCAACGAGCGTCCGCTTCTGGGAGCAGACAGCGCCGCCTAGACGACCGAGAAGGGCGCAACCCGGCCGGGAGGAACGACCAGCTTCTGACCGCGTCATACCTGCATGAGTAACGACCCGTACAACCTGAGCCGCTTCCTCGCCGCCCAACAGTCCACTTATGCAGCCGCGCTTGCCGAGCTGCGCCAGGGCAGGAAGACCAGCCACTGGATGTGGTTCATTTTCCCGCAGATGGCTGGCCTGGGCCGCAGCTCTACCGCACAGCATTACGCCATCGCGTCACTGGACGAGGCTCGCGCCTATCTCGAGCACCCCAACCTCGGCGACCGCCTGCGAGAATGTGTGCGGACGCTGGAGAGCCTGCCGCACGGCAGCAGCGCGGCCGGTGTGCTGGGAGAGGTGGACGCCATGAAGCTACGGTCGTCCCTTACCCTGTTCGAGGCTGCGGGTGGCGGTGACCTGTTCAGCGCCGCGCTGGACCGCTGGTTCGGCGGCGTGCGCGATGATGCCACCCTTCAGCTGCTGGCACGGCAATAATATCACGGCGTCAGCATCCGTCATCGAATACGAGCGGGCAACCGATATAGCGTCATCGATCCGAATGTGGAGCGAATGCATGAGCAATCCGTCAAAGCCATGGGATGGAGCACTGGTCCGTAAATGGCTGGCGCGCCGATTGGACGTATCGAAGCTGGATCAGGCAGCGGCCGACCGGCGCGGCTATGAGGCGCGCGATGACTATGACAAGACCGCCGCCGAGGAATGGGTGTGCCGTGCCCTTCAGGCTCCTGATTGCACCGAAGAGCAGACCCCGTTTGCCCAGCGCCTCAAGGCGCTGATCGGCCATGAGGAATATCATGCGACGGGCGTTTACGACGATGTACGGTTCGAGCGCCATGTTCGCAGCCATCTGAGGAAAGTCGCCAAGATGGCCAAGGCGAATGATGGGTTCGAGAAAATGCTGCATCATCAGTGAGGCGCATGCGTTGGCCGGTCTGAACGCAGGCCTTTCCCGAAACCCGGCCGGGACAGCCGCAGGCAGGGCGTGGCTGCCAGCCCGCTTTCCGATCATCCCTTCTCAAGCCGCCGCACCAATGCCCTGATCTGCTCCATGGGAACGAGCGTGGCGCTGCCCAGTTTGAGGATTTTGATCTCACCATCAGCGATCAGCTCATAGAATTTGCTGCGTCGGATGCCCAGCATACGGCAGGCATCGGGAACCCGCACCGTGATCGGCTCGAACCCGTCGGGGGTGGGAAGGTCTGTTGCCTTCAGCGCGCGATGTTCCCGGCTCATTGCAAACTCCTCAGCTTCAAGGTGGCGGGGTCGTCCGTGGCGGGTGCGGCTTTCCCGGCAAACCGGTCGGCGATCTCGTCGATCAGCTGCGCAAACATCCTGGCCCCTGTGGCATGCGCCGCCTCATCGACCGGGTGCATGGCGCCGGTGATGAGCTGATGCCGGACCATCCGCGCCAACACCTCCCAGACCAGCCCCTGGTTGCGGCGGAGCCATTGGGTATCGCGCTCGATCCGGGTCAGGCGGATGCCGATGTTCTCGTCGGATTTGGGTGCCTGCCGCCGATTGAACCAGGCGTCGAGCGCCTCGACCAGAATCTCGGACCGCGCGCGGCCTGAGCTTTTCGCCAGATGGTCGAGCCGCTTGCTCATCTCTTCGGGCAGAAACAGCTGATGCCGGGTCTTGTAGCTTTTCATAGGATGTCGCCTGCCCATGGGGATGTCGGGTGGCAGCGGACCAGCCCTTTGCAGGGGGGACATAAGAGCGATCCGCTACCGTGGACGATTATCGCCGTCCGACCTGTCGCAAGGCTATGGTGCTGATGGGCGCAGATCGGCCCGGATCGGACCCGGATCGCGCTGGCTCACATACCGCCGATGCTGGGACCGCTCCGCCCCCGGCCTATGGTCCAGTTGATCGACCGCCCGTCGCGCATGATCCCGGACAACGGTTTGCCGAAATGCCGTTCCAGGTCGTCGCGCCATGGCACCAGTGTGAAGTCCCGCGCCCGCTCGATCAACACAAAGCGTCCGGAGGTCATATCCACCCTGCGCCTGAGCGTCCCCTCGATCCGCGCGCCCGGTTCGATCTGGGTGAACTGCTTGCCCATCTCGTGCGACAACTGCCCTGCCACCCCGCGCATCTCACGGTCCCGCAGGATACGCAGCAGGTTGGGCCGATAGAAGACATCCTCCCCCTGCCGCTCGGCCAGTTGCTGCTCGACCAGCCATTGCTGCCGCAGCGCCAGCGCCTTGCGGACTTCCGCACCATAGCCCGTATCGGCGATGGCTATCCTGTCGGTCGCCACCAGTTCCCGGTCCAGCCAAGTCGCGGCATGAACGCCGGTCTGTGCGAGGATCGGCGTCGAGGACAGCATCTCGACCTTCATCGGTTCGGCGCGTACCTTCCGATGCTCATAGGCCAGCGCGGTATCGAGATGATCGGACCCGATCTGCCATGTCCCGTCGGGCGCGCGCTCGGGCTTGCCGATCGTCCTACGGATCGCCTCCAGTCGGCGGACATGAGTCTGGGCGAAGCTGTCGGTCGCCGTGGGGTCATGGCGCAGGTGGATATCGACCGTATAGCGACCGCCATGGGCCTCGGCGATCTGAGCAACGGTCCAATCGACCGAACGTGCTTCGGCCTGGAAGGGTGTCAGGCTGACCATGCCACCGATCGGCGTCGGTTCGGCGCTCGTGCCGATATCGACATAATGGCTGTGCCCATCGACGCCATCGACGATCAGATAGCGGCGCTCATGTTCATCGTCGGCCGTGCCCCGCTTCACGACCCTGCCGATGATGGGGCCTTCATTCTGTTCGGGTGTCTTGTCGATGCCATGCACCACATAGCGATCATGCTCCATCCCGGGCGCTGATTTCTCCTGCGTCATCTGGCGGTGCATCAGGCGGATGATGTCGCCGCGCATGCCCATGTCGATCAGCGTCTGTTCCATGTGCGGGGCGAGCCTCCAGGCCAGCGGCCCCGTCGGCTCGGCCAGTTCCATCCGCTCGAGCACACGGGCACGTGCGACCAGCAGTTGCTGATGCTGGGGATCGAACGCACGCCGACCTTCCTGTCCGCGCAGGTCGATGACCTGGTCGCGCGTCTGGTCGCTGGCCTGCGCCAGCATCATCCGGTCGAGCCGGGTGAGCCGTTCGGCATCGACCTCGCGCTCGAGCTGGTGGCGCACCTCCAGCTCGCTCTGCGGTCCCAGCGCCCGCGTCATGATCTGCGATCCCCGATGGCGAATGCCATGGGCGATATAGTCGCCCGCGATGTTGAGAGTCTTGCCGTCCTCGGTGATGCCCCGGACCAGGATATGGCTATGGGGATGACCGGTGTCGAAATGATCCACCGCCACCCAGTCGAGCGTCGTGCCCAGATCCTCCTCCATTTTCGCCATGAGATCGCGGGTGAAATCGCGCAGATGCTCGAAGGCAGGACCATCCTCGGGTGCGACGATGAAGCGGAACTGATGCCGGTCGCCTGCCCCGCGTTCTGCAAAGGCCTTTCCGTCCGCATCATCGGCAAAGGTGGAATAGAAGCGTCACGGCTCGCCTTCGCGGCTGACGCCATCGCGTTCGAGATAGCGGAGGTGGGACCGCACAGCGGTCGCCTTGCCCGCCAGCTTCACCACGCGCGCCTTCACCGTCACCCGCCGGGGGCGCACCCGCATGCCGCTACCCCGGTCGAAGGACCAGCCCGAACCGCGCGGCACGGCGGCCGCGATCCGGGCGCCCCGGCCCCGCGCATTGAAGCGCCCAGTGCGAGGCGCTGCAACCGCAACAGCATCGCCCAGCCGACGCGGGTCGCCGCCGCGCCGGGCCACCTGCTTCAATATCTCAGCGCGCAGTCTGACAGTGCCTGGCGGGCGAGCGCTGTCGCGCCGTGAACGACCCACGCGGGGCTCGAAAATATCGTCATCTTGTGCCATCGGCAGGATATGGCGACCAAGGCCCCAAGGTCTCAAGTATCTCGCGCAAAAGCCCAGGACTTCGCGGCTTTGCGCGCCACCGGCGCCCAACCAGTCTCGCCAGCGAGACAGGTCGTCTCCATAAAAAACGATGTGCAGACAGGGGCTTGGCCGGGCAGATGCGACGAAGCGTGTCGGCCTTTATCTTGCTATACACGCCTTACCCGGCACCCCTTCCTTATGTTCACTCTATGTTCTATTCTCAAACCCGTTCCGATTCTCAGGGGAAGGGCCAGGCGTGAGCGTGCAGATCGAGGCAATGGATGGCGGCAGGCTGAGGCTGACCGGCGATGTCGAAGCCGTGCTGGCCCTTCCCGCCAGCGCGGTAACGGATGGCTTTTCCTTTGCCTTTTCTGATGGGACGTTGCTGCGCGGCCATCATGATATTGGCAGCGGACGCTGCCATTTTGCGCTTGCCGTAGAAGGCGCGGCCATCGTCAGTATCACGCGCGAGGGACGCCATGATCATGCACGGATCGACTGGAAAATCGAGTGGATGACGCTTGCCTGCGGCAGCAAAACGCTGTGCCCGATCCATGCGGAAGCGAGTGATGACGGGCGAAAGTTGGTGCTGGATATCGACATCAGGCAGGCTGCCTGAGGCGCTGACAGATGGATGTTATCGACGCGGAATCGATGACAAACAGGCCGTCATATATCAGCCTGAATGCAGCTTAGGCTGCCTTGGCAAGCGTCTCGATACGGGCTTCGCACGCCTCGCGAACGAGGCTCTGCAGCAACGTCACACGCTGCGCGATCCAGTCCAGTTCCTCGGCTGTGATGCGATAGGCACGTGAGTAGCGGGCCTTGATATAGGCATCGCGCAGGAGGGAATAGCAGCGCTTTTCGAAGCGGCTATCACGCGGCCAGACGGCTTTGAGCGACGGCTCCAGTTCCTCAGCAAGATCGCGAAGCCGGTTCAGATTATGGGTCTTGGGCGAATACAAAGTGCGGACGAGAAAGAGGCAGTGATAAAGCCTCTCAACGGACTGATGGTAGTTGAACGCCGCGAGGTTCAGATGCTCTTTCCCTAAATGGAATCCAGCTCCCTCGACGAACTCCTGCGCTGTGCCGAACCAATCCTCAAAATAGTCCTGCGTCTCCTTGAGCGCCTGTTCCGACGACAGCGGCTGCGGCTCGACAAAGGGGTGACCCGGCTCCTCGAACAGGCTGATCCCGTCCCGCAATATGTCCATGAAGAAGTAGCGGCCAAGCCGCAGCTTCTCATTCACATCGTCAAGGCTGTGATAGATGAGGCTAACCGGGGTGCGCAGGGCCGTGCCCGCCGACAGGTCCGCGAGGAACTGCGCCTCGGCCTTCTCCCAAAACTCGGCAATGTCGGTCAGATCGTCATGGTTGACGACGATGAGCAGGTCGTAATCGGAAAAATAGCGGCCCACCGGGTCTTCGACCCAGTCACCGCGCGCATAGCTGCCGAACAGGATGATTTTGAGCAGCTTGCCGTTGCGATAGCGCGGTTGGGTGCGCTGGGCCGTGGCGTTGGCGAAGCCCGCGCGCACCGTCTCGACCACATGCGTCAGTTCGCGCTGCTTGGCTTGCGGCAGATGATCGAGACTGGTCTTCATGGTCCTGATCCTAGCCTGCTATCGCAATGCCGCCAACCTCGCCGCGCAACTATGTGGGCGACGAGCGATGCGACGACGGCGCATCGGTATCGCGCAGATGATGGCCGATATGCACGATCGCGCGGGCCATCTGGCGTTCGACTGTCCTGACAGACAGCCCCGTCATATCGGCGATGTCGGCATAGCTCATCGCGTCCAAGCGGACAGCGAGGAATATCTCACGGCGGAGGCGCGGCATCGACAGCAGGGCCGCTTCCAGACGTTCGAGCCGTTCGGTATCGGCAATGTCGGTCATGACATATCTCCCGTTCCAAGAGAGGACCGGCGGCGTGGAGGCCGCCGGTCAGGGACAGGTCATGCGGCCTGTGACAGGGGCGCGGGATCGGCGTCGATCTGGGCGTCGGCGGCATCGGGCAAGGCCATGGCCCGCGCGGCGCTGGCGGTCCGGCTGACGCTGGCGACGCCGCAGCGTTCGGTATAGCTGCTGGCGGGAAACCGCAGCCAGCGCGGCACCCAGCCCTCGACCTTGGCGCGTCCGTTGCTGCCGCTGAGACAATCGCGGATGATCTGCCGCTTGGTCTTGCCGGTTTCCTTGACATTGGCCTCGGCAATATCCGGTCCCGCTACCTCGTTGAGCACCGCATCGATGACGGCGCGGTCGCGCAGGGTGTCCAGCAGCGCGTCGTCCGCCTGCCAGACCTGCGCCATGCCGATGCCAAGCTGCACGCCCAGTGCATCAACAATGTCGCTGCGGGCGTCCAGCGTTTCGCCCATCACCATGGACAAGACGGCCATGACGCTGGCATCGTCCAAGGCGCAGAGTTTGGCATAAAGGCTGGTCAGTCCATCGCTGCCGCCGGTAATGGTGGGCGTATCGGGATCGAAGGCCAGCAGCGCCAGCAGCCTGCGCCGCTCGCCATCGAATTGCGCTTCGGACATGCTGTTCTCGCCGCTTTCGGCAATAGCATCGGCGGCGCGCTGCGGTTCTGTCCGCACCGTCCAGAGCGGCGATCCCGCGATCATGTGCGCGACCGCCACCCGCAGGCACAGGCCGGGTGTATCAATCATTCGCGCGCGGACGGCGGCATGGCGGTGGAGATCGATATAATCCTGCTGGCTGCTGGTCAGTTCGGGACGCGATGGCTTGTCGCTGGCATCGCCACCCTCTTCACCTTTGGCAAGCCTGCGGGCCTCCTTCATGGTCAGATAGCCCTCATGGAAGACGACATCGCCGCGCGGACTGGTGACGACATAGATTTTGCCGCCTTTGCGCTTGGGGCAGCGTTCATAGTCCCAACCATGGAAGGGTTCGCCTTGCGGCAGCAGGACGACATCGCGCCATCCGGCATCGCGATATTGTTCGACCCGCGCCTCGATCGCTGCGGTCTGCGCGGTCCAGAAGGCGGCAACATCCGCGAAATAGCGATCTTCGCTAAACAGGTCGGCGACGATGGCACCTTCATAGCCGTATACATCGAACAGCGCCGCGCTGACCGGGATCGACGCTCCGCCCAACACCCATGATTTGAGCGCATGACCGGTGGGGCAATAGCTGTCGGGATCGTCGAGCAGCGCCAGCCATTGCTGCTGCTGGCTCTTGGTGGCCAAGGTCAGATGTCGCACGGACGCCGCTTCGATGTCACCGCGCCCATAGAGAGTACGAATACGCGGCAACAGATTGCCCAGCGCAAGGGTTCGCTTCACCTGCAACTCGGTGAGGCCGAAGGTGGTGGCGATATGATCGGCGCTGCGCCCTTCCCGCACCAGTCGGGTGAAACATTCCCAGCGAGTCACCTCGTCGGGATCGAGCCGGGCGATATTCTCGATCAGCGAGGCTTCCAGCGCTGCCGCATCGTCGCCCGCCTCGATCACCGCGCAGGGCAGCGCTTCGGCTTCACCGCTCTCCTGCGCCACGGCCAACGCAGCCTGATAGCGCCGTTTGCCCGCCACGATTTCATACGTGTCAGGTGTTCCAGTCTGCCGCACGATCAGTGGCACCAGCACGCCACGTGCGCGCACCGACGGCAGGATGTTGGACAGGTCCGCCTTGCCCTTGCCGCGCATGTTGACGGCAGCGACGGACAGGTTGGCGATGTCGATATGCTTGAGTTCCATTTCCCTTCACTCCTTCAAACCGCAGCAACCGGCGCCGGAATGGCGGGTGGGCGGCAGGAGCGTGACCAGCAGGCCCGCCGACAGAGCCGGGCTGCATCCGCAGGACTGAAACAAAGTGTAAGACCCGGCACAGCCGGGTTGCGGCCCGGCGCGGCGGGCCTACAGGGCAGCGACGCCCACCCGCCAGATCGACGCCGTCAAGGCCAACGCCGCCGCGCCCATGGCGCGGTGACCAACGGGCGGTGCGTATAGCACCGCCCCAGCGTTACTGATCGTTACCCGAATGGGACGAGACGCGCGGCACGCGTGGCTCGGTGGCGCGCAGCGACATAGAGCAGGGTCGCGCCGGCGGCGCGAAACGCCTCTATTATATGGAGACAGTCGCCTGAACCACGAAGCTTCATAAACTGTTCATGGGCTTGTTCGAATATTTTAGCGTCCGTGACGTGCCCCCCTGATTTCCTCCAGTCGGGATTAGAGCCGGGCAGCTTTGTTGCGCATGAGCGCGGATGAGCTTCGCCTAACGGATAAGCCCGTCTCTTTCGCCCCCGACATGGAAAATCCCGGATCGCCATCTAGATGCCAAGCCAAGGTAAGATCCCAAACCCACCCCGGCACCACCGCGTCCAAATTTTGTTCGTCACTCAGCACGTGGCCGTTCACCTTCAAGACCTTCAAGGAGCTATGGGCTGCACGAACCGACAGGACTGTGCGGGCTTGGTCTATTAGCACGAATCAAATGTCTTCAAGCGACACTCTATCAAACGCATTTCTTCGATCAGACGCCAGACGTCGCGCATTAAAAGCGCTGATCCATTCAGCCATGTCCGTGCGCCAGCGACGGGGGGGCGCCAGTGTCGCCTTTAGACTTGAAAACGTGATCGCCCCATGCGGCTAGCAACCCTCGCCGCATTTCCAGAAAGTTAGTCCGCTTGTAGGCCGCCACCACCTTGTCCGGCACGGCGTGAGCCAGCGCAGCCTCAGCGACGGCATCGGGAATGTGTGACATCTGCTCGGCCGCCCAATCCCGAAAAGTCGAACGGAAGCCGTGCGGAACATAGGGCAACTTTGCATCCCGCATGACCTTCGACACGGTCATATCAGACATCGCCTTGCCGGAAGGCGACGGAAACACCAGCGCATCCTTATCGTCCGATCGCCGATGCCGCCTAGCCCTCTCAAGGATCGCCAGCGCCTGGTCGTTCAGCGTGATGGTGTGGACTTCCCTGCTCTTCATGATCGACGCCGGCCGGTTCCATAGCTTACGATCCAGATCGATCTGCCCCCAGCACGCCTGGCGGACTTCTCCGCTGCGCGCTGCTGTCGCGATCACGAACATGAGCGCCAGTCGGCCCATCGTTTCCGCCGCGTCCGACAACTCCTGGAAATAAACGGGAACATCCGCATAGGGCATGGATGGCATGTTGCCGCCCTTCCGCTGCTTGCCCAGCAGCAGGGACAATTCCTTGCTCGGCGCTTCGGAAAGCCGCCATTTTTTCACCTTGGCGTAGTTCAGGACCTTCACGATCCGCTGCCGAACCTTCCGTGCCACTTCGGGCTTGTCGGTCCAGATCGGTTTGAGCGCGGCGGCGATGTCATTCGCATCGATATGATCGACCCGACGCTTGCCCAGGCTCGGGTTGGCGTGCTGCTTCAGCGATGCAAGGAAAGCATCAGCCTCTCGCTTGCCCCAGTTGCCCTCTAGCGCCTTATGGGCCTTCGTCACGGCAACAGAGAAGATCGGGGAGGCAGCGCGATCCTTATCCCGCTCGGCTACCGGATCGCGCCCGGCTTTGGCAACACGGCGGAGCAGCCGCGCTTTCTCCCTCGCCTCACCCAAAGTCAGCAATGCCCGTTCCATGACGGTCAGGTCGTCGCCAATAAGACCGTTCGCCGTGTCAGCTTTCAACCGTTCCATCTTGGTCGACACATCAACGCCGCCCAATCCGATGTCCCGACGCTGGCCGGCATATTGCACGCGCAGAACCCAGGACCGCGCGCCGCCAGGCTTGACCATCAAATATAATCCGTCACCATCGGCATGCCTTCCCGGCCCTGCCGCTTTGACGATAGCTGGCGTGAGCTTGCCCATTTTTGTTCCCTCAGCTGTTCCCACACTTTTATACGGACAACTGCGATTTTCAATGGATAATGGCGGAGAGAACAGACAGAGAAAACACTGTTAATTCTGCGGATTGATGGAAGATAGCGAACAACCCTGAACAAGTCGTTACGCTCCTTGTCGGGCATCCAAAACTTCCCCAGATAGTCACGCCGCAACATGGCAAAGGCGCCGATATGCGCGCCATGCTCATGGGCAGATCAGGGTATATCCTTCCGCATCGCGTCGATCATGATACGCCATATATTGGCGGCATCCCCCTGATGCGCCGGCAGGGGCTGTTCAGGACTCACATAGCGAACGAGTTCGGCTCCGGCTTCGCTCATCCGCGCGCTGGGCTCGTGTAGCGCTTCTATCACCACCAGCGCCTGGGGCATGTAGCCGTGCCACATCAGCCCGTCAGCGACGGGGGCGTCTTCAGGCTGGCCATCAAGGGCGCATAGAGCGCGGGCGGCGCGTTCGATCGGAGTCATGGCCCGAAGGTCGCGGAAGGATGTGAGCCAGTCAAGCTTCATCGCTGACGCAGGCGGCTTATGCCAATTGAATGCCCACCGCTTCCGCCACCTTGATGCCGTCGATCGCGGCGGACAGGATGCCGCCGGCATAGCCCGCGCCCTCGCCCGCCGGATAGAGGCCGATGACGTTGAGGCTTTGGAAATCCTTGCCGCGGGTGATGCGGATGGGCGAGGAGGTGCGCGTTTCCACGCCCGTCATCACCGCGTCGGGATGGTCATAATGGGCGATCTGGCGGCCGAAGGCGGGCAGCGCTTCGTGGAACGCCTCGATCACATAATCGGGCAGGCAGCGCGCCAGGTCGGTCGGGGTCACGCCCGGCTTATAGGACGGCACGACCTCGCCTAATTGTGTCGAAGGGCGGCGGGCGAGAAAGTCGCCCACGGTCTGGCCCGGCGCCCAGTAGGAGGAGCCGCCCGCGACATAGGCCATGGATTCCCAATGGCGTTGCAGGTCGATGCCCGCCAGCGGCCCGTCGGGATAGTCGCGCGCCGGATCGATGCCGACGACGAGGCCGGAATTGGCGTTGAATTCGGCGCGGCTATATTGGCTCATGCCGTTGGTGACGACGCGCCCTTCTTCCGACGTAGCGGCGACGACGCGGCCGCCGGGACACATGCAGAAGCTATAGACAGTACGGCCGTTAGCGCAGTGATGGGCGAGGCTGTAAGAGGCTGCGCCCAGATCGGGATGGCCGGCGCATTGGCCGTAGCGGGCGCGATCGACCCAGCTTTGCGGATGTTCGATCCGCACGCCGATCGAAAAGGGCTTGGCTTCGATATGGACGCCGCGGCTGTGGAGCATGGCGAAGGTGGGTCGGGCGCTGTGGCCGACGGCCAGGACGACATGGTCGGTATCGATCACGCTGCCGTCGTGGAGGACGAGGCCGCGCAAGCGCTGTTCGCCCGTGCCCGTGCGTTCCAGCACCAGATCGTCGACGCGCTGCTGCCAGCGATATTCGCCGCCCAGTGCCTCGATCTGGCGGCGCATCGCCTCGACCATGGTGACGAGCCGGAACGTGCCGATATGGGGATGGGCTTCCCAGAGAATGTCGTCGGGCGCACCGGCGGCGACGAACTCCTCCAATACCTTGCGGCCCAGGAAGCGCGGGTCTTTCACCCGGCAATAGAGCTTGCCGTCGGAGAAGGTGCCTGCCCCGCCCTCGCCGAACTGGACATTGCTGTCGGGGTTCAGCTCGGCACGGCGCCAAAGATCCCATGTGTCCTTGGTCCGTTCGCGCACCACCTTGCCGCGATCGAGGATGATCGGGCGGAAGCCCATCTGCGCCAGGATCAGTCCTGCAAACAGGCCGCACGGCCCCGCGCCGATGACGACCGGGCGCTTGCCCTGCCAGCCGTCTGGGGCATGGGTGACGAACTTATAGCCGGTGTCGGGCGTCGGCCGGACGTCATGGTCGTCAGCGAAGCGCGCCAGCACGGCCGCCTCGTCCACCAGATCGACGTCAAGCGTGTAGACGAGCAGGATGGCGGAGCGGCGGCGCGCGTCGTTGCCGCGCCGCACCAGGCTGTGGCCGCGCAATTCGTGCGGCTCCAGGCCGAGGCGGTCGCAAATGGCGGCGGGCATCGCCTCGGCGCTATGGTCGAGGGGCAGTTTCAGGCCGGACAGGCGGATCATGGCATCGCCCATAGTGCGTCGGGACCGGAAATGAAATGGCGGTCAGGCCATCCGCACCCGCCCGACCAGCCATTCGCCCGCCAGCGCGGCCAGCATCGACAGGCCGGTGAGCGGGAAGAATATGCCCAGTCCCAGCATCAGCGCTGCGACCATGCGCCGGGCGACGGGCGTGGAGGCGGGCGGCGCGTGCACGCGGCCATGCTTGCGCCGCTTCCACCACAGGATCGGCGCGGTGATGCACAGCGCCAGCAGGCAGAGGCAGCCCGCCAGCATCAGCAGGCGATTGGCCTCGCCATATTGCTGGCCCTGATGGGCGGCGATGCCCCATTCGACCGCTTTCGCCCCCGGACCGAACATGCGCCAGTCGATATCCTGCACAACCGCGCCGCTGGCCGCGTCGATGGTGAGGGCGCGGGCGTCGTCGGCGCGTTGCACCAGGCTCGCGACCAGATAGGGCGCGCCGGGATGGGACGGCAGGATGATCTGATAGCCATGGCGCAGCCCGCGCGCCGCGGCGATCCCCGCGACCGCATCCACGCCGATGTCGCCGATGGCCCCCACCGCGCCGCCGCCGTCGCGCAGGGTCCAGGGCAGCGCGTCCCTGGCCGGTGCGGTCCATGGGATGACCGCCATTTTCGGCCGGCCCCAATCGTTGGCGGCGACGACCGCGCGCAATCCGCCGCCCCAGATGTCGGTCCAGGGCATCCCCGTCACCGCGAGGAACAGGATGACCCCTGCTGACAGAAAGCCCAGCGTGCCATGCAGGTCGCGCCAGAACAGCCGCCCGGCGGTCCGTCCCCGGATCGCCAGTGCGGGCTGTCCCCGGCGGGGCCAGCGCAGATAGATGCCGGTGACGCATAAAAGGATCGCCCAGCCCGCGACGACCTCCACCAGCCGGTTGCCGATCGGGCCGGTCAGCGCCAGGCTGTGCAGATCCTTGACCGTCTTCATGACCCCGCCACTATGCATCGCGCCGAGGACGCGACCGTTAAATGGGTCAACGAGTTGGACAGTTGAATCGCCATTTTCGGCCCTGGCCGTGACCCGCCAGCTTTCCGTCCGAGCAGCCGGGATCAACAACTGCGTAACCCGATAGCCCGATATTCGTTGCGATATCGCAATGATTTTCGAGGGCGGCAATGGCCGCGCATCGGGCGGCGCGGTAATTCGCATCGGGTAGAGCAAGGCCTCCACCTCCGGCTTGTAGAGATAGAGCGCGCCGGTCACCGCCATCAACGCCAATATGGGCAGGACGATCAAACCGGCATAAAAATGCCAGCGCCACATCGCCCGATAGAATGCGCCTTCCGCCATGGTTCGGCTCCCCGTCAGAAGTGCGCACGCACGCCGGCGTAAACCGCGCGGCGTTCGACGGGGTAGAAAGCGACGCTGCCTTCGTCGGCGGCGGTGGCGGCATTGTCCGGCGTGTAGCGGACGAGCGCACTGATATCGCCGATCGCGCGCCGGGCGGTCAGGTTGCGGGCGTCGAGGAACAGGGTGAGGCCATTGCGCACCTGCGCCTGCGCGCCCAGGTTCAGCATCGCATAGCCACCCACGCGCTTCGTGTTGGCATAATCGACCCAGGCGCCCTGCGGCAGCCATTCGATCGCCGGCGACAGGCTGAGACGGTCCGTCCCCAGCGTCAATTCCGCACGATAGACGTGGCGCGGGACCACTGGAAGGCGATTGTCGCCGAACTGCATGTCGTCGCGGAAACGAAAGTCGCTATAGCTGTACACCTGCCGCAGCGTCGCCCAGGGCGCCAATACCAGATCGAGGCCAGCCTCCAGCCCCTGATGCCGGGTGCGATCGGCGTTGAAGGTGGCGGCGGGGATGGTGCCGGCCACCACGCTATATTGCAGCATCTCGCCCCTTATGTCGGCGCGGTAGAGGCTGACGTCCCAGCGCGCTATGCCCCGCCGGCCACGCGTGCCGACCTCCGCGGTCCATGCCTTTTGCAGGCCGACCGGGGTAAAGCCGGGCGCGCCGCCTGCGGGCGTCTGGCTGAGTTCCCCAAAACCGGGCATTTCGACCGATCGGCTATAATTGGCGTAGAGCTGCACGGCCGGCGAGGGCTGGTAGAGCAGGCCAACCTTGGGCGCGAAGGCGTCGAAATCCACATTGCCGCTGCGTGCCGGTGCGAAGCGATTGGCGATGCGGCGCTCTCCATGGCTGTAGAGGCCGCCGGCGATCAGCCAGAGATTGGCGACCGGCGCGATGCGCGCTTCGCCATAGCTGTTGATGGTCTGGGCTTTTTGCCGGGCGTTGGCCGTAATCGCGCCGCTGCGTCCGCCGGTATTGACGAACTGGCGCGCCTGCACCGCGCCGAAACGGGCCTGGCTGCCCAGCGTGAGTTCCAGCGGCATGCCGCCCAGGTCGCCGGCC
Source organism: Sphingobium sp. 3R8 (assembly GCF_020166615.1). NCBI lineage: Bacteria > Pseudomonadati > Pseudomonadota > Alphaproteobacteria > Sphingomonadales > Sphingobiaceae > Sphingobium > Sphingobium sp. 3R8. The sequence goes on along the minus strand of NZ_JAIQXR010000009.1, from coordinate 155,616 downwards.
AGATCGAGGCTGGCGAAGACACCCCGATCCTCCGATTTCTGGTCGATCACCTGATAGATGGGATGGGACAGCGATTTGGCGTTGTAGAAGAGGCCGAAGGCGAGTGCGCCATGGCTAAGGTCAACGGTCGTGCGATTTTGCAGACGGATCGAATCGATGTCGCGGGCCTGATCGCCGGTGACATTGCCCTTGGCCGGATTGTTCAGGGCATCCCGCTCGCTCAGCGCACCGGCGAGTTTCTGGCGGATCGTCTGGGCGCTGGCGTAAAAGCGGGTTTCGGCATGCTCGCTCAGCTTCAACCCGACATTGCCGTTGAAGCGCAGCGCCTTGCGATCGCCATGGGCGCGGTCGCTGTCGGATCGGTCGGCGGTCAGCGCGGCATAGGCGTCGCCATGGTCGTCGGCATAGCCATAGGCGGCCTTGGCCCGGATCGTATCGAAACTGCCGCCATCGATGCGCAGCTCCGCCCCCGGCGCGCTGCGGCCGGTCGGCGTCACCGCATTGATCGCCCCGCCCAGCGTCGATCCGCCGTAGCGCAGCGCATTGCCGCCGCGATAGACCTCGATATGCTGGAAGAGCTGCGGGTCCAGTTCCTGAAAATCGCCATTATCGTCTGCGGAATTGATCGGCACGCCATCCTGCAACAGCGTCAGCCCGCGCATATGATAGCCGCGCGACAGGCCCGATCCGCGGATCGATATCCGTACCTCCTGCCCGAAGCGCGGCTGGGTATAGACGCCCGGCGAAAAGGCCAGCGCATCGCGCAGGGAGACGGCGAGTTTATTCTCGAACGCTTCCGCGGCGATGACATCGACGCCGCCGGGGGTGCGCTGCACGCGGGCGGCGGCGGCCTCTACGGCGGGACTGGCGGTGACGATGATGGCGCTGTGTTCGGCGTCTTCGGCAAAGGCGGGAACGGCGGACAGGGCGAGAATGAGGGCGCACAGCGACAGGCTGCGCGCGGCATGGATAGGACGCATGGAACGACTTTCTGGAAATGGAAAATGCAGGATCGGCGCTCGAATCCGGGTGTTCCCGCGTAGGCGGGAACCCAGGTCGGACGGCAGGACTGGTTTCCCGCCTTCACGGGAACACGTCATCCTGGCACGAGAGCGCGTGGAAAATCAGAAAGTCGCAGGTGGCCCGGATGAGGGCGGCGGCGGCGCGGCCAGCCGTGCGATGACGCCGGTCTTGAGCGCGAACGCTATAACGCCATAAGCCAGTTGCCAGGCCGGCAACGGCAGGTCGGCGGCGACGAGCGGCGGCACCACGGGCTGGATCGAGGCGGCGAAGGGGCAATGTTGTTGGCCGGTCATGCCATCGTCCGGATGGCCATGCTTGCCCGGCGCGTCACCGCGCGGGACGACGACATTGACCGCGCCCTGCCCGGTGCACAGCGTCACCACCACGCCCTTTTCGGTGCGCACCGGCATGAAGCCGGCGGGCGCGATCAGTTGGATGGCAAGGACGAGCAGCGCCAGCGCGGCCAGCAGCCCGCGCGCGCCCTCCGATTGTCTGATCGCCCCCATCATGGCGCTTCCCTAGCGGCGACGGGACGTTCTGTCATCCGGTCAAAAGGTCCAACCAGCGCCGCTTACTAACCTTGACGTAAACGTAAAGTCGATTTACATCCTTATGGATGGACAACCGCAGCAGCATCGCCGGAATCGAACTGCCCGACCATAGCGAACGGCAGAGCTACAGCATCACCGACCTGAGCGAGGAGTTCGGCGTCACCGCGCGCGCGCTGCGCTTCTATGAGGATGAAGGACTGATCTCGCCGGAACGGCAGGGGCTGGCCCGCATCTATTCGCGGCGCGACCGCGCCCGGCTCGCCTGGATATTGCGCGGCAAGCGCGTCGGTTTCAGCCTGACCGAAATCCGCGAGATGATCGATCTGTACGACGCCGACGAAGAGCATGAGGCCCAGCGCCGCGTCACCGTGGACAAGTGCAAGGCGCGAATCGACCTTCTGACCCGGCAGAAAGAAGATATCGACGCTGCGATTGCCGAACTGGACGCCTTCGTCGCGACCATCGAACAGCGCTAATTCCCTCCCCTACCCTTCAATAAAAATATCGCAGGAGAAGACCATGCCCAGCTATGCCGCCCCCGTTCGCGACACCCGTTTCGTGCTGGACCATGTGGTCGGGCTGGACCGCTACGCCAACCTCCCCGGCTTCGAGAACGCCACGCCCGACCTGGTCGAGGCGATCCTGACCGAAGGCGGCAAGATGGCGTCCGAAGTGCTGTTTCCGCTGAACGCGGTGGGCGACAAGGAAGGCTGCACCCGGCATCCGGACGGCAGCGTGACGACGCCGACCGGCTTCAAGGCGGCGTTCGACCAATTCGTCGCGGGCGGATGGACGACGATCCACGGCCCGGCGGAATTTGGCGGCCAGGGCCTGCCCAGCGTGCTGGCGACGGCGGTGGACGAATATGTGCTGTCCGCCAACCAGGCGTTCGAAATGTATCATGGCCTGACCGCTGGCGCGGTCGCGGCGCTGATCGCCAAGGGCAGCGCCGAATTGCAGCAGCGCTATATTCCCAAGATGGTGTCGGGCGAATGGACCGGCACGATGAACCTGACCGAACCGCATTGCGGCACGGACCTGGGCCTCATCAAGACGAAGGCGGTACCACAGGCCGATGGCAGCTACAGCATCACCGGCACCAAGATCTTCATCTCGGCGGGCGAACATGACCTGTCGGAAAATATCATCCACCTCGTCCTCGCCAAGACGCCCGACGCGCCCGAAGGCAGCAAGGGCATTTCCTTGTTCGTCGTGCCCAAGCTGTTCGTCGGTGACGACGGGACAGTGGGCGACCGCAATGCCGTGTCCTGCGGGTCGATCGAGCATAAGATGGGCATTCACGGCAACGCCACCTGCGTCATGAATTATGACGGCGCGACCGGCTGGATCGTGGGCGAGGAGAATAAGGGCCTGGCCGCGATGTTCATCATGATGAACGCCGCGCGGCTGGGCGTGGGCCTGCAGGGGCTGGGCCAGGCGGAGATCGCGTTCCAGAATGCGGTCCATTATGCGAAGGATCGCCGTCAGGGCCGGGCGCTGACCGGGCCGAAGGAGCCGAACGAGAAGGCCGACACGCTGTTCGTCCATCCCGACGTGCGCCGGATGCTGATGGAGGCCAAGGCGATCACCGAAGGACTGCGCGCCTTCATCCTATGGGGCGCATTGCAGGTCGACCTGTCGCACCATGCCGCCACGGAAGAAGAGCGCCAGACCGCCGACGACCTCATCAGCCTGCTGACCCCGGTCATCAAGGGCTATGGCACCGACAAGGGCTTCGACGTGGCGGTCGCCTGCCAGCAGGTGTTCGGCGGCCATGGCTATATCTGGGAAAATGGCGTGGAGCAGTATGTGCGCGACGCGCGCATCGCCCAGATCTACGAAGGCACCAACGGCGTGCAGGCGATGGATCTGGTCGGCCGCAAGCTGCCAATGAACGGCGGGCGGGCGTTGCAGGCCTTCCTGAAGATCGTCGCGGACGAGGTGGCCGACGCCAAGGGGCATGAGAAGCTGAGCAGCTTTGCCGAGGCGCTGGAAAAGGCGAGCGCCCAGTTGGGCGCGGCGACCATGTGGCTGATGCAGAATGCGATGAAGAACCCCGAACATGCCGGGGCCGGCGCGCATCATTATATGCACATCATGGGCATCGTCGCGACCGGGCTGATGTGGCTACGCATGAGCAAGGCGGCGGTGACGCTGCTGGAAGCGGGCGAAGGGGACGCCAGGTTCCTGGAGGCCAAGCTGGTGACGGCGCGCTTCTTTGCCGAACGCATCATGCCCGACGCCGGATCGCTGCGCCGCAAGATCGAGGGCGGCGCCGACGCGCTGATGGCGCTGGACCCGGATATGTTTCTGGCGGCTTGATCGTAACGACCAGCATCGTGCGAAGGAAGGGCGGCCTGCGGGTCGCCCTTTTCTTTGCGTCAGGCCGCGAGCGGCAGTTGCTCCTCGACCGGCGTCGGCGTCACATCGTCCGCGACCGGCGCCTGCACCTTGGCCAGTCCGGCGATATAGCGTTCGGCGGTGACGACATCACGGCGATAGGCGAAATAGAGCGACAGAAGGGAAAACATCGTAGAGCCTCGATTGATGGATTTGCTGCGTTGCAGCATCAAGGTTCATCTGGGCTTTTGGGCGGGCCTTCGCAAATGCAATGCGGGTCAAGGCGATTGCAGTTAATGTATTCCATGACCCGTATCATAGCATTTGCAGGAGCACGCAGCACCCTGAAACACTAGCGATCACTCCCGGCTCCCGTTAGCATCCACCCATGCAAGCCCCCGACATCGCCGCGCCTTCGACGCCCTCCGCATCCCGCACATTGGGTCTGGCTGCCTGCATAGCGCTGGTCATGGGCAATATGATCGGATCGGGCGTGTTCCTGTTGCCTGCGGCCCTCGCGCCGTTCGGCTGGGATGCGGTGGCGGGGTGGGTCTTCACCATCGCCGGGTCTTTGGTGCTGGCCTTCGTCATCGCCCGGCTGACCGTCGCCTTGCCCGACGCCAATGCGTCGCAGATGATCGCGCGCGCCTATGGGCCGCTGGCGGGGTTCGCGATCGGCTGGATCTACTGGCTGTCGATCATCATCACCAACGTCACCATCGCGGTGGCGGCGACCGCGAACCTCAGCAGCGTGCTGCCGGTGTTGGCGAAGCCGGGCGTCGGTGCGATCTGCTCGATCGGCTTTCTCTGGGCGATGACCGGCGTCAACCTGATCGGCGCGCGCGCGGCGGGTATGACGCAGATCGCCACGACCTGCATCAAGCTGATCCCGATCATCATGGTCATGGTGCTGCTGGTGCTGATCCTGGGCAGCGGCAAGGCGCAAGTCGCGCCCTTCCCCGCACAGGGGTTGACCGGCGCGGGCATCACCGCGTCGGCCGCGCTGACGCTGTGGGCGCTGCTCGGCTTCGAATCCGCCAGCGTCGCGGCAGACAAGGTGCGCGACCCCGCCCGCACCATCCCGCGCGCCACGCTGATCGGCACGGCGGCGACGGGACTGATCTACCTGCTGGTCTGTTCGGGCATCGCCCTGACCCTGCCCGCGGCGGAAACCCAGACCGGATCGCCCTTCGGTGCGTTCGTCAGCCATTATTGGTCGCCGGGGCCGGCGCGCTATATCGCGATTTTCGTCGTCGTCAGTTGCCTGGGCGCGCTCAACGGCTGGACCCTGTTGCAGGGGGAAGTGCCGCTGGCGATGGCCCGCGCGGGCGAACTGCCACGCTGGCTGGCGAAGACGAATGCGAAAGGGACGCCGGTGCGCGGGCTGATCCTGTCCACGTTGCTGGCCAGCCTGTTGCTGATAGCGAACAGCCTGCAAGGGCTGGTGGCGCTGTTCACCGCGATGGCGCTGCTGGCGACGTCCGCCACGCTGTGGCTCTATGTCGGGTGCGCGCTGGCAAGTTTGCGTTTCCGCCTGGTCGTCCCGGCGGCGGTCATCGGGCTGGGCTATGCGCTTTGGACATTGTGGGGCGCTGGGTTAGTGGCCAGCGGGTCGAGCATCCTGCTGATGGCGGCCGGCCTGCCCTTCTACTGGTGGGCGCGGCGGGAGCGAACCGCCGATTGAGCAACGCACGCCGTGTTCCCGCGCAGGCGGGAATCCAGTTCAGACGGCGGGACTGGGTTCCCGCCTACGCGGGAACACGCTGTACGTTACTAACCCTGAGCGTAGCAGGCGCTCAATCCGCCCACAGATCCTTGAGCTTGGAGAAGAAGCCGCTGACCTGCGGGCATTCTTCGCCCGTTTCCGTCTCGCGGAAGGCTTCGAGCAGTTCCTTCTGCTTCGCGGTCAGGCGGGTCGGCGTCTCGACGTCGATCTGGACCACCAGGTCGCCCTGGCCGCGCCCGTTCAGCACGGGCATGCCGCCGCCGCGCTGGCGGATCTGCTTGCCCGACTGGATACCGCTGGGAATCTTGATCTCGTGCCGGTTGCCGTCCAGACCCGGCACGTCGATCGAACCGCCCAGCGCAGCCGTCGTGAAGCTGACCGGCGCGCGGCAGAACAACGTCGTGCCGTCGCGTTCGAACAGGCTGTGCCGCTTCACATGCAGGAAGATGTAGAGGTCGCCCGCCGGTGCGCCACGCGCGCCAGCCTCGCCCTCGCCCGACAGGCGGATGCGGGTGCCTTCATCGACGCCGGCGGGGATGTTGACCGACAGGGTCTTGGGCTTGTCGGTGCGCCCTTCGCCGCGACAGGAACGGCACGGGCTTTCAATCACCTGGCCTGCGCCGTGGCAGGACGGACAGGTACGTTCGACCACGAAAAAGCCTTGCTGCGCACGGACTTGGCCATGGCCCTTGCAGGTGCCGCAGGTCTTGACCCCGGTGCCGGGCTGCGCGCCCGATCCCTCGCAGCTATCGCAGGCCGTAGACACCTCGATCTCGATCTCGGTCTTCTTGCCATGATAGGCTTCGTCGAGCGTGATCTCCATATCGTAGCGCAGGTCCGCGCCGCGGCGATTGGCCTGGCGTCCGCCGCCCTGCCCGCCGAAACCGGACTGGCCGAAGATCGTCTCGAATATGTCGCCCAGATCGGAAAAGCCGCCCGCGCCGCCGCCGCGGAAACCGCCGCCGCCGCCACCCTGCTGCTGCTGGGTATAGGCCGCATGGCCGAACCGGTCATAGGCCGCGCGCTTCTGCGGGTCTTTCAGGCAGTCATAGGCTTCGGACACGGCCTTGAACTTCGCTTCGCTGTCCGCGCATCCGCCGGTCTTATCCGGGTGATATTTCATCGCCATCTTGCGATAGGCGCTTTTGATCACCGCACCGTCGGCGGTGCGCTCGATTTCGAGCAGCTCATAATAATCAACTTCGGTGGTCATAGAGGCCCCCGCCTGCATCGCCCATCATGCCGGCCTGCGCCGGAATGACGGGCGATGGGCATAGTTTTACGCCTTGTTGTTTTCGTCGACTTCCGAGAATTCGGCGTCGACGACATCGTCATCGGCCTTGGGCGCGTCCGCACCCGGAGCCGCCGCATTGGCCTGCTCCTTCTCGTAGATCGCCTGGCCGAGCTTCATCGCGACCGTGGCGAGTTCCTGCGCCTTGGCCTTCATCGCTTCGGCGTCGCCGCCTTCGATCGCGGCCTTGGTGTCGGCGATCGCGGTTTCGATCTCGCCCTTCAGCGAAGCATCGACCTTGTCGCCATGTTCGGCGAGCTGCGCTTCGGTCGTATGGACCAGGCTTTCGGCGTTGTTCTTCGCCTCGGCCGCCTCGCGGCGCTTCTTGTCGTCTTCGGCGAAACGCTCGGCATCCTTGACCATCTGGTCGATGTCCGAGTCGCTGAGGCCACCCGAAGCCTGGATGCGGATCTGCTGTTCCTTGCCGGTGCCCTTGTCCTTGGCGCTGACATTCACAAGTCCGTTGGCGTCGATGTCGAACGTGACCTCGATCTGCGGCACGCCACGCGGCGCCGGCGGGATACCCAGCAGGTCGAACTGACCGAGGATCTTGTTGTCCGCCGCCATTTCACGCTCGCCCTGGAACACGCGGATCGTCACCGCCTGCTGGTTGTCGTCGGCGGTCGAATAGACCTGCGACTTCTTGGCGGGGATGGTGGTGTTGCGGTCGATCATGCGGGTGAACACGCCGCCCAGCGTTTCGATACCCAGCGACAGCGGGGTCACGTCGAGCAGCAGCACGTCCTTGACATCGCCCTGCAACACGCCGGCCTGAATGGCGGCGCCCATGGCGACGACTTCGTCCGGGTTCACGCCGGTATGCGGTTCCTTGCCGAAAAATTCCTTCACGGCTTCGCGCACCTTGGGCATGCGGGTCATACCGCCGACCAGAACGACTTCGCTGATCTCGCTGGCCGAAACGCCTGCGTCGGCCATCGCCTTCTTGCAGGGTTCCATCGTGCGCTTGATCAGGTCCGCCACCAGACGCTCCAGATCGGCGCGGGTGATGGTCTTGACCAGATGCTTGGGACCATTTTGGTCGGCAGTGATGAAGGGCAGGTTGACTTCGGTCGTCTGGGCCGAGGACAGCTCGATCTTCGCCTTTTCAGCGGCTTCCTTCAGACGCTGGAGGGCCAGCTTGTCCTTGGTCAGGTCGATGCTTTCTGCCTTCTTGAAGTCGGCGGCCAGATATTCCACCAGCTTGGCGTCGAAATCTTCGCCGCCCAGGAAGGTGTCGCCGTTGGTCGACTTCACTTCGAACACGCCGTCACCGATCTCCAGGATCGAGATGTCGAAGGTGCCGCCGCCAAGGTCATAGACCGCTATCGTCTTGCCGTCCTGCTTGTCGAGGCCATAGGCCAGCGCCGCCGCGGTCGGTTCGTTGATGATGCGCAGCACTTCCAGCCCGGCGATCTGGCCGGCATCCTTGGTCGCCTGACGCTGGGCGTCGTTGAAATAGGCGGGAACGGTGATGACCGCCTGCGTCACGGTTTCGCCCAGATAGCTCTCGGCGGTTTCCTTCATCTTCTGCAGGATGAAGGCGCTGATCTGCGACGGGCTGTAATCCTCGCCACCGGCCTTGACCCAGGCGTCGCCGTTCGGACCCTTGGCGATGTCATAGGGGACGAGTTCCATGTCCTTCTTGGTCATGGGATCGTCGAAGCGGCGGCCAATCAGGCGCTTCACCGCGAAAATCGTGTTGTCCGGATTGGTGACCGCCTGGCGCTTGGCCGGCTGGCCGATCAGGCGCTCGCCATCCTTGGCGAAGGCGACGATCGAGGGCGTGGTGCGCGCACCTTCCGCATTTTCGATGACCTTGGGCTTACCGCCATCCATCACGGCGATGCAGCTGTTGGTGGTGCCAAGGTCGATACCGATAACTTTTGCCATTGTGTCCTCTTTGAACCCCAAATTCTATTCAGCGGTTGACGGCCCAATACCTCACATAAGCGCCAAGGCAAGGCCGGTTTGCAGGTGGGATATAGGCGCGCTTTCGCTTGGCACAAGAAGTTGTGGCGATTACCTATGCTCTCGACCGGAAACGAGACAGTCATGGAGCATCCGATGCGCGCGCCCCTTATCCTCTTCGCCCTTGCCGCACCGATGCTGCTCAGCGCCTGCGGCGATCCTGCCCCCAGCTATATCGACCAGGCCTGGGTGCAGCTTTCGCCGAACAAGGACAGGCCGTCGGCCGGCTATTTCGTCATCCATGGCGGCGATGCGGGCACGCAGTTGCGCGGGGTGCTGACCGACTATGCGCTCAAGGTCGCGATGCATGAAAGCATCGACAAGGACGGGATGATGACGATGGAGGCGATCGACACGGTCGATGTGCCGGCCAAGGGCCAGGTCGCCTTTGCACCTGGCGGCAAGCATCTGATGCTGTGGGGCATCAACGACACCGCGATCAGCCGGGGCAAGATGCAACTCACCTTCCTGATGGGCAATGGCGACCGGCTGCTGGTCGATGCGGTGATCCGCAAGCCCGAAGCCGCCGGTGCGGCTTCGCCCAAGCCGGAAGGGCATGAGGGCCATTGAGCAGCCGCGCGCTGACGGAGCAGGAGGTCGCGCTGGCGCGGGGCATGTTCGGCGACGCAATCGACTATGGCCGGGTGCGGGTGCATGAGCGCAAATGGTGGCCGTTCCAGCCAAAGGGCGTGACGATGGCGCCGGATGGGAACCTGTGGTTCCACCCCGATAGCGGCCTGTTCTGCGCGGATTTTTGTGACGGGCCGCTGCATTTGCAGGGGCATTTCATCCACGAAATGACCCATGTCTGGCAGGCCCAGCGGTCGGGCAAATGGTGGTTGCCGCTGATGCGACATCCCTTTTGCCGCTATGGCTATGACGTCGTGCCGGGCAAGCCGTTCGCGCGTTACGGCATCGAGCAGCAGGCGGAGATCGTGCGACATGCGTTTCTGCTGCGGCGGGGCGTCACAGTGCAAGGGAAGCCGGGGCTGGATGTGTATGAGGCGCTGTTGCCGTTTGCGGGATGAGCGACGCATTGGGCTGGCTTGTTGCCATTGCCTATACCAAACACCCGTTCGCCCTGAGCCTGTCGAAGGGCTTCACTTCTGCTTCAAAAAATGCGCCTTTTAAGCAAGAAGGGCTTCGACAGGCTCAGCCCGAACGGATTTGGGGGCTCCACGTCTGATCGCCACCTGTCCCACCTTCACCACGCCGCCGCCAGCATCGCCTCCAGCAATTGCGCGAATTCCCAGCCATCCGCCCGCGCGGCGATCGCGGACAGGCAGTCCTGATCGTCGCGGCCTGGGCGGCCGGGGCCGGTCATGTTGGGCTTCATGTTAAGGTCGAACAGCTTGTAGTCCCCGCTGGCGTCCGCGCGGCAATCGATGCGGATTACGGCGCGCGCGCCGACCAGCGCCGCCGCCCGGACGCAGGCGTCCAGCATTGCCTGCATGGGCAGTGAGGCCAGTTCCGCTTCGTCGATCACGGCGCTGTTGGTCGTCACCGCGACGTCGCCATTATAGGGGGCGACGCCGTCCTGCTGGTTGAAGCGGCGCACTGGGCGCAACGCGCGATAGGCGCCATCGACCGGCGGCATGACCGTCACCGTGACCTCGTCACCATCCAGATATTCCTCGACGATCAGCGTATCGCCGAATTTCGCGTTCGCGATCAGGGCGACAGCCGCAGCGTTCAGCGCCGCCAGATCGGCGACCTGCGTGACGCCCTGGCTGCCACGCCCGCGCACCGGCTTCACGATCAACGGAAAGGATAGGTCCGCCTGCGTCAGCGCCGCCTCGGCATCCGCCAGCGCGCACACGCCCGGTCGGGCCGCCGGCGCCATCAGGAAGGAGCGGGCGACCGGCAGGCCCGCCGCCTCCAGCATCCGGTTGGTCGCGAACTTGTCGTCATAGCGTTGCGTCAAGGTCGGCAATTGGCCGACGATACGCACCCGCCCGATGACGGCTTCGAGCGGATGCCCGTCGAAGAGGACGCTGTTCGCCCAGAGGATGGTCGCGCCCGTTGCGACCGCGGCCGCTATGCCCTCCGCCGTGTCAGGAACACCCAGTCCATGGGACGGGTCGGATCGGGATCGACTACCGGCGTCAGCACGCGCACGCCCTGCCCGCGCAGCACGAAGCCGATGTCCGCGCCGCCATCCGAATAGCCGCCGGGCTTGGCATCCTTGCGCAGCCCGTCGATCACCGGCGGCGGCAGCGCCTGATAGAGGATGGCCACCGCGTCCTGCGTCATATCGTCATCATTCCCGTCCAGAATCGAAAAGGGGGCCAGCCTTGCGGCTCGCCCCCTCCAGAATGTTGAGCCGTAGATACGGTCTTAGTAGACGCGCGCCTTGGGCTTCACATATTCCGCTTCGTCGGTCATCGTATAGTCGTGGACCGGCCGGTAATCGAGCGTCACCTTGCCGCCCGAACCGCCCCAGCCTTCGAACCAGCTGATGGTGTGCTTCATCCAGTTTTCGTCGTCGCGGTTCGGGAAATCCTCATGCGCATGGGCGCCGCGCGATTCCTTGCGGGCTTCGGCGCCTTCCATCGTACAGATGGCCTGCGACATCAGATTGTCGAGTTCCAGCGTTTCGATGAGGTCGGTGTTCCAGATCAGCGAGCGATCCGTGACCTTGACGTCCTGCAACCGCTTGTTGACGGCCTGCATCTGGCTGACGCCTTCCGACAGGAGCGCGCTATCGCGGAACACGGCGGCGTGCTTCTGCATGGTGCGCTGCATGTCGAGGCGGATGTCCGCCGTCGGCGTGCTGCCCTTGGCATTGCGATAATGGTCGAGGCGCGACAGCGCCAGATCGGCCGAACCCTCAGGCAAGGCCCGGTGCGGCGCGTTGGGCTTGAGATTGTCCTTGAGGAACAGGCCGGTCGCGCGACCGAATACAACAAGGTCGATCAGCGAGTTGGAGCCAAGGCGGTTTGCGCCATGGACCGACACGCAGGCCGCTTCGCCGACCGCGAACAGGCCGGGCACGATCACTTCGGGATCGTCGCCCTTCTTGGTCACAACCTGGCCATGATAGTTACAGGGGATGCCGCCCATATTATAATGCACGGTCGGCGTAACCGGCAGTGGCTGGCGGGTCAGGTCCACGCCCGCGAAAATCTTGCCGCTTTCGGTGATGCCGGGCAGGCGTTCGGCCAGCACCTTGGGATCGATATGGTCGAGGTGCAGGAAGATATGATCCTTATGCTCGCCCACACCGCGCCCTTCGCGCATTTCCATCGCCATGGACCGCGACACGACGTCGCGCGACGCCAGATCCTTGGCCGATGGGGCATAGCGTTCCATGAAACGCTCGCCTTCGGAGTTGGTGAGGTAGCCGCCTTCGCCACGCGCGCCTTCGGTAATCAGCACGCCCGCACCATAGATGCCGGTCGGGTGGAACTGCACGAACTCCAGATCCTGGAGCGGCAGGCCAGCGCGCAGCACCATGCCGCCGCCGTCGCCGGTGCAGCTATGCGCCGAGGTGGCGGAGAAATAGGCGCGGCCATAGCCGCCCGTCGCCAGCACGACGGCATGGCTGCGGAAGCGATGGATCGAGCCATCTTCCATGCAGATGGCGATGACGCCGCGGCATTCCTTGCCGTTCGGGCCGTCTTCCATGATCAGGTCGATGGCGAAATATTCGATGTAGAAGTCCGCGTCATATTTCAGCGACTGCTGATACAGCGCGTGCAGCATGGCGTGGCCGGTACGGTCGGCCGCGGCGCAGGTGCGCTGCACCGGCGGGCCGGCGCCCATATTCTGCATATGGCCGCCGAAGGGACGCTGGTAGATGGTCCCATTCTCGTTACGGCTGAACGGCACGCCGGCATGTTCCAGCTCGATCACGGCCGCAGGCGCTTCGCGCACCATATATTCGATCGCGTCCTGGTCGCCCAGCCAGTCGGACCCCTTGACGGTGTCGTACATGTGCCAGGTCCAGTGGTCGGGGCTGTTATTGCCCAGCGAGGCCGCGATGCCGCCCTGCGCCGCGACGGTATGCGACCGGGTCGGGAACAGCTTGGTGATGCAGGCGGTCTTGAGGCCCGCTTCGGCGCTGCCCATGGTCGCGCGCAGGCCGGAGCCGCCCGCGCCCACGACGACCGTGTCGTAGGTATGGTCGATGATCTTATAGGCTTCGGTCATGGCTTGACGACCCCAATGAAGGCGATCTTGGCGATCGCGAAAATGCCCGCGGCAGCGCCGCCCAAGGCATAGAAATTCAGCAGCAGCATGGAGAAGAAGGCGAGGCCCTTGTCATGGACATAATCCTCCAGCATCACCTGCATGCCGAGGCGCAGGTGCCAGAAGATGCTGACGATCATCAGCATCAGCGGCACGGCGACCACCGGGTTGGCGATCCAGCCGACGACGCTTTCATAATCGAGGCCGGGCAGGCTCAGCAGGCTGAACAGCAGCCACAGCGTCAGCAGCAGATTGCCGACGGCCGTATAGCGCTGCGCCAGCCAGTGATGCGCGCCATGATGCGCCGAACCCAGGCCGCGAACGCGACCGATGCCAGTACCGTTGCCCATCAGAGCGCCTTTCCGAAGATGGTGAGCCAGACGAAGCCGGTCACGAGCAGCGATGCGACGAAGGTCGCGATCGACCACATCTTGTTATTTTTCAGCTCATACCCCGCGCCCATGTCGAGCACGAAGTGCCGCAGGCCCGAGAAGAGATGCTGGAAGAAGAACCAGGTCAGGCCGATCATCACCAGATAGCCGATCGGCGACGTCGCGCACTTGACGAAGGTCGCATAGGCCTCCGGACCGGTCGCGGCGGCCATCAGCCACCAGATGAGGCCGAGCGCGCCGGCGGTGGCGAGGCCATTGCCCGTCACGCGGTGCATGATGGACACGGCCATGGCCGGTCCCCATTTCCAGATCGTCAAATGCGGCGAGAGCGGCCGGCTGTTGGAACGCGCCATGTCTACCCTAGTCCTTAGATACTTGTCCCTGAGTCCGCCCCCCTTAAGAGCGATACGCCAAGAGGGCAAGAAGCGGAAAGCGGGAGATTGCCGACGCCGCTTTCTGCGATCAGCCCGGACAGCCATAAGAAGTGGTTAACCAACGTGCGCTAAAGATCGACGTCCAACCGATCACGTCATCAGCAAGGGCCGTTCCCTCATGCCGTCCAGTCTTTCTTCCGCCACCGCCACATCGGATTTTCTGGCGGAAGTCGATCCCAACGGCGATGTCGCCCGCGCCGCGCGCGAAGTGGGCGACCTGATCGGCGATGATCTGGGCAGCGTGGGCGCCGCCTTCTTCACCAGCTATATGCGCGAAACCGGCCTTCAGGACCGGCTGGGCAGCGGCGTCATCGCCCGAATCGAACGCGAAGCCGATACTTATGTCCGCGAAAAGCTGATGCATTTCGCGGAGGGGCGCTGGGCGCGGTCGGCTGCCGACTGCGTGCGCCACGCCCGCAAGCATGACGTATCGGTGCGCGCGGTCCTGAACGCGGTCGCCAATGCCAACGAACGCGTCACCGACCTGATCTGGGAACGGTGCCATGATGATGCGCCGCGCTGTCGCCGGTTGCTGCGCATGATGCTGCAGATCGCGATGATCGATTCGGGTTTCATGAGCAATGTGCTGGCCACCGACCAGGCCGAAGCGCAGCGCGCCGAACGCCAGCGTTACGGCACGCTGTTCGAACAGCGGATCGTCGGTGAGATCGACGGCGCGTCGAAACTGGGCGAATCGCTGCGCGAACAGGCCAAGGATGCGTCCGCCGCCACGCGCGGCATGCTGGGCAAGGCGTCCGAAGTGGCGGCCGCCGCCGAACAATCCGCCCTCGCCATGCGCGAAGCCGCCCGCACCTCCGCCGGGCTCATCCGCGCTATCGAGGATGCCCGCACCGAAGTCGAAAGCGCGGCAGAGGTCGCCCAGCGCGCCTCCGCCCAGTCGGGGGATGCGGTGTCCATGTCTTCCACCCTGTCCGACCATGCCAAGTCGATCGAATCGATCCTGGGCCTGATCCGCGACATTGCAGGGCAAACCAACCTGCTCGCGCTCAACGCCACGATCGAGGCCGCCCGCGCCGGTGACGCCGGGCGCGGCTTCGCCGTCGTCGCGCAGGAAGTGAAGAGCCTGGCCAACCAGACCGCCCGCGCCACCGACGAGATCGCCGGCAAGATCGCCGATATCCAGGCATCGACCCGCCAGTCGGTCGAAACCAACGAACGCATCCGCGACACGGTGGGCGAGGTCAAGGCCAGCGCCGAGCGCATCCGCCACGCCATGGATGCGCAGGCGCAGACCGTGACCATGATCACCGCCGCGGTCGACGAAACCGCGCTGGCCGCCGATTCGATGTCGACCACCATTTCCGCGATCCGCCAGGACACCGAAGTGGTGGCGTCGGAAATCGACCAGCTCGAACGCGGCTTCGTCAGCGTCGAGGGCAAGCTCGCCAGCCTGCGCAACGCTTCGTCCGACTTCGGTCGGCAGGTAGCCTAAGCCGCCGCCATCCCATCCCGCTTCCCCTCTTTCTCTGCCTCGGCTAAAGGCGGCGGGATGAACGATGTCGCGCCTTCAGTCCAAAGCTGGAAAGTCACCCTGCCCTGCACCCGCGCCGAAGCCGAAGCGCTGGACGGGGACATCGCCGCCTTCACGCTGATGGAGCATCCACCGGTGCTGATGACCAGCGAGGCGACGCCCGATGGTGAGGAAGAGGGGGAAGATGCCTGGCAACTCGACGCCTATTTCGAAGGCAAGCCCAGCGTGGCCGCGATCAAGCTGCTCAAGACATTGGTGCCCAGCGCGGGCCGCGTGAAACCCGTTGTCGAGGCGCTGCCCGACGAGGATTGGGTGACGCTGAGCCAGCAGGGGCTGGAGCCTGTCACCGCCGGCCGCTTCCATGTCCGCAACATCGCGAGCGATCCCGAACTGCCCGGCCACGTCAATCTGCTGATCGAGGCGGGCCGCGCCTTCGGCACCGGGCAGCATGAAACGACGGCGGGCTGCCTGGCCATGCTCGACCGGATGCGCCGGGTGGGGATGCGCTTTGCCCATGTCGCCGATATCGGCACCGGCACCGGTCTGCTCGCCTTCGCCGCGATGAACCTGTGGCCCCGCGCCCGCGCCATCGCGTCCGACATCGACGCCGTGGCGGTAGAGATCAGCGCCGACAATGCGCGCGCCAATGGCGTAGCGCTGGGCGACGGGGCGGGCCGGCTGGCGCTGGTGACGGCGGCGGGCGGCAACCATCCCGCGCTGATCGGGCGCGCGCCCTACGACCTGCTGATCGCCAACATATTGGCGGGGCCGCTGATCGAACTGGCCCCGACGCTGTGCGCGCTGGTTGAGGATGGTGGCACCATCGTCCTGGCCGGATTGCTCAACGGGCAGGCGGACGCGGTGGTCGCCGCCTATCGTGCGCAGGGAATGCGGCTGGCCGAACGCAGCGACCGCGGCGATTGGCCGACCCTGCGCCTGCGCAAGCGGCCCAGCATCGGCTGGAAACGGCCGCGCCGCATCAATCCCGCCGCGCGGGGCGAAGCGCCCGGCTTCGGTAGTATCTGAACTTTTAGAGGAGCTCAGCCATGGCCATCATCCGCCGCATCACCCTGCATGATGGCCCGGATGGGCCTTTCGAAAGCCTGGCCGTGGTCGATGCAGCCGCCGGCCCGCTGCCGGGGGTGCTGCTCTTCCCCAATGTGCTGGGCGCCAAGGAGGCCGACTTCGCCTATGCGGAAAAGGTCGCGGCGCTCGGCTATGCCGTGCTGGTCGCCGACGTCTTTGGCCAAGGCAAGCGAACCACCCGCGCCGATCCCGATGCCGGGCGCTATATGGCCGAACTGAACGCCGACCGCGCTCTGCTGCGTGACCGGGCGAATGGCGCCCATGCAGTGCTCAAGGGGCTGGCGGAGGTCGATGCCGACCGGACGGCCGCGATCGGCTTCTGCTTCGGCGGCAAATGCGTGCTCGACCTCGCCCGCTCCGGCGCGGACATTAGCGGCGGAGTCAGCTTCCACGGCGTCTATGACGCGCCGCCCTTTCCCAACGCGCCGATCACCGCAAAGCTGCTGGTCTGCCACGGCTGGGACGACCCGATCGCACCGCCAGAGGCGACCGTGGGTCTGGCCCGCGAATTGACCGATGCGGGCTGCGACTGGCAGATTCACGCCTATGGCGGCACCGGCCACGCCTTCACCGACGAGGGCGTCAATATGCCGGAAAAGGGACTGGCCTATAGCCCAAGCGCCGACCGGCGCAGCTTCCGCGCGATGACGGATTTTCTGGGCGACCTGTTCGGATAAAAGCCGAAAACAGGACTGTCTTAACGGGTCGGAATGCGCCGGGCGCTGGCGAGATGATGGGCGTGGGTGATCGCCACCGCCAGCGCATCGGATGCGTCCGGCCCCACGATCTTCGCGCCGGGCAGCAGGCGCGACACCATCGCATGGACCTGCTCCTTCGACGCATTGCCGACGCCAACCACCGATTTCTTGACGAGGCGCGCGGCATATTCGCCGACCTCCATGCCCGATCGCGCGGCGTTGAGCAGGATCACGCCCCGCGCCTGCCCCAGCTTCAGCGTCGATTGCGGGTTCACATTGACGAACACCTCCTCGACTGCGGCGCCATCGGGCCGATGTTCGAGGATCAGGTCGGTCAGCGCCAGGTCGAGCGCCAGCAGTCGCGTCGAGAGCGCCATGCTGCTGTCGGTCTTGATCTGGCCATTGCCGATATGGGTCAGCCGATTGCCATCCGCGGCGATCAGGCCCCAGCCGGTGGTGCCAAGGCCAGGGTCCAGGCCAAGCAGGATCATGCGCGCATCCTCTCCCCGTGGGGAGAGGGCAGACGCATCAACCCAGCTTCTCCATCACAGCATCGGACACTTCATAATTGCCCCAGACGGTCTGGACGTCGTCGTCATCCTCCAGCGTGTCGACCAGCTTCATCAGCGTGGCGGCATTGGCTTCATCGACGTCGACGGTGATCTGCGGCTTCCAGGCGAGCTTCGCGCTGTCGGCGGCGCCCAGCTTGGCTTCCAGCGCCTTGGCGACCTCGTGAAGGGCGTCCATGGCGGTCCAGATTTCATGCTCGTCCTCGTTGGACGACACGTCCTCCGCGCCAGCGTCCAGCGCCGCTTCGAAGATCGCGTCGGCGTCTCCCGCGCTCGCCGGATAGCTGATCAGGCCGACCCGGTCGAAACCATGGCTGACCGCACCCGACGCACCCAGGTTGCCGCCATTTTTGGAAAAGGCGGTGCGGATGTTGGTTGCCGTGCGATTACGGTTGTCGGTCAGCGCCTCGACGATGATGGCGATGCCGGCGGGGCCATAGCCCTCGTAACGCACTTCCTCGTAATTCTCGCCGCCCGCCGCGTTCGCCTTGTCGATCGCGCGCTGGATATTATCCTTGGGCATGGACTGGGCCTTGGCGGCGTTGACCGCCAGGCGCAGACGCGGGTTCATGTCCGGGTCGGGCATGCCCATCTTGGCCGCGACCGTGATTTCGCGGCTGAGCTTGGAGAACATCGAAGAGCGCTTCTTGTCCTGCGCGCCCTTGCGATGCATGATGTTCTTGAATTTGGAATGGCCTGCCATGGTCCTGAATTCTTATCTGCCGGTTGACTGTGATGCGCGCCCTTACACCAGCGGCCGCCCAAAGGGCAACCGCAAGCGCGGTCCAGCCGCTGCCGGCATCTCTTTGCCTCAGTAGAGGATCGCGGTGCCCGACGCCGACACCATCAGCATCGACCCGTTGGAGCCGATGACTTCATAGTCAAGGTCGACGCCGACCACGGCATTGGCGCCCAGCGTCGCGGCGCGCGTGCGCATTTCGGCGATCGCCTGTTCGCGGGCGCGTTGCAGCACATCCTCATAAGCGCCCGACCGCCCGCCCACGATGTCGCGGACGCTGGCGAACAGGTCGCGAAACAGATTGGCGCCCACGATCACCTCGCCGGTGACGATGCCGAGATAGTCCTTCGCCGGTCGCCCTTCCAGACGGCTGGTGGTGCTGACGATGATCTCGGACATGGGCGCTTCTCCTTGATTGTAAAAAGTTATTCCATCCCCAGCGCAGCAAGATAGGTCTGGAGGATGGCTTCCATTTCCTGGCGGTCATGCGGCTGCATCTTCCGCAGGCGGACGATCTGGCGCATGATCTTGCCGTCATAGCCGTTGGCCTTGGCTTCCAGATAGACGTCCTTGATATCGTCGCCGATACCCTTCTTTTCCTCTTCCAGGCGCTCGATGCGCTCTATGAAGAGGCGTAGCTGGTCGGCGGCGACATTGGGTTCGCTCATGGGAATCTCCGTGCAGGTGTGAAATGTGAATCGGGCTGGCGGACGCCTCTAATGCCTGTCCGCGTTCTTCGCCACACTCTCCTGCATCTTTGCGATCTGTTGCGGTGTCGCTTCGCCCTGATGCCGGTCCTTCCATTCCGAAAAAGGCATGCCGTGGATGATTTCGCGCGCCTGATCGCGCGTCATCTCACCGTCCGCTTCCGCGATCCAGTCGGCCAGGCAGTTGCGGCAAAAGCCCGCCAACCCCATCAGATCGATATTCTCGACGTCGGTGCGGTGCTGCAAATGCGCGACCAGACGGCGGAAGGCGGTTGCGGCCACGGCATCTGTGACTATGCTGTCGGTCATCGGCGTGAGAAACCTTTCGCTGATCTACATCATCCTGTCGTGCAGTACGGATAACCCATAACGACGCACTGGCAAGGCCGACAAGGCCAAGCCGGGGACGATCATGACGGTCAGGAGAAGCCATGACGAAGTTACCGCCCCGCTCACGCAAGGTCCGCATCCTGGCGACCCTTGGTCCTGCGAGCGATACGCCCGAAATGATCCGGGCGCTGTTCGTCGCCGGGGCCGACGCCTTCCGCATCAATATGAGCCATGGCGCGCATGAGGATCATGCCGCGCGCATCGCCATCATCCGCGCGCTGGAAAAAGAATTCCAGCGGCCCACGACGATCCTGGGCGACCTGCAGGGACCAAAGCTGCGCGTCGGCACCTTCGAAAAGGGCCTCGCCATATTGGAGACGGGCGCGGCCTTCATCCTCGACCGGGACGAAACGCCGGGCAATGCCCGCCGCGTCAACCTGCCCCATCCCGAAATCTACGCCGCGCTGGTGCCAGAAACCCGGCTGCTGCTGGACGATGGCAAGCTGGTGCTGCGGGTGAAGGCGATCGGCGCCGACCGGATCGACACGATCGTCGAAGTCGGCGGCGCCCTGTCCAACCGCAAGGGCGTGAACGTGCCCGACGTAGTGGTGCCGGTGCCGGCGCTGACCGACAAGGATCGGCGCGACCTCAGCTTCGCGATGAGCCAGGGCTGCGACTGGATCGCCTTGAGCTTCGTGCAGCGGCCCGAGGATCTGGCCGAGGCGCGCAAGCTGATGGGCGGCTATGGCGCGCTGATGGCGAAGATCGAGAAGCCGTCGGCCGTGCAGCGGCTGGAGGAGATTATCGAACTGGCCGACGGCGTGATGGTGGCGCGCGGCGACCTGGGCGTCGAACTGCCGCCGCAGGCCGTGCCGCCGCTCCAGAAGCAGATCGTCGCCACCGCGCGGCGGATGGGACGCCCTGTGGTGGTCGCGACCCAAATGCTCGAATCGATGATCAAGTCCCCCTCCCCCACCCGCGCCGAAGTGTCGGACGTGGCGACGGCGGTCTATGACGGCGCGGACGCCATCATGCTGTCTGCGGAGACGGCGGCAGGCGACTGGCCGGTTGAGGCGGTGACGATGATGGACAGCATCGCGCATAGCGTGGAGCGCGATCCGGGCTATTTCGGCCGGCTCCATTACACCGAGACGAAGCCGGACCCGACCACCGCCGACGCGCTGGCCGAAGCGGCGGGCAATATCGTCGCGGTGGTAGGCGCCAGCGCCATCACCTGCTTCACTTCATCGGGCAGCACGGTGCGCCGCGTCGCGCGCGAACGCCCCGACGCGCCGATCCTGGCGCTGACCCCGCGCACCGACACCGCGCGCAAGCTGGGCCTGACCTGGGGAGTCCACGCCATCCGCACCAAGGATATCGGCACGTTCGAGGAAATGATCGGCAAGGCCCGGCGTATGGCGCTGCGCCACGGCATGACCGAAAAGGGCGGCAAGATCGTGGTGCTGGCCGGCGTTCCCTTCGGCACGCCCGGATCGACCAACGTGCTGCACGTCACGGCGATTCGCGGCGACGAGTTGAAGGGCCGCGACGAGGGCTGAACGCAGGCCGGGTGAGGCCAATTCCCTCCGTTCGCTTCCAGTAAAGTCGAGAAGCGGTAGCACCGAGCTTTGCGCTCAGCTTCGCTAAACTCGGCTTCGCTGGAAACGAACGGCCTTGGGAAACCCGACCGTCTATTCGGCAAATCACGCACCCAAGCGAACGCGGAAAGGCGCCCGATCATCGACCGGGCGCCTGCCACATTGCCTAAAGACCCACCGCCCGAATGGGCGATAGCGCCTGCCTTTTAGCCCTGGCGGGCCTTGAAGCGGCGGTTGGTCTTGTTGATGACGTAGGTGCGGCCGCGACGACGGATCACGCGGTTGTCCCGGTGGCGGCCCTTGAGCGACTTGAGCGAGTTGCGGATCTTCATGGCAGACGGCCCTTGATGAATCTGGTGTGGTCGAATTTCGAAGCGCAGCCCCTATGGGTCGGGCGGGCCAAAGTCAAGGGTGGCAGCCGCTCTTTCGACTCTGTTCATCCCCTATGCAGCAAGTTCGTGGCTTCAAGCGTTTGAGGGGATTATGGCCCCCGCACCGTCTATGTGGTGCCCTGTCATGCCGCATGCCCGTTGGAGTTGAACTCATGTCGAAGCGCCGTCCCCGCCTTGCCGCCCCAAAGCTTTTTCTGGGCGCCCTCCTTCTGGGCGGCCTTTCCCTTGGCGCCAGCGCGACGGTCGCGCCGCGCGTGGAAGTGACCCGCTTCCATATGGGCAATCCTGCCCAGTCGGGCACCGTCGCGGTAGAGGAAATGCCGGGCAATCCGGATATCAGCCTGGAATTCCGCACCTATGCCAGCGCGGTATCGCAGGAATTGCAGCGTATCGGCTTCACCGCTGGGGACGGCGCCCAGAGCGATTATGTCGCGCTGGTCAGCTTCACCCGCACCTTCCGCCCATCCGGACCGGACCGCCGCAGCGAAAGCCCGGTCAGCGTCGGCGTGGGCGGCGGGATCGGCAGCGGGGGCGGTCGCCGTGGCGGCACCTTCGGCGGGCTTGGCCTGGGCGTCGGCATCAACCTGTCGGGCAAGCCCAAGGATATCGTGACGACCGAACTCCATGTGCAGTTGCGCCGCAGGTCCGATTCGACGGCGATCTGGGAAGGCCGCGCATCGACCCAGGCGAAGCAGGGGTCGGCCGCGGCCCAACCCGCCACCGCCGCCCAGAAACTCGCTTCAGCCTTGATCGGGGGCTATCCGGGTGAATCGGGGCGCACTATAACGGTCAAATGAGCATCAGCATTTCCAGCGGCTTCGACAGCGGCAATATTCGCGTCCTCTCCATCGCCGACACGCCGGCCGGCGTCCGCGCCGTGCTGGAGATCGTGACGGATCACCAGAGCGACTTCTACCAATGGTTCCATTTCCGGCTCGCCAATGCGGCGGGCCGCGAAGTGGAACTGGCGATCGTGAACGCGGCGGGATCGGCCTATCCCGACGGCTGGGCCGGTTACAGCGCGCGGGTGAGCGAGGATCGCGACAATTGGGTCCAGGCCGACACAAGCTATGCCGACGGCATGCTGACGATCCGGCTGGAGCCGGACAGCAATGCGGTATGGATCGCCTATTTCGCGCCCTATTCGATGGAGCGGCACCACGACCTCATCGCTTGGGCCGCGACCCAGCCGGGCGTCGAACATCGCGAACTGGGGCTGACCCTGGACGGCCAGCCGCTCGACCTGCTGACGATCGGCGACGGACCGAAGCAGGTCTGGCTCTATGCGCGCCAGCATCCCGGCGAGACGATGGCGCAATGGTGGATGGAAGGCGCGCTGGAGCGCCTGTGCGACGAGGAAGATGCGGTGGCCCGCCTGCTGCGGCAGAAGGCGACGATCCATCTGATCCCCAATATGAACCCGGATGGCAGTCGTCGCGGCCATCTGCGCACCAATGCGGTCGGCGTGAACCTCAATCGCGAATGGCATGAGCCGACGGCCGAGCGCAGCCCCGAAGTGCTGATGGCGCGCAATGCGATGGACGAGACCGGCGTCGATTTCGCCATGGACGTCCATGGCGACGAGGCGATTCCCGCGGTGTTCATCGCGGGTTTCGAGGGTATCCCGTCGATCACCGATCGGCAGGTCGCGCTCTATCACCGCTATCGCGACACGTTGGCGGCCCGCACCCCGGATTTCCAGACGCGGCTGGGCTATCCGGTGGCGGGGGCGGGCAAGGCGAACCTGTCCATGTCCACCAACCAGCTCGCCGAACGCTTCGGCGCGGTGGCGATGACGCTGGAGATGCCGTTCAAGGATAATGACGACCTGCCGGACGCCGATTTCGGCTGGTCTCCGGCGCGGTCGATCCAGCTCGCCAAGGATTGCCTGGCGGTGCTGGCCGAGATGATCGAGGATATTTGAGGATAGACATGTTCCCCGCGAAAGCGGGAACACGCAACCTACCGCCAGTCGAACGGCAGCGGCGCTTCGCGGAAGGCGAAGCGGTCGAGATGATCGGCGACCACCTGCTTGAACCGCTCCACGTCGGCGTCCGCATTGGGCTCCAGCGTCACCACCAGCGCCTCGGGCTGCGCCGCCATGCGGATCGGCCCCATCGGGAAGGCAATGACGCCCTGTTCGGGGCTGAAATCCGTCTCGAACTTGTGGCTCCAATGTTTGCACAACTGCTGGAGATAGCGGCTGGCATGGGTGGTCGGCACGTTTGCGGTCACGGTCATGTCAGAGCCTTTCGATCTTGCTCGCAGCCTCGTCGATCAACGACGCGACATCGAACATGGTCTGGTTATCGGCGCCCTCCTTTTCAAGGCGATGCTGGATGGCGATGCGCAGATTGTGCAGCGCGCGGCGCACCGGCGCGCCATCGACCCGCTCCGCCTTCTGCGCCAGCGCGGCCAGCCGGGCCAGCGCCAGGTCGAGCGCGGCCTTGCGCTCCTCGATCTGGACCTTCCCGGCATCGGTGATGGCGAAGCGTTTGCGGCTGCCTTCGCTCGGTTCCTCGACGATCAGGTCCATCTCCGCCAACATGGTCAGCGTAGGATAGACGACGCCGGGGCTGGGCGCATAGGCTTCGCCCGACAGCGCCTCGATCGCGCGGATCAGCTCATAGCCATGGCGCGGCTCGTCGGCGATCAGCTTCAGCAGGATCAGGCGCAGCGTTTCATTGTCGAACAGACGTCGGCGACTGCCGCCGCCACGACCGCCCCGGCCACCATGGCCGCCGCCGCGCAGGCCGTCCTCGCCGAAGGGATCGCCACCGAACGGGCCGCCACGCCCCCCGCCGAATCCGCCGCCACGACCAAAGCCGTCAGGCGAACCGAATCGGCCAGAGCCGGGATGATGACCGCCATGGCGGCCGCGATGAGAATAGGGAAAATGCATCATTGAATCTTTCATATATGTCGTGATGCATTGCGATATATCTTAAAAATCTTGGCCGTCAAGAGTTACGATAGATCTTAAATGTATCATTCTGTATCGGAGGCCGTCGCCAAGGCAAAAAGATTACGTGTTCCGTGTAGGCGGAAACCCAGTTTAGACCACGGGACTGCGTTCCCGCCTGCGCGGGAACACGCAGCCTGATTGAACGGAGCCAGCTTCAGAGCGCAGCAAAATCGATCGGCGCGTGGCGATCCAGCGTGCGGCTCTGGTCCTCCAGCGGATATTTCAGGCCGCTGGCGCAGTTGAACAGCACCGCGCGATCCTCCCGCCCGATCAGCCCTTCGTCCAGCGCGCGCTGATAGGCCGCCAACGTCGCCCCGCCCTCCGGACAGAGCAGCAGTCCGTCGTCGCGCGCGACATCGCGCACCGCCGCCATGATCGCCGCGTCAGACACGGCCAGCGCCGCACCGCCGCTTTCGCGCACGGCGCGCAGGATCAGGAAGTCGCCGACCGCGCGCGGCACGCGAATGCCCATGGCGACGGTGTGGGCATCCTCCCAGCGGTCGGCGAACTCGACGCCCTGTTCGAACGCGCGGACCATCGGTGCGCAACCTTCGGCCTGCACCGCGAACATCTTGGGCCGCCTGGCGCCAATGAAACCGATCTTCTCCAGTTCGTCGAACGCCTTCCACATGCCGATCAGGCCGGTGCCGCCGCCGGTGGGATAGAAGATCGCGTCGGGCAGC
The DNA here is from genome assembly GCF_020166615.1 of Sphingobium sp. 3R8. Lineage (NCBI taxonomy): Bacteria > Pseudomonadati > Pseudomonadota > Alphaproteobacteria > Sphingomonadales > Sphingobiaceae > Sphingobium > Sphingobium sp. 3R8. Next base: position 130,441 of record NZ_JAIQXR010000009.1, on the reverse strand, counting down.
TCCCAGCCGAGCTGTTCGGCCAGTTCCAGCCCCATCGTCTTCTTGCCCTCGATCCGATAGGGCTCCTTGAGCGTCGAGAAGTCGAACCAGCCGCGCGCCTTCGCCCCCTGCCCCACGATCGCCCCGCAATCGTCGATCAGGCCGTTGACGCGATAGACGCGCGCACCCTGTGCCGCGATCTCGCGCACGTTGATCTCAGGCGTGTCGTCGGGGCAGAAGATGATCGCCTCCATCCCCGCGACCGCGGCATAGGCGGCCAGCGCCGCGCCGGCATTGCCGTTGGTCGGCATCGCCACCTGGGTCACGCCCAGTTCCTTGGCCATGGACACCGCCATGACCAAACCGCGCGCCTTGAACGAAGCAGTGGGTAACCGCCCCTCATCCTTGGCCATCAGATGTGCCCCGCCCAGCCGCGCGGCGGTGCGCGGCAGCGGGATCAGCGGCGTTGCATTTTCGCCCAGGCTGACGATGTTGGCGGTCTGCCGCACCGGGAGCAATTCTCGCCAACGCCACAGGTCCATCGGCCGCTGCGCCAACGCCGCCTTGGTCAACGTCTCCCGCACGCCGTCCAGATCATAGCGCACCAGCAGTGGCTTCCCCGCCGCCGACAGCCCATGCAGTTCATCGGCCCCATAACGCTCGCCGGTCAGCGAACATTCCAGATGGGTGACGAAAGTGGGGCGATCGGTGGTCAGGTTGAGGTCGTGGCGCACGCATAATCTCCGTTCGCCCTGAGCCTGTCGAAGGGCTTCTCTTCTTTAAGAAAAGAAAGGGCTTCGACAGGCTCAGCCCGAACGGATCGAAAAGCTTATTCCGGCGCCTTCGCCACGCTGACCATGGCGGGACGCAGCAGACGGTCCTTGATCATATAGCCAGCCTGCATCTCGATCAGGATCGTGCCCGGCGCGGCGTCGGCCGAGGGAACTTCCATCATCGCCTGATGCTTGTTGGGGTCGAGCGGCTGGCCGACCGATTCAATCTTCGTGATGCCGTTGCGGCCGAACACGCTGTCCAGTTCACGGCCGGTGGCTTCGAGACCGATGACTAGGCCCTTGAACTTCTCATCCTCGCGCAGGTCGGCGGGAATGGCGGCGAGCGCACGGCTCAGATTATCGGCGACCGACAATATGTCGCGGGCGAAGGCCGTTGCGGCATAGGCGCGCGCGTCGCCCAGTTCCTTTTCCAGCCGGCGACGCACATTCTGCGTATCGGCATGGGCGTAGAGAATGTCCTGCCTGGCGGTGGCCAGTTCCGCCTCCAGCGCTGCGATCTTCTCGGCTGCGGCATCGCCAGCGGGCGCGGCGTCTTCCGGCAGCGCGTCCACGACTTCGGTGTTTTCGATAGTGTCTTTGTTTTCGCTCATCTCATCAATCTCGATAGCGTCTGTGCTGTGAAGTCCACCATGGGGATCACCCGCGCATAGTTCAAGCGCGTGGGGCCGATCACGCCGACCACGCCGACGACCCGGCCGTCCGCGCCACGGTAGGGGGCGGCTATGACCGAAGAACCCGACAGGGAAAAGAGCTTGTTTTCCGAGCCGATGAAGATTTTGGTCGCGCTGCCCGCCAGCGCGCTTTCCAGCAGCCGGGAAATCTCCTGTTTGCCTTCCAATTGTTCCAGCAACTGGCGCACCCGTTCCAGGTCGGCGGCGGTGCCGTCATCGATCAGATGCGCCTGCCCGCGCACGATCAGCACCGGCCGATCGTCGGCATCCTGCGACCAGATGGCGATGCCGCGTTCCACCAGTTCGCGCGCCGCGCCGTCGAGCAGGCTGCGCTCCGTCTCCATCTCCCGGCTCAACTGGTCGCCCGCCTGGCGCAGCGTCATCCCGGCAAAACGCGCCGACATGAAGTTCGCCGCTTCGTTCAACATGGACGGGGTGACGGCTGGCGGCAGGTCCAGCACCCGGTTTTCGACCGATCCGTCCTGCCCCACCAGCACCGCCAGCGCCTGCCGGTCATTGAGCGGCACGAAACCGAACTGGCGCAGCACAGGCTCGCGCCGCGGCACCATGACGATCCCGGCGCAAGCCGACAGGCCCGACAGCGCCGCGGTGGCGGCGGACAGCGCTTCCTCGATCGGACCGCTTTCGACCAGCCCGGCCTCGATCGCGCGCCGTTCTTCGGCCGACGGCGCCGCCGCCTGCATCATCCCGTCGACGAACAGGCGCAGCCCCGTTTCGGTCGGCATCCGCCCGGCGGAGGTGTGCGGCGCAGCGAGCAGGCCCAGTTCCTCCAGATCCTGCATGACGTTGCGAATCGACGCCGGCGACAGGCTCAATGTCGCCAGCTTGCTGATCGTGCGCGATCCCACCGGCAGGCCGGTGCCGAGATAATTTTCCACCACCAGGCGGAAGACATCGCGCGCGCGCTCGTTCAATTCGGAGATCGGAGTGACCGACATGGTTCTTATCTAGGCAGACGGGGGCGCAGGCTCAAGGCGCGACCGCCTTGGGATTGAGCATGGATTGCACGTCCAATATCTTCGGCACCGCCGCCAAAGCGACCCGCAGCCGACCATAGCGCGTATCCATGCAGCCGGACTGGAATTCCAGCCGCGTCGCATTTTGCCCCGGGCGGCTCCATTCGACGACATAGCCGGGCATGTCGGTGGCGAAACGCTCGCAATTCTGGCCGTGAGCGATTTTCTGCACCGTCCCCGCCGCCGGGCGATGCGGCGCCAGCGTCGTCACCAGCTTGCGATATTGCGCACTCGTCACGGTGAAGCGCGTCGGGCCGGGAACGGAGGTGAAGCGTTCCGGCTCCAGCAGCCCCGACCCGTCCGGCGACACCTGCAACGTATAGGCCGGGCAGGCGCCGAAGCAGCGCCCGGCGGTAAAGCGGATGATGTCGCCCGGCGCCTTGGGCGGTTCCAGCCCCGGTTCGGCGGCCGTGCAACCGGCCAGCAGCAGCATGGCGGTGAGTGTCGATATGCGTCCCATGCCCTCTCCTTATCGCCTAATTGTCGCCGTGACACTGGCAAGAAACGTCAGCGGGCGCTAAGCGGCCTGTTAAGTGCGCTTTTCGGCGCATTGGCGGCATTCCGCAGGGACGGCCGCTATCTGAACGCTTCGGAGTAGAAATTATGCGTCCTTCCGGCCGCGCGCCCGACCAGATGCGCGACATCACCATGGAGCCTGGCTTCACCATCCATGCCGAGGGAAGCTGCCTCATCAGCTTCGGCGACACCCGCGTGCTGTGCACCGCATCGGTCGAGGAAAAGGTGCCGCCTTTCCTGCGCGGCAAGGGGTCGGGCTGGGTCACGGCCGAATATGGCATGTTGCCCCGTGCCACGCACACCCGCGGCAGCCGTGAGGCGGCCAAGGGCAAGCAATCGGGCCGCACGCAGGAAATCCAGCGCCTGATCGGCCGATCGCTGCGCACGGTCGTGGACCTCAAGAAACTCGGCGAGCGCCAGATCGTGGTCGATTGCGACGTGATCCAGGCCGATGGCGGCACGCGCACGGCGGCCATTTCGGGTAGTTGGGTCGCGCTGCGAATCGCGGTCGACAAGCTGCTGGCGTCGGGCGCGCTCAAGGAAGACCCGATCATCCAGAAGGTTGCCGCGATCAGCTGCGGCATTTTCGAAGGCACGCCGGTGCTCGACCTCGACTATGCCGAGGACAGCAATGCCGAGACGGACGCCAACCTCATCCTGACCGGCGACGGCAAGTTCGCCGAAGTGCAGGCGACGGCCGAAGGCGCCGCCTATGACGAGGAAGAGCTGCTCCGCCTGCTCCGCCTCGCCCGCATCGGCTGCGCCAATATCTTCGCCGCGCAGGATGTCGCGACGGGCCGGTAAGCACAGACGTTCGGTTCGAGCCTGTCGAGAACCTTTCCTTGAAACCGCTTCTCGACAAGCTCGAAGTGAACGGAGATAGTAAGCTGCATGAGCGACGATTTCGGACAGGAACAGGCGATCCGCAAGCTCGCCCCCGGCAAGCTGGTGATCGCCAGCCACAATCCCGGCAAGGTGCGCGAAATCGCCGCCCTGCTCGGCCCGTTCGGGATCGAGCCGATCTCCGCCGCGTCGCTCGACCTGCCCGAGCCCGAAGAAACCGGCACCACCTTCATCGCCAATGCCGAATTGAAGGCGATGCAGGCGGCCGACCTGTCCGGCCTGCCTGCCCTCGCCGACGACAGCGGCCTGTGCGTCGAGGCGCTGGGCGGCGATCCCGGTCTGTTTTCGGCGCGCTGGGCCGGCCCGACTAAGGATTTCACGCTCGCCATGCAGAAAGTCTGGGACGGGGTCGAGGCCAAGGGGCCGGATGCGGGCCATGACGCCCATTTCATCTGCGCCCTCGCGCTCGCCTGGCCCGATGGCCATGTCGAGGCATTCGAGGGGCGGATCGACGGGACGCTCGTCTGGCCGCCGCGCGGCGGGCAAGGCTTCGGCTACGACCCCATGTTCGTGCCGCTGGACCATGACATCAGCTTCGGCGAGATGGATCCGGACGCCAAGCACGCCATGAGCCATCGCGCCAGGGCCTTCGACAAACTGGTCGCGGCCGTTTTCTGACGCCGGCCGGCCGATCGCGCCGCTCAGCGTATCGGCACGGCCTTCAGCTTCGCCTGGCCGATATGCCAGCGCAACTGGCTGGCCGACGCGCCGTCGACATCGTTGACGCGGCGCACGACATAGTCGCCGGCGAAGCGCTGGCGCGTCCCGTCCCGCAGTTGCGAATCGACCGTCACCGGCACCGTCTGGTAGATCGATCCTGCGCCGGCATCGCCCGGCTCCAGCTTGCCGATCGTCACCCGCGTCGACCGGGTGCCGGCGAAGCCCGCCTGGAACTTGTCCAGCGTCTGGTTGGGCGGGCCGTCATCCCCCCATTGCGCCCAGGCCGTGCCATAGTCACGCGCGTTGATCGCCGAATAGTAGCGCTGCACCACCGCGACCGCCGCCGCCATGCTCTTGGGCGCGGGATCGCATCCGACCATCGGTTCGCCCTTGCCGTCGAACAGGGCGCAACTGCGGGCGATTTCATCCTCGATCATGGCGCAGCTATTGGCGGCGTTGCAGGGCGGATGGGTGGCGGGCGACACGTTGCGACAGATCGCCACGCGCTTGGCCGCCGCGGCCGATCCGATATCCGCCGCGCAGGATAGCGGCGCGGCGCTCGCACTCTCGGCAGCCGGCGCGGCATCAGGCATGGGGCTTTGTGCCACATTCTGGTTGCCGGGCGTTTCGACTGCCGGGGCCGCGACGCCATTGCTGGCCAGTTCGTCCGCCTTGCGCTCCGGCTGTGATGGCGCCCCGCAGGCGCTCAGCGCCAGCAACGCGCAGCCCGAAACGATCCCTGACAATGACGCGTGGCGCATCCTCTTCTCCTCTGGCGATCTTCCCTGCTCAATGCACGCCGTCGGGAGAAATATCCATTGCCGCCTATTTGGCGGCGCTGGCGACCTGCGTTTCCGCCATCGGCGCCGCATCCGCATCCAGCGGCCCCCGACCGAAGGCGTTGCCAGCCGGGAAATAGCGGCACACCAGATAATCGGCATTGGCCCCTTCACCCAGCGCGCAGCCGATCTTCCTCGTGCCGCGCCAGATCATCTGGGTATAATGGCCGACATCCTGCCAGCGCCCGGTGCTGCTGAGGTCGGGCAGCTTGCCCGCGATCCGGGTGAAGCGCTTTTCGTCCAGGAACGACCCGACCATAGCCTGGTAGCCATAGAGCCGGCGCGGTCCCATCCACAGATTTTCGCCACTGGGGATGGTGCGGCCCGTGCGCGGCGAATGACGAAAGACGCCGCTATGCGCCATGTCGTCGGCATAGCGCGCCGCATCGGCCGCCAGTGCATCGTCCCAGTCCAGCAAGGGCAGGCCGAGCGATGCCCGCTCGCCATTATGCGCGTCCAGCATCACCGCGCGCAGCAGCGAATCGCCGCGCGCCGCTTCCGCCATGCCATAATAGGCCGCCGGCATCACCGCGCCGGCGCCCCCCGCCGGGCGCGCACCTGTCCCGTCGCTATCGCTCGCCGCCTGCGCGCCGCGCGCCGTCACCAGCAGAACCGGCAGCATCGCTGCCCATAGCGAAGCGCGCAAAAACGCTTTAGGGCTGCCCCCAGCCATGTCGTCCCTTACCCCCCAAATCGCAACGGCCCCAGACCCTGTCCGTGCCGACGCCCAAGCCTTATATATGCATTGGCCCTTTTGCGTATCCAAATGTCCCTATTGCGATTTTAACAGTCATGTCCGCGACGGCGTGGACATCGACGCGTGGCGCGAGGCGCTTCTGGCCGACATGGCGCATGAGGCGGCGCTGACCGCGGGGCGGCCGCTTTCCTCCATCTTCTTCGGCGGCGGCACGCCCTCCCTGATGCCGCCCGCGCTGGTCGAGACGCTGATCGACGCGGCGCAGGATCATTGGGGCTTCACGTCGGACATAGAAATCACGCTGGAGGCCAATCCCAATTCGGTCGAGGCGGCGCGTTTCGCCGATCTGGCCGCCGCCGGGGTCAACCGCACCTCGCTTGGCCTGCAGGCGCTCGACAATGAGGCGTTGCATTTCCTCGGCCGCGCCCATGACGTCACGGAAGGACTGGCTGCGCTCGGCACCGCGCAGGCCGTGTTCGACCGGGTGAGCTTCGACATCATCTATGCCCGCCCCGGCCAGAGCGAGGCGGACTGGCAGGCCGAACTGGCCCGCGCCTTGTCCTTCGGCACTGGCCATCTCTCGCTCTATCAACTGACGATCGAACCGGGCACGCGCTTCGCCACGCTGGTCGCGCAGGGCAAGCTGACGCCCGCCGACCCGGACCATGGCGCGGCCCTGTACGAACTCACGCAGGCGATGACGGGTGCGGCCGGCATCCCCGCCTATGAAATCAGCAATCACGCCCGGCCGGGCGAGGAAAGCCGCCATAACCTGACCTATTGGCGCTATGGCGACTATGCCGGGATCGGGCCGGGCGCGCATGGCCGCCGCGGCGGCATGGCGACGCTGCGCCACAAGAAGCCCGAAAACTGGATGAGCGCGGTCGGCCGCAACGGTCACGGCCTCCAGAGCGAAGAGCCGCTGTCGGGCGAGGACCGGGCGCGCGAGGCGCTGCTGATGGGATTGCGGCTGGGCGAAGGCGTGGACCTCGCCCGCATCGCCGCCCTGTCGGGGATCAAGGCCGACCGGCTGGTCGACGAACGGGCGATCGACCAACTCACCGGGCTCGGCCTCATCCGACTGACCGGCACCCGGTTGCAGGTCGCGCCGGCCGGCATGTTGCTGCTCGACGCGATCCTGCCCGAAGTGGTCGCGGTCTAGGGCCGCTCGGTAATATCAGGGCTGGTCGTTACGCAGTTCCGCGATCGACTGGTCGATTTCGCGCAGCGCCTGCGCGCGGGCATAGGCAGGCATGGACGTGTTGCGGGCGATCTGGCCCCGCGCGGTGCGCAGGCCATTCAGCGCCGCAACATGGTCGGAACGCGCGGCGCGTTCGGCGCGGGCTTCGGCGATGTCGGCCTGCCGCTCCGCCCGGTCCGCCTGAAGGTCGGCCGCCTGCTCGGAACGGCGGGCCGCCCGTTCGGCGCGGGCCTCGGCAATATCCGCCTGCCGCGCGGCGCGATCGGCTTGCATCCCGGCCATGTCGGCGGAGCGTTGGGCCGCCCGCTCGATCGCCGCGTTGCAGATGCGCACCCGGATATGGCGACGGCCGCTGGCGTCCACACTTTCCCGGCGGGTGGTGACGTCCCTGCCGCCATCGCAGCCTTCACGGACGTCGACCACCGGCACCATGCGGGCGATCTCCGCCTCGGTCGGCACGCGATGCGTTTCGACGCGACCGTCGGCATGGGTCACGGTGATCCGGCCCTTTTCATTGCGGACGATGGGCGGGGCCGGCGGCACGGGCGGCACCAGGGCGATCATGTCGGCAGCGGGCACGATCGGCGCGGGCGGGGCCATGGGGGCTGGCGAGGGCCAAGATTCATCGGCCGCCTGGGCCGCGGGGACGGCTGGCACAGATGGGACCGCCGCGACTTCAGCCAGCGCTGGCGCGGTCGCCGCTGCGGGCTGCGACACCAAGTCAGACAGTTTGGCAAAGTCGGCGCTTTCCACCTTGTCGGTGATCGCCGCCATCTGCTGCGCGGCGCGGCTGCCCGATGCGGTGAGCGCCAGGCCGGCGGCGGTGACGATGGCGACGGCGGCCATGCCCCAACTGATACGCTGGAGCGAAACATCATGGTTGGACAGCATTTTCAGCCTCCCTTTCAACGTCGTGATACGGGTGAGATGGCAGGCGCCCGCAAATTGCCGGCCGCCCGCCGCCTTCAAGATGGCGCGGCCATAGGCATGGGCCTGGTCGCGGCCGTAGAGCGAGAGGACGCGCGCGTCGCAGGCGGTTTCCTGGTCGGCGCGATAGGCGCGATAAGCGATCAATGCGACCGGATTGCACCAATGCACCGCCAGCAGCAGCAGCGCGATCATGTTGGCGGCCAGGTCGCCGCGCTCATGATGCGCCCGTTCATGGGCGATCGCCATATCCTGTTCCTGCGCGTCATAGCGCAGCGCGAAATCGGCGGGCAGCACGATATAGGGGCGCAACACCCCGAAGGCGAGCGGCCCGGACGCATGGGGGCTGGTGATGAGGCGGATGCGCCCCTCCTCCCCGATCGGCGTCGCGCCATCCAGCATATGGCGGCGGAACCGCCCATAGCCCACGGCCTGCACTGCCAGAAAAGCAAGCAGCCCGACGAACCACATGCCGATGCCGATCTCCAGCCAGGGGAAAGACGGCGCGGATGAAGCGACCGATGCGGCGGGTGCGACCGTCAGCAGGTCCGGCAAGCCAACCTGATCGACCGCGACATGCAGCGGCGAGGGATCGACGTCGCGTGGCAGCGCGGGCAACAGCATCCGCGCCAGTGGCAACCCCCAGAGCAGATAGGCCGCCCCTGCCCCCAGCCAGCGCGCGACCGGCCGCCGCAGCATCATGACCAGCGCCATCAGCAAGGTGGTGGCGATCAACGTTTCGGCCAGCCAGACGCTCATGATTTCAACCCTTTCAGGATAGCCTCAAGCTCGGCGATATCGTCCGCCGTCAATTGATCCTGTTGCGCCAGTTGCGCGACCAGCGGCGATATGCGCCCGCCGAACAGCCGGTTCACCAGCCGCCCGGATTCGCCCGCGACATAATCGTCGCGCGCCACCATCGGGCGGTAGAGGAAGCGACGGCCATCCTGGTCGGCGGCGATGATATCCTTGGCCATCAGCCGCGACAGCAAGGTCTTGACCGTCTGCAGGCTCCAGTCGCGGTCGGCGGCGACCCGATCCGACACATCATTGGCGGTCTGCGGCGCGGTTTCCCACAACGCCTCCATCACCACCAGTTCCGCTTCGCTGATCTTCTCGCTCACGTCGTTTCACCCGACTCGCATGTTTAACAACCACAGATGTAGTCGCATCGATTACGGATGTAGTCAATAGCACTTTGCAACGGGCGACGCGCAACCCTTCGCGTTGAAAAGCCACCATATGTCGGAAATTTTGACAAAGCGGGCGGAGGCCGTCGGCGCGTTAACCTTTGCAGCCCGCGCTTTCCCGCAATCGCGCCATTCTGGCACGGCCATTGCGACCTTAGTCGCGTTCCCACCGTTCAACTATCGGGGGATGCAGGCCGTCTCCACCAGCATCCCCCACCCGGTGGCCCTTTTCCCTTTATCCCTCGACAATGCTCTCGAAGTGACTGTGTGCGACCAGAATCGGACATGTTCCCCCTCCCGCAAGCGGGAGGGGAATGGCGGAAAACCACCCAAAGCAACAAAAAAAGGCGGTCCGAACCCGGACCGCCCTTTCTCAAACCGTCGAACCCAGCCCCGCTTAACTGGCGGCGACGCCCTGGTCGGTCATCAACTGCTGCAATTCGCCGGCCTCGTACATTTCCATCATGATGTCGCTGCCGCCGACAAATTCGCCCTTCACATAGAGCTGGGGGATGGTCGGCCAGTCGGAAAAGGCCTTGATGCCCTGGCGCACGGCCTGATCCTGCAACACGTCGACCGTGTCGTAGGCGACGCCCAGATGCTCCAGGATCGCGATGGCGCGGCTGGAAAAGCCGCATTGCGGGAAGAGCGGCGTGCCCTTCATGAACAGCACCACGTCATGGGCGCCCACAAGTTCGGCAATCCGCTGATGCACGGCGTCGGTCATGTCTAAGGTCCAGTCCTGTCTGGCGCCCCGTCCGCGGAGCGCAAATCTATCGAAGGATTAGTTGGGAACGGCGGTGGTCAGTTGCAAGGCGTGCAGCACGCCGCCCATGCGTCCGCCCAGCGCCGCATAGACGGCGCGCTGCTGCGCGACCCGGCTCATGCCGCGAAAGCTTTCCGCCACGACTTTCGCCGCATAATGATCGCCATCCCCGGCCAGGTCGGTAATCTCGACCTCAGCATCCGGAATCGCGGTGCGGATCATGTCCGCGATATCGTCGGCGGCCATCGGCATGATGCGCTGCCTTACTGGGCTTCGATGAACATGCGGCGGGCGATCACCGCCTGCTCGTCCAGCGCGGCGCGCACGCCCGGCTCGTCGATGTCGATCCCGGCCGACGTCATGTCGCCCACCAGCTTGCGGATAACGTCCTCGTCGCCCGCTTCCTCGAAATCGGCCTGCACCACCGCCTTGGCATAGGCGTCGGTTTCTTCCGGGGTCAGGCCCATCTTCGCCGCCGCCCATTCGCCCAGCAGGCGGTTGCGCCGCGCCTGGATGCGGAACTGCAGTTCCTGATCGTTGGCGAACATATTTTCGAACGCCCGTTCGCGATCGTCAAAGGTGGTCATGCGTAAAAGCCCCGTTGAAATGCCGTCTGATTACGAAAGATAGGAAGAAGCGCGCCGTTACGCAACGGCTGCGGGCACGATCCAGGGGCGGTCCTGCGCTTGGCTGGCCTCATAGCGGCCGATCATGTCCGACTGGTCCAGAGTCAGGCCGATTTCGTCCAGGCCGCCCAGCAGGCAATGTTTGCGGAACGGATCGATTTCGAACGTGAAGCGATCCTGAAATTGCGTGGTGACGGTCTGCGCTTCCAGGTCGACATGGATCGGGTCCGGCGTTCCATCGACGCCCTTGGCAACCTCCATCAGCCGATCGATGGCGTCCTGCGGCAGGACTACGGTCAATATGCCGTTTTTGAAGGCATTGCCGGAGAAGATGTCGGAGAAGCTGGGCGCGATCACCACCTTGATACCCAGGTCGCCGAGCGCCCAGGCGGCATGTTCGCGGCTGGAGCCGCAGCCGAAATTGTCGCCCGCGATCAGAATCGGGCTGCCGGCATAAACGGGATCGTCGAAGACGTTGCCCGGTTCCTTGCGCAGCACTTCGAACGCGCCCTTGCCAAGGCCGTTGCGCGAAATCGTCTTGAGCCAATGCGCAGGGATGACGATGTCGGTATCGACATTCTTCATCCCGAACGGATAGGCCCGGCCGTCGACGATCGTGAGCTTGTCCATCAGTGAACCTTCTTCGCCTCGGCGGCCGGCGTGTCTTCAGCACGACCCAGAGTCGCGGCCATCGCCGCGCTGGCCAGCGCGCCCAGCGTCAGCAGCCAGAAAATCTTCTTCATGCGACCACACCCTCTTTTTCATGCAACAGTTCACGGACATCGGTCAGCCGGCCAGTGATCGCCGCCGCCGCCGCCATGGCGGGCGACACCAGATGGGTGCGCGATCCCGGCCCCTGCCGGCCCATGAAATTGCGGTTGCTGGTCGACGCGCAGCGTTCGCCCGCGGGCACCTTGTCCGGGTTCATGCCCAGGCACGCCGAACAACCCGGCTCGCGCCATTCGAACCCGGCGTCGAGGAAGACGCGGTCCAGCCCTTCTTCCTCCGCCTGGCGCTTGACCAGGCCGGAGCCGGGTACGACCATCGCATGCTTGATGCCCGACGCGATATGCCGCCCCTTGAGCAGCGCGGCGGCGGCGCGCAGATCCTCGATCCGGCTGTTGGTGCAACTGCCGATGAAAATATGTTCGATGGCGACGTCGGCCATCTTCTGCCCCGCGGTCAGCCCCATATAGTCGAGCGACTTCTGCGCCGCGGCGCGCTTGGACGCATCCTCGAAGCTCAGCGGATCGGGGACCACGCCGGTCACGGCGACGACGTCTTCCGGGCTGGTGCCCCAGGTGACGTTGGGCACGATGTCGGCGGCGTCGATCACCACGGTCTTGTCGAACACCGCGCCTTCGTCCGTGTGCAGCGTGCGCCAATAGGCGACGGCCGCGTCGAAATCCGCGCCCTTGGGCGCCATCGGGCGACCCTCTATATAGGCGAAAGTCTTGTCGTCCGGCGCGAACAGGCCGGACCTAGCGCCTGCCTCGATCGACATGTTGGCGACAGTCAGCCGCCCTTCGATCGACATGTCGCGGAACACGGAACCCCGATATTCCATGACATAGCCGGTGCCGCCCGCCGTGCCGATCGTGCCGCAGATCGCCAGCGCGACATCCTTGGCCGTGACGCCGGGCGCAAGCACGCCGTCGACCACGACTTCCATGGTTTTCGACTGTTTGAGCAGCAGCGTCTGCGTCGCCAGCACATGCTCGACCTCCGACGTGCCGATGCCGAACGCCAGCGCGCCCAGCGCGCCGTGCGAGGACGTATGGCTGTCGCCGCAGACCAAAGTGGTGCCCGGCAAGGTGAAGCCCTGTTCAGGGCCGACGACATGGACGATGCCCTGCTCCAGATCCGCGTCGCCGATCAGGCGCACGCCGAATTCCGGCGCGTTGCGCTCCAGCGCGGCAAGCTGCTGCGCGCTTTCCGGATCGGCGATCGGAATGCGATGCCCGTCCGCATCGCGGCGCGGCGTCGTAGGGAGATTATGGTCCGGCACCGCGAGCGTCAGATCGGGTCGGCGCACTTTGCGACCGGCGAGGCGAAGCCCTTCAAACGCCTGCGGACTCGTCACTTCATGGACGAGATGGCGGTCGATATAGATGAGGCAGGTGCCATCGGGACGCCGTTCGACGACGTGCGCGTCCCAGATCTTTTCGTAGAGGGTGCGAGCTTTGACCATAGTCCTCATCCCCTAGACCCCTCCGACCGATCGGGAAAGGGGGTGAGCGACCGAAATCGGCAGTTTTTCCTACCGACCGGGCAAGAATGTTACACTGCCCGGTAGTCCGCTACGATCTTTCCGGCGGCGCCGATCTCCGCCTCATGACTGTCCTCGCGCCAGGTTTCGGCCAGCGCCCCTTCCTCCCACCGGAGCATGGCAGGATGGGCCAGCATATGGTCGACCCAGGCCTGCGCCTGCCGACCGACATCCAGGCCATAGGTGCGCACGCGGAACGCTACCGGCGCGTAGAAGGCGTCGACCGCCGTGAACCGGCTGCCAGCCAGGAACGGGCCGCCGAACCGGTCCAGCCCCTCTTCCCATAATTCGCGCAGGCGGGCGATGTCGCGACCCAGCGCGGGCGAATGGATATGCGGCTCGACCCGCACGCCCACATTCATCGTGCAATCGTTGCGCAGCGTCGAAAAGCCACTGTGCATTTCCGCTGCCGCGCATTGGGCGAAGGCGCGCGCCGCTTCGTCCGCGGGCCAGACGCCCGGATGGCGATCCGCCAGATAAAGGATGATGCCCAGAGAATCCCAGACGGTGCGCTCTTCCCCATCGGCCCCGTCGACCAGCGCCGGCACCTGCCCCGTCGGCGAGAAACTGCGGAAGGCGGCATAGTTGGTCGCGGATGCGAACGGCTCGACCCGATCCTCGAAGGCGATGCCCAGCGCCTGCATCAGCACCCACGGGCGCAGCGACCAACTGCTGTAGTTACGGTTGGCGGTGATGAGCGTGTAGGACATGCGGTTCCTCCCTGTGCAAGGTGCGCGCGGCTTACCGTATCGGACAACGGCGATACAGCGGCAACGATCCATGCAGCTTACAAGCTGGGCTTATCAGACAAGAGATTCGTTCGGTTCGAGCCTGTCGAGAACCCTGCCCCCGTTCTCGACAAGCCTGTGCTGAGCGCGTCGAAGGGCTCGAACCGAACGGAGGTTGTGACGGGCCTAGCCAAGCTGTTGAACGCACGTCAAAAGAGCGCATCGAGGGCGGCGCCCCCTTGCCGCCCTTCCTTGCATCACGGAGCCTTTTGTCGTGAACCGACGCCAATTCCTCGCCACCAGCGGCGCCACCGCTATCGCCGCCGCCACCCCCAGCGCCTTCGCGCAGGCGGGCGGTGCCGACACCCGTTTCCGCGCCATGCTGGACGATTTCTTCTACGGCCGCCTCGCCGAATCGCCCGAACAGGCGACGCGCCTCGGCCTCGACACCGGCGCGCGCGCAGCGTTGCGCGGCAAGCTGTCCGACACCAGCGCAGCGGGCGCGGCCCGCAGCCTGGCCCGCACCAAAGCGCAGGTGAAGCAACTGGCGGGCGTCGATCGCACCAAGCTCAGCCCGGCGAGCCAGCTCGACTATGACGTCGTCGCCTATCAGCTCGACCGCACGGTCGGCGGCGAACGCTTCGGCTATGGCGAGACGGCGGGCCGTTACGCGCCCTATATCCTCAGCCAATTGACCGGCAGCTATCGCGAAGTGCCCGACTTCCTCGATTCGCAGCATCGGGTGAAGGACGCCGCGGACGCCGACGCCTATCTTTCGCGCCTCGAAGCCTTCCCGGCCGCGATGGACGGCGAACTGGCGCGGCAGAAGGCGGATGCGGCCAAGGGCGTGTTCGCGCCGGACTATATCCTCGACACCACGATGAAGATGCAGGCGTCGCTGCGCGACCAGCCCGCTGCGCAGACCGTGCTGGTCGCCAGTTTCGCCAAGAAGCTCGCCGCCGCGGGCCTGCCGCCCGAACGCGCCGCCCAGGCGGAAAAGATCGTCGCGGAGAAAATCTTCCCCGCCGTCGATCGCCAGCGCGCTCTGGTGCAGCAGTTGCGGGCGAAGGCCAGCCATGACGCGGGCTGCTGGCGCCTGCCCGATGGGGAAGCCTTCTACGCCGCCGCCGCCGAGGCCGCGACCACGACCAAGCTGACCGGCGACGAGATTCACCAACTGGGCTTGGATCAGGTCGCCGAAATCAGCGCGCGGATCGACGCGATCCTGAAGGGCGAAGGGATGAGCCAGGGCAGCGTCGGCGACCGGCTGGTCGCGCTCAACAAACGCCCGGATCAGCTCTTCCCCAACACCGATCCGGGTCGCGAGGCGCTGCTGGCGCAGCTCAACACCCAGATCAAGGCGATGCAGGCGCGTCTTGGCGAATCGTTCAACACCGTGCCCAAGGCGCCGGTCGAGGTGCGCCGCGTGCCGGTGACGATCCAGGCGGGCGCGCCGGGCGGCTATTATCAGAATGCCTCGCTCGACGGGTCGCGGCCGGCCATCTATTTCATCAACCTGCGCGACACGTTCGACCGGCCCAAATTCGGCCTCGCCACGCTCACCCATCATGAAGCGGTGCCGGGCCATCATCTGCAGGTGACGGTGGCACTGGAATCGGATTCGATCCCGATGATCCGCCGGCGCGGCTTCTACAGCGGCTATTCCGAAGGCTGGGCGCTCTATTCGGAGCAACTGGCCGACGAAATGGGCATGTATGAAGGCGATCCGCTGGGACAGGTCGGCTATCTCCAGTCGCTCCTCTTCCGCGCCACCCGCCTGGTGGTCGACAGCGGGATGCACGCCAAGCGCTGGAGCCGCGAGAGGGCGACCGATTACCTCATCGCCACCACCGGCATCGCGCGCGGGCGCAGCCAGGGCGAGATCGACCGTTACACCGTCTGGCCGGGCCAGGCGTGCAGTTACAAGATCGGCCATACGGTGTGGACGCAGTTGCGCGACGAGGTGAAGGCCAAACAGGGCGCGCGGTTCGACATCAAGGCGTTCCATGATGTGCTGACGCTGGGCGCAATGCCGCTGGATATATTGAAGCAGACCGTGCGGCAGCGCATGGGGGTTGCTTAAATACACAGCGGGTTCCCACGCAGGCGGGAACCCAGACCAGACGCAGGATTGGGTTCCCGCCTACGCGGGAACACGCATTCCTTGTAAAAGGGAAAAAACGACCCGGCGGTGCGCCGCCGGGCCGTCCAGTCTCTTCCACCCAAATCGCGAGGGTGTCGAAGTCCCCGCGAACTGGCTCGTCTCACGGCTTTCGCCGCGAATTTGAAGCAACCATCGTCCCGGCCGGCATCGGGTTCCCGCCGAGAAGATGGAGGCGCTTGCGACCTGCACGCCGCAAAGTTTTTAGCCGTTTCGGTTAAGTTTACGCCGCGAACTGGTTCATCGTGTTATGTGCGCCGCCCGCCTTGAGCGCGGCTTCCCCGGCAAAATAATCCTTGTGATCGTCGCCGATGTCGCTGCCGGACATATTCTGGTGCTTCACGCAGGCGATGCCCTGGCGAATTTCCTTGCGCTGCACGCCCTCGACATAGCCGAGCATCCCGGCTTCGCCGAAATAGTCCTTGGCCAGGTTATCGGTGCTGAGCGCCGCCGTATGATAGGTCGGCAGGGTGATGAGGTGGTGGAAAATCCCCGCCCGCGCCGCCGCATCCTTCTGGAAGGTGCGGATCTTCTCGTCGGCTTCGCGGCCCAATTCCGTCTCATCATAGTCCGCGCTCATCAGCTTCGCCCGGTCATAGGCGCTGACATCCTTGCCGGCTTCGACCCAGGCGTCATACACCTGCTGGCGGAAGTTCAGCGTCCAGTTGAAGCTGGGCGAGTTGTTGTAGACCAGCTTGGCGTTGGGGATGACTTCACGGATGCGGTCGACCATCGACGCGATCTGCTCGATATGCGGCTTTTCCGTTTCGATCCACAGCAGGTCCGCGCCATTCTGGAGGCTGGTGATGCAGTCGAGGACGCAGCGATCCGCCCCGGTGCCTTCACGGAACTGGAACAGGTTGCTGGGCAGGCGCTTGGGGCGCAGCAGCTTGCCGTCGCGGTTCAGGATGACATCGCCATTCTTCGCCGTCGCCGGGTCGATCTCCTCGCAATCGAGGAAGCTGTTATACTGGTCGCCAATATCGCCCGGCTCCTTGCTGACCGCGATCTGCTTGGTCAGGCCGGCGCCCAGCGAGTCCGTTCGCGTGACGATGATACCATCGTCGACGCCCAGTTCCAGAAAGGCGTAGCGGCAGGCGCGGACCTTGGCGAGGAAGTCCTCATGCGGCACCGTGACCTTGCCGTCCTGATGCCCGCACTGCTTTTCGTCGCTGACCTGATTTTCGATCTGGAGCGCGCAGGCGCCCGCCTCGATCATCTTCTTGGCCAGCAGATAGGTCGCTTCCGCATTGCCGAAGCCCGCGTCGATATCCGCAATGATGGGAACGACATGGGTTTCATAATTGTCGATGGCGTGGGTCAGGCGCTGGGCCTCGACCTCATTGCCCGTCTCGCGCGCCTTGTCGAGATCGCGAAACATCATCCCCAGTTCGCGGGCATCGGCCTGCTTGAGGAAGGTGTAGAGTTCTTCGATCAGCGCGGCGACGCTGGTCTTTTCATGCATCGACTGGTCGGGCAGCGGGCCGAAATCGCTGCGCAGCGCGGCGACCATCCAGCCGGACAGATACAGATATTTCTGCCTAGTCGTGCCGAAATGCTTCTTGATCGCGATCAGCTTCTGCTGACCGATAAAGCCGTGCCAGCAGCCCAGTGACTGGGTGTAGTTGGCCGGATCGAGATCATAGGCGGCCATGTCGCGGCGCATGATGGCAGCGGTATATTTGGCGATGTCGAGGCCGGTGTTGAAGCGGTTCTGCAACTTCATGCGGGCGACGGACTCGGCATTGATGCCGTCCCAGGTGCCGGGGTGGCTGCCGATGAGGCTCTGCGCCTTCGCGATATTGTCCTGATAGGTCATGGGCCGTTGTCCTTGCGGTCGGTGAGCTGTTGCCCCTCGCTTACGCGTGCCTTGTGCAGTGCGGCAGCCCTTCTGAAGTTCAGTTGTCGATCTTTACAAAAATATGCTGTAAAGTTGTAAAGCTTACACAGGAGCGTGAGTCATGGCCAAGGATCGTCCCGTCTATATGGGGCCGCGACTGCGGCGGCTCCGGCGCGAACTGGGCCTGACCCAGGCCGACATGGCCGCCGATCTGGAAATCAGCGCTTCCTATGTCGCGCTGCTGGAGCGCAATCAGCGGCCGTTGACCGCTGACATGCTGTTGCGGCTGGCGCGGACGTACAAGCTCGACATGGCCGAAGTGGCGGGCGACGGCGGCGCGGAGCAGACGGCACGGCTACAGGCGGTGCTGAAAGACCCGATGTTCGCCGATATCGACCTGCCGCAACTGGCGACCGGGGATGTGGCGGTCAATTATCCCGGCATCACCGAAGCGCTGCTGCGCCTCTATACCAGCTATCGCGAGGAGCATCTGGCGCTGGCGGATCGGGACGCAGGGGCGGATGCGCAGCCGCAGGAGGATGTTGCCGATCCCGTCGCCGAATCGCGCCGCTTCCTCGCCGCCCGCCGCAACAGCTTCCCGCTGCTGGACGATGCCGCGGAGAAACTGGCGGTGGAGGCAGAGACCGAAGGCGGCCTCATCGCCTGGCTCAAGGCGAAACATAATCTGCGGGTGCGCCGCCTCCCCTCCGACGTCATGGCGGGATCGATGCGGCGGCTCGACCGGCATCGCGACGCAGTGCTGCTGGACGATGCGCTGGATGGCGCCAGTTCATCCTTCCAGCTCGCGCTTCAGATCGCCTATTTGGAAATGCGCAAACTCTTCGACGCGATCCTGAAGGACGGCCAGTTCGCCGGGACAAGCGGCCAGCGCCTCGCCCGGCGCGCGCTCGCCAGCTATGCCGCCGCCGCGATCCTGATGCCCTATACCGCCTTTGCCAAGGCGGTGGAGGCGCGCCGCTATGATGTCGAGGCGCTGGCCCGGCAATTCGGCACCAGTTTCGAACAGACGGCCCATCGCCTCACCACCCTGCAAAAGCCGGGACAGGAGCGCGTCCCCTTCTTCTTCCTGCGGGTCGATCCGGCCGGCAACGTCTCCAAGCGGCTGGACAGTGCGGGCTTCCCCTTCGCCCGCCATGGCGGCTCCTGCCCGCTCTGGTCGGTGCATCGCGTGTTCGAGACGCCGCGCGAGGTGGTGACGCAATGGCTGGAACTGCCCGACGGCCAGCGCTTCTTCTCGATCGCGCGCACCGTGACGGCGGGGGGTGGCGGCTGGGGCGCACCGAAAGTGGAGCGCGCCATCGCTTTATGCTGCGCGGCCGACCATGCGCATCGGCTGATCTACACGCAGGATGCGCCCGCGCCCGACCCCACGCCGATCGGCGTCACCTGCCGCCTGTGCCACCGCAGCCAGTGCATGGCCCGATCCGCCCCGCCGATCGGCCGCGACATGCTGCCCGACGATTATCGCCGCACCCGCGCGCCCTTCGGTTTTGCCGATGGTTAACGGCTTTTTAGGCCGCGCGCGAGAAACAAAGGCATGACCGCCACACCGCCCCGGATCGCCGCGACGCTCATCATGCGCAACGAAGCGCGCTGCATCCGCCGCTGCCTCGACAGCGTGCGGCCTTATGTCGACGCCATCATCGTGCTCGACACCGGATCGACCGACGACAGTGTCGCGATCGCGCGGGCGTGCGGGGCGCAGGTCCATCATCTCGACTGGCCCGACGATTTTGCCGCCGCGCGCAACCATGTGCTGACGCTGGCCGATGCCGACTGGCATCTGGTGATCGACTGCGACGAATGGATCGTGTCCGGCGGCGAGGCTTTGCGCGACTGGTGCGCCGGTCCACCGCGCCTCGGCGCGCTCTGCATTCGCAGCAGCTTCGACCTGCCGCAACATGGCGGCAACGCCCTGCCTTCGACCCGAAGCTGGATCGCCCGACTGCTGCCGCGCGGCGTCCGCTATACCGGGCGCATCCACGAACAGCCGGTGTCAGGCCTGCCGGTCGAGCGGATCGACCTTCTGCTCGACCATGACGGCTATGAGGATGCGCAGGCGGCGGACAAGCGCGACCGCAACACGCCGATGCTGCTGGCGGAACTCCGCAACGATCCCCAAAACCCCTATCTCCTCTACCAATTGGGCAAGGAAGCGGAGACGGCGCGCGACTATGGCCGCGCGGCGGACTGGTACGAACAGGCCAGCGCCCGCACCCCTGATGGCGCGCCATGGACGCATGGGCTGCTGATCCGCCGGCTCCACTGCCTCGGCCAGTCCGGTGCATCGGAACAGGGCATCGCCATCGCCGGCGAGCAGATGCCCCATTGGCAGGAGTCGCCCGATTTCTTCTTCGTTCTGGGCAACCTCGCCATGGACCGGGCGCTGGCCGAGCCGGCCTATGCCCTGACCGAATGGCTGCCGCTGGCGGCCACGGCATGGGAACGTTGTCTGGAGATTGGCGAACGCTCCGAGCTAGACGGATCGGTGGAGGGGCGCGGCAGCCATCTGGCGCAGCATAATCTGGACGTCATCCGCCAGCAACTCGCGCTGCTGAGCGGCTAATTACTGCTCGATCAGGTCCAGATAGGCGACCACATCATTGTCGGTCGCCAGGAACAGCCCATCCTGCACCTCGGCCGGCTGCTGCTCGGCGACATGCAGGGCCTGGCTCAGCGGGCCATACATGATCGTCATGGCGGCCCCATCATCGCCCAGATGATAAAGGCGGACGGTCGCGCTGTCATAAGTGGTTCGCATGAGGCCATCCTATCACGCCAACGCGGCCAAGTCAGCGCCGGTCCTTGACCTTCATGCTGGGCGCCAGTTCGTTCGCGCCGATCCGCACCGCATCGTCGGTGAAATTGGCGACGAAGGTGGAGCCGCGCTCCAGTCCCGGCACGAAGCCCGCCTTGTTCCCTTCAATCACCAGTCCGGCGCTCGAATGTTCACGCCCTTCCGGAGCCACGGTGATGAAGGCAGACCAGTTATCCTTGTCCTTGCCCTGCACCATTTCATTGCCGGTGATGGTGCCGGTCGCACCATTGGACAGGTCGATCATATAATTGGTGAGGTGCCCGCCGCTGTCGTCGAAGCTGTTGCCGCTGATGCTGACGCGGGCGGTGCGGGTCTTGAGATAATGGCCGCCATCGCCCTGGTCGAAGCGGCTGTTGGTGACGCTCAGGCTGGCCAGCCGGCCGATATAGATGCCATGCGCGCAGTCGAGATCGCGATCGCAGCGGCCCAGCTTGCGGAAGGTCGACTTGTCGATGACCACCTGCCCGCCGTCATGATCGCCGGTCAATATGCCTTCCTCGCTGTTGCGGAACAGGCTGTTGCGGACGGTCAGGTTGCCGCTCTCCAGGCGGATGCCCGCGCCATTGCCGTCGGGCACGCGGATATTCTGGAAGATGATGCCGTCGACCGTACTGGACCGGCCGCGCAGGACGAAGGCGCCCTTCCCCTCGCACGGCACGCCGTCGAAGATCACCGTGCCCGGCGTCGCTGCGCGAATGGTGACGTCGCCACCCTGCTGCACCGCGCATTGGCGATAGGTGCCCGGCGCCACCACGACCGTGCCCTGTCCGTCACCGATGGACGCCAGCGCATCGCCCAGCCGGCCGTAGGCGCGACCGGTTTCCGCCACGGAGAAGGGCGCGCCGCCGCCCTGGGCAAAGGCGGTCGCGGTGATGGCTGCGGACAGCAGCAGAGTCGTGGACAGGATGCGCATGGCGACAGGCCTACAGCGCCCGCCCCCATGCGCCAACGCACGGATAGGGTTAACGAAAAACTGCCCCATCGCGGGACGGAAGCGGTTCTCCGGGTTAACGCCGCGTCATTCCCACTTGGCCGTCGCCTTCTGCGTCTTCTGGTTCCAGAAAATCTGGATCTTGCTGATCGTGCAGAGGTCGAAATTGGTCCAATAGGCTTCGTCGCCGTCGGTGAAAATGACCTTCAGGTCATAGTTGCAGATGGCGTTCTTGGCCTTGAAGGTGATCGGCACGGAGTGCGCGTCCTCCAGCACTTCGTCCTCCATCACGTCGTCGCCCCAGTTCTTGGACTTGGCCGGCGAGACATAGACTTCGGAAATATCGTAGCCGGTCTTGTTGAACAGCGTAAAGTCCTGATCACCGGCGAAGGCAGGCACGGCAAAAGACAGGGCGCAGGCGCCCAGAATAACGGCAATCGCTTTCATGAATGTCCCCCCGATCCGGCAAATTGCCGGTTCGGCATGGACATAATCATATTCTTGCCGACAAGAATAGATGGATTCCGATAGACTTAACCTGAATTATGGAAATCCCGCCCGCCTCGGTGTCAGCCGGGGAAGAGATCGATCCGCTCCGCATCCGGCATAACCGCATCGATCAGCAGCGATCGGTGACACCCCGATGGATCGCGTTCGAAGCAGAGCAAGGCGGTGGGCGTTTCCGCCGCCATCTCCTTCAATTGCTCGGCCTGCACGATCGCTTCGGGCAGGTCGAGCTGGCGCGCATAGATGTCGGCCAGCCGCGTATGCTGGTGCTTGCGCGCTGCCTCCCGCCCTTCGGCCGGCGTCCCCAGCGCCTTCAGCCCGACATAGTCGATCCCCGCATCCCGTAACCCGGCGGCGAGGATATTCTTGGAAAAACCGGGGCGACGCGACAGGGGCACCGCCCGCACATCCGCCAGCAGGCGCACGCCGGCCGCTTGCAGCGCGGCGACCAGTTCGGGTTGGGTCACGCCCTCATAGCCGATGGTGAAGATTTTCATTGAATGAAGATAGGGTGCGGATGACGGAGCGCCAGCCCTTATGCCGTCGCGGCGACGATGCCCCTTATCCTCCCCCTCCCTGGAAGGGAGGGGGATTATGCAAGGGAGATCAGTCCAGATTTGGCCGCAAATAGCGTTCCGCCGTGTCCAGATCGATGCCGCGCCGCGCCGCATAATCCTCCAACTGATCCCGCCCGACCCGCGCCACGCCGAAATATTCCGCCTGCGCATGGCCGAAATAGAAGCCGCTGACCGCCGCCGTCGGCAGCATCGCAAAACTTTCCGTGAGCGTCGCGCCGGTCGCATGATGCGCGTCGAGCATGTCGAACAGGATCGGCTTGAGACTATGTTCCGGGCAGGCGGGATAGCCGGGCGCCGGGCGGATGCCGCGATATTGCTCCTTGATCAGCGCTTCGTTGGTCAACTGTTCGCCCTCGGCATAACCCCACAGCGCCGTGCGGACATAATGATGCAGCCGCTCGGCAAAGGCTTCGGCCAGACGATCAGCCAGCGCCTTCAAAAGAATGTCCGAATAGTCATCGATCGCATTCTTGAAGCGCGCCAGATGCGGTTCGATGCCGTGGATCGACACGGCGAACCCGCCCATCCAGTCGCCGTCAGGACTGATGAAGTCGGCCAGGCACATATTGGCCCGCCCTTCCCGCTTCTGGATCTGCTGGCGCAGCATCGGCAGGGTGACATGCTTTTCATCCTCGACATGGACGATGATATCGTCGCCCTCGCGACGGCAGGGCCACAGGCCCGCCACACCGCGCGCGGTCAGCCATTTATCCTTGACGATCTTGTCCAGCATCGCCTGCGCGTCGGCGAACAGGCTGGACGCGCTTTCGCCCACCACCGCGTCGGTCAGGATCGCGGGATAATTGCCCGCCAGTTCCCACGCGCGGAAAAAGGGCGTCCAGTCGATATAGGGGACGAGATCGGCCAGATCCCAGTTCGGGAAGCGATGCACGCCGGGCAGGCGCGGCCGCGGCGCCTTGAGGCTCTCGTCGATCTCGAAGCTGTTGGCGCGGGCATCCTCGATGCTGACGAGCGCGCTTTGCCCCTTGTTCGCGCGGGCGACGCGGACATGCTCATAATCATCCTTGGTCTTGGCGACGAAGGCGTCCTTCTGCGTTTCGGACACCAGCGCGGTCGCCACGCCCACCGCGCGGCTGGCGTCCAGCACATGGACGACCGGGCCGGTAAAGGCCGGATCGATCCGCAGCGCTGTATGCACGCGCGATGTCGTCGCCCCGCCGATCAGCAGCGGCATCACCATGTTCGCGCGCTGCATTTCCTGCGCCACCGTCACCATCTCGTCCAGCGAGGGGGTGATGAGGCCGGACAGGCCGATCATGTCGGCGTCATGATCGTTCGCGGCCTTGAGGATGTCCTGCCACGGCACCATCACGCCCATGTCGACCACATCGAAGCCGTTGCACTGGAGCACGACGCCGACGATATTCTTGCCGATATCATGGACGTCGCCCTTGACCGTCGCCATGATGATCTTGCCCTTGCCCTTGGCGCCGGGTTCCTTGGCGGCCTCGATAAAGGGCAGAAGATGCGCGACTGCCTTCTTCATGACGCGGGCGGATTTGACCACCTGGGGCAGGAACATCTTGCCCGCGCCGAACAGGTCGCCGACCACGTTCATGCCGTCCATCAGCGGCCCTTCGATCACCTCGATCGGCTTGGCGGCGACGAGGCGGGCTTCTTCCGTATCCTCGACCACATACATGTCGATGCCCTTGACCAGCGCATGTTCCAGCCGCTTGGCGACCGGCCAGCCGCGCCATTCCTGCGCCGCCTTTTCGGTCGCCGCATCCTTGCCGCGATAGCTTTCGGCCAGCGTGACCAGCCGCTCCCCCGCGTCGGGATCGCTGTTCAGCAGCACGTCCTCGCACGCCTTGCATAGCGCCGGGTCGATCGTGTCATAGACGTCAAGCTGGCCCGCATTGACGATCGCCATGTCGAGGCCAGCGGGAATGGCGTGGTAGAGGAACACGCTGTGCATCGCCCGGCGCACCGGCTCGTTGCCACGGAAGGAAAAGGAGAAGTTCGACAGCCCGCCCGAAATATGGACATGCGGACAGCGCGCCTTGATCTCCCGGCACGCCTCGATGAAATCGACGCCGTAGTTGTTATGCTCCTCGATCCCCGTCGCCACGGCGAAAATATTGGGATCGAAGATGATGTCTTCGGGCGGAAAGCCGATCGTCATCAACAGCTTGTAGGCGCGCTCGCAAATCTCGACCTTGCGCTCTTTCGTGTCGGCCTGGCCCGTCTCGTCGAACGCCATGATGACCGCCGCCGCGCCATAGGCCATGCATTTGCGGGCATGGAACAGAAAGGCTTCCTCGCCCTCCTTCATGCTGATCGAATTGACGATCGGTTTGCCGCTGACGCATTTCAGACCCGCCTCGATCACATCCCATTTGGAAGAGTCGATCATCACCGGCACGCGGCTGATGTCCGGTTCCGACGTCATGAGCTTGAGGAAGGTCGTCATCGCCTCGACCGCGTCGAGCAGCCCCTCGTCCATGTTGACGTCGACGATCTGCGCGCCATTCTCCACCTGCTCGCGCGCGATGTCGATCGCGGCGGCATAGTCGCCCGCCATGATCAGCTTCTTGAATTTGGCAGAGCCGGTGACGTTGGTGCGTTCACCGATATTGACGAAGGTGGCGGTGGTTTTCTGGGTCATGTTTCAAAGGGTCCGTTCGCTTCGAGCGAAGTCGAGAAGCATTCGCGCCCGTGTCTCGACTACGCTCGACACGAACGGCGGTTGGGTTCAGGCGGCGATATGCATCGGCTCCAGCCCCGCAAGCCGCGTCACGACCTCCAGTTCCGGCACCAAGCGCGGCTTGTGCCCCTCCAGCGCCTTAGCCACCGCGCCGATATGCGCGGGCGTCGTGCCACAGCAGCCACCGACCATGTTGACCAGCCCCTCATCCACCCAGTCGCGGATCAGCCGCGCGGTGGTTTCGGGCAGTTCGTCATACTGCCCCAGTTCGTTGGGCAGCCCCGCATTGGGATAGGCCAGGATCAGCGTGTCGGCATTTTTCGACAGCTCTGCCAGATAGGGCCGCAGCAAATCCGCGCCGAACGCGCAATTCACGCCGATGGTCAGCGGCTTCAAATGCCGCAGCGAATACCAGAAGGCGTTGATCGTATGGCCAGACAGATTGCGGCCCGACATATCGGTGATGGTGAAGCTGAGCATCAGCGGCACGTCGCGCCCCGCAGCAGCCTCCGCTTCGCGCGCGGCCATGCCCGCCGCCTTGGCGTTCAGCGTATCGAAGCAGGTTTCGACCAGCAGGAAATCCACGCCCCCCGCGATCAGCGCCTCGCATTGTTCGCGATAATCGGCCTTGAGCGTGTCGTAATCGACTTCGCGATAGGCGGGATCGTTGACGTCCGGCGAGATCGACAGCGTCTTGTTCGTCGGCCCGATCGAACCGCACACGAAGCGCGGCTTGCCGTCCGCCGCCGTCGCCTTCTCGCACGCGCTGCGGGCCAGCTTGGCCGCCGCGATGTTGATGTCCCACACCAGATGTTCGCAGCCATAATCGGCCATGGCGATCTTGGTCGAGCTGAAGGTATTCGTCTCGATCATGTCCGCGCCGGCCGCCAGATAGGCGGCATGGATGCCCTCCACGATGTCCGGCCGGGTCAGGCACAGCAGGTCGTTATTGCCCTTCTGGTCCTTCGCCAGGTCGAGGTCGCCGCGATAGTCGGCCTCGGTCAGCCCATGTTTCTGGATCGACGTGCCATAGCCGCCGTCGAAGATCAGGATCTTGTCCGCCGCCAGGGCGCGCAATTGTGCTTCGGCGTTCATACTAAAAACTCCGTTCGGGCTGAGCGAAGTCGAAGCCCTTGTCTGAGCGGAGGCGAAGATACCTCCGTGCGGTCGGTGAAGCCCTTAGACAAGCTCAGGGCGAACGGAAAAGAATAGGTCACGCCATCTCTTCCGTGCTCGCCTTGGCCCTAAGCCCAAGCAGATGGCAGATCGCAAAGCTGAGTTCCGCCCGGTTGAGCGTATAGAAATGAAAGTCGCGCACGCCGCCGGCGTAAAGGCTGCGGCACAGTTCCGCCGCGATCGTCGCCGACACCAGTTGACGCGAGGCCGGATGATCGTCCAGCCCTTCAAAGAGCCGCGCCATCCAGCTAGGCACCTGCGTGTTGCACATGGCGGCCATCCGCTGCGTCGCGGCGAAATTGCTGACCGGCATGATGCCCGGCACGATGTCGGCCGTGATGCCCGCCGCCGCCGTCTTGTCGAGGAAACGGAAATAGGCTTCGGGCGAAAAGAAGAATTGCGTGATCGCGCGGGTCGCCCCGGCGTCCAGCTTGCGCTTCAGATTGTCGAGATCGCTCTGCGCGCTCGCGGCTTCGGGGTGCACCTCGGGATAGGCCGACACGGAAATCTCGAACGGATGCCGCTTCATCAGCCCTTCGACCAGCTCGGCCGCGCCCTTATACCCGTCCGGATGCGGCTCGAACGCGCCACCGACTTCCGGCGGATCGCCGCGCAACGCGACGATATGGCGCACGCCCGCCTCCCAATAGGCGTCGGCGATCTCGCCAATTTCATCCTTGCTCGCCGCTACGCAGGTCAAATGCGCGGCGGCGGCCAGCGGTGTTTCCTTGGCGATGCGGGCGACCGTATTATGGGTGCGCTCGCGGGTGGAGCCGCCCGCGCCATAGGTGACGGACACGAATTTCGGCCCCAGCGGCGCCAATGTCTCGATCGCGGACCAGAGCTGCGCTTCCATCTTCTCCGTCTTGGGCGGGAAGAATTCGAAGCTGACGCGCGCGTCGCCGGCCAGATCGGCATAGAGCGGTGCCACGGGATCATTCAGGGTCATGCGGAAATCCGTCCTTCGATGGGCAGCACCTGCGCGCTTGCGCGCCGTCCCAGCCACAATTGCACCGTCAATTCCTGGCCGGGCAATGTCTCCACCCGCTCCAGCGCCAGACCCGCCTGCGCGAACCAGCTTTCGATCTGTTCGTCGGAAAAGCCCAGCCGCGCATGCTGGTCGCGCAGCCGCAGCTCTTCCCGTTCATGCGCCGCGAAATCGGCGATCAGCACCCGGCCATTCTGCGCCGTCACGCGCGCGGCTTCGGCGATCACCAGTTCGGGTGCCTGCGCATAATGGAGCACCTGATGCAGCACCACCGTGTCGGCGCTGTCCGAATCCAGCGGCAGGGCGGAAAAATCGCCCAGCAGCAGCGCATATTTATCGCCCGCATCCTGCGGCAGTTTAGCACGGGCCAGTCGCAGCATGTCCGGGCTGCGATCGAGCGCGGTCACCTGCTGCGCAGCCTCGCCGAACAATGCGATCATCCGCCCGGTGCCGGTGCCGATATCGAGCAGATGACCGATCGGTTCGCGGCCCAGCAGCGCGGTCATCGCCGCCTCCACTTCGGCTTCGGCGACATGCAGCGATCGGATCGCGTCCCATTCCTCCGCATGTTCGGCAAAATAGCTTTCCGCCGCGCGCGCCCGGTCGGCCCGTACCGCCGCCAGCCGCGCCAGGTCCGCCGCCTGCCACAATATCTCGCCCTCCGACGGGTCGAGCCGATCGAACAGGGCCAGGAACGGGACCACCGACATAGCCTTGCCCAGCCGCAAAAACACCCAATTGCCTTCCTTGCGCCGCTCCACCAGCCCCGCTTCCGCCAGGATGCGCACATGGCGGGACACGCGCGGCTGGCTCTGCCCCACGACCTGCGCAATCTCGCCCACCGCCAGCTCCATCGCCCGCAGCAGATGGATGATGCGCAAGCGCGTCGGGTCGCCAAGTGCCCGGAAAATATCGAGTGCCGCGTGCATGGCAGCATCATATAAAGAAATCTTTATATACGTCAATGCGGTCGTTTGATCAGGCATTTTTCTAAGGATTTTTCGGCCAGGGAGCGGCAAAATGGCGCGCATCCGACCTTTCCCCCGCATGAATGGGATTGCCTTGCTGTGCCCAAAGCATTACGAATCGGCGCGCAGGCGCAATGGGGGGTGAGCTTTTCTCCGAGAGTGGTCTGCATTTTGTTTTTCTCAGAGAGGGGTTTGTGCCCATGACCAAGTCGATTGCTCTTTCGCTCGTTCTCGCCGCTTCGCTCGGCCTGGCTGCTTGCTCGGGCGGTGCCGAAAACGCCGCCAACAACGCCGCCAACTCGGCCGAGAACGCGTCGAACGCTGCCGACAACGCCATGAACGCCGCGCTGAACGCTGCCGACAATGCCGCGAACGCTGCGTCGAACGCGACCAACAACGTCGCGAACGCGATGTAATCAGGTCCCGTTCGGGTCTTGAATTGATGAAGGGGGTCGCACCGGCAACGGCGCGGCCCTTTTCTTTGGAGCGCCGTCCATGATCCGTATCCTCTTCTCCCTTGCGCTCGCATTCACGCTGGCCGCTTGCGGCTCCGGCTCGGAAGATGGCGTCGGCGGCGTGAGCGCTGGCGAGGCAAAGGCGCTCAATGAAGCGGCCGCCAGGCTCGATGCGCGGACCGGCGCGGCGCAGAGCGCCGATCCCGGCCTCAACCCCGCCGCTGTGGCGGCCGCGCGCGCGGACCGAAACCGCACGGCGCCCTCGCCGCCGCCCTGATAATCGACCCCAGACATGCGGAAAGAGCCGCCCCTCGCAGGACGGCCCTTCCCATTTTTTGCATGCGCAAGCGCGTTAGCAGTTGCGGTCGATCGCCCGGCCGGCCAGCGCACCCACGCCCGCCCCGATGATGGCGCCCGTGGTGCCGTCGCCGCGACGGCCGTAGCGGCCCGAACCCTTGCCGACTTCGTTACCGAGCAGGCCACCGGCGATCGCACCGATGATGGTGCCGCCCGTGCCATTGTCCCGGCAGCGATAGCCGCCGCGATAACCACCGCGATAGCTGTTGCGATAATAGCCGTCGCCGCGATAGCCGCGATTATATCCGCGATAATAGCGGTCGCCACGGTCGTAACCGCGATAGCCGCGGTCATACCCGCCGCGATAATAATCGCCACGGTCATAGCCGCGCGAATAATAATGATCGCGCGCCATCGCCGGGGTGGCCGTCACGGCCGCGAGGGAGGCAGCGCCCATCGCCAGAGCGGCTCCCATATTCACAAGAAATTGCATCTTCATGGCGTTGCTCCTCAATACCATCCTCTTGGGCGGTCGCATGAAAAACACGGGATTGCCCTTCGATTGACGTCTGTATGCATGAGTCGGCTTGAGCCAAGCCTGAATGGGGGTGACAGCCCCCGTTCAGATGGACACGGCCTGTCACAGCCCTGCTGCGTCCTGCCGGATTATGCCCTATGGCAGGCGCGATGCAGCGAATCCTGATCGTCCTTGCCCTTGCCGTCCTGCTGCTGCCGGCCCCGCACATGGGCAAACCGGAAACAGTGACGGCCGGGGCGCTGCTGGTGACGGCGCGCGCCTTGCCGCTCAGCAGCATCGATCCGACGCTCGATCATGTGGGCGCGCTTGCCTATCTCGGCGGCTGGGAGCTGAAAAGCGCCAATCCCGGCTTCGGCGGCCTGTCCTCCCTGCTGGTGTCACCGGCAGGCGATATGCTGGGTCTCAGCGATTCCGGCATATTGATGGGTTTCCACATCGGCCCCGGCGAAGGCGAAGGCCACCCCTTCATCGCCCCCTTGCCGATCCGTGCGCAGGATCGTCATCGCCCCTGGTGGGCCTGGGATTCGGAATCGATGACCCGTGATCCGGTCAGCGGCCGCTATTGGGTGGGCTTCGAACTGCAACAGGCGATCTGCCGCTATGCCCCCGGCTTCGCGCGGGTGGAGGCGTGCCGGACCTGGCCCGAAATCCTTGCCTGGCCCAAGACCGGGTCGGTCGAATCGCTCGCCCGCCTGCCCGACGGCCGCTTCCTGGCGATCGGCGAGATAGGGATGACGCCCGACGGACGGCACGACAGCCTGTTATTCGCCGGCGACCCCGCGGAAAGGGACACCCCCGCCCCCATCCACTTGCGCTACACCCCGCCGCGCGGTTATCGCCCGACTGATGCGGTCGCGCTGGACGCCCGCCACCTGCTGGTACTCAACCGCCGCCTGACGATGGAACAGCTTTTCACCGCCACCATCGCGATCGTGGACCTGCCTGAAAAGCTGGCGCCGGGCATGGACCTCAAGGCGCGCACCCTCGCCCGGCTGGCCCCGCCGCTGCTGGCCGATAATTTCGAAGGGATTGCCGTCAGCCAGGAAGGCGGCCGCCCGATCATCTGGATCGTCTCCGACGACAATCACGAATTTTTCCAGCGCACCCTGCTGCTGAAATTCGGGATGGATTAAGCGGCGCGAATTTGGTTCGAGCCGGTTCGCAGGCCGTGAATGTCGAGAACCGGCGCGCAGCCTACTTCAGCACGTGAGCACCGGCAGCGCAGAAAGTCGCGGCCTGCGGGCCGTGTCGAGCCAAAGTCCACGCAAAAAAGCGGCCCGGTGAGGGGCCGCTCCTTATGCCGAAACGAATCGCGGGAATCAGGCTGCGACGGCAGCCTTCTTCTTGACGATGTCGCGCTTCAGGCGACGGGCCTTCAGCGACAGCTTGTCGTCGCTGGTCTTGACCAGCCAGTTGTCCAGGCCGCCATTATGTTCGACCGAACGCAGACCATGGGTCGACACGCGCAGCTTGACGCTGGTTTCCAGGGTTTCGGAGATCAGCGACACGTTCTGCAGGTTCGGCAGGAACACGCGCTTGGTCTTGTTATTGGCGTGGGAAACATTGTGACCCACCTGGCGACCCTTGCCGGTCAGCTCGCAAATGCGCGACATAGTCAATCAACCTTTGAATTCGGGTTCGTTCGGAAAGCCGCGCCGATAAACAGATTCGCGGCCAGCGTCAACCACGCGCATGAATTTGGCCGTGCCGATCGTGGCGCTTGCGCAACCATTTTGCCCGACGCCGCGTTCTTCCCTGCAATCGGATAGAGGAGGAATTATGCGTTTCATCGGCGGACTGTTGCTGATCGCGCTTATCGTGGTCGGCGTCGGGATAGCAACCGGATTCATCGATCTGCAAAAGACCAGCGAGGGCCGCCTGCCCGAAATCGCGGTCAAGCAGGGCGCGCTACCCAAATATGAGGCGAACGTCGCCAAGGTGGAAGTCGGCACGCGCAACGAAACGGTCGAAGTGCCCACCGTCGCGGTCAAGAAGCCCTAGGCCGCTTTTGGCGCGCCTTTCGTAAAGCGCCGCGATCCTGTAACGGCGGGGCTTATGGCCCCGCCCTTCCCGCTTCCCGCCCCGATGCGCCGCGCACTCGACCTCGCCAGGCTGGCGCAGGCGGCGGGCGAAGTGCCGATCGGCGCAGTCGTGACGAAGGATGGCGCGATCATCGGCGAGGGCCAGAACCGCAACCGCCGCGACAATGATCCCACCGCCCATGCCGAAATCGTCGCCATGCGCGCGGCGGCGACCCATATGAACGACTTCCGCCTGACCGGCTGCGACCTGTGGGTCACGCTGGAGCCTTGCCCGATGTGCGCGGGCGCCATTTCGCACGCCCGCATCGCGCGGCTCTATTATGCGGTCGGTGATCCCAAGGGCGGCGCGATCGAGCAAGGGCCGCGCCTCTTCACCCAGCCGCAATGCCTGCATCGGCCGGACGTCTATGGCGGCCTGGCCGAAGCCGAAGCCTCAGCGCTGCTGCGGGACTTTTTTGCCGCCCGGCGCTGAACGTCCCGCCCCATAATCGATGCGATAGAGTTGATAGGGCAGGGTCATGCCCGACTTGAGCGTGACCGGCACCAGCCAGCGGAGAATCGTCCCACGCATCAACCCGGCATAGAAGCCGCTCGGACTGCGCGACTGGTAGATCGTGCCTTCGGGGAAATTGGGGCAGACCAGCAGATAGGTCGCATGATGCTTCGCCGCGATCGGGCGGAAAGCCTCGGCTGAGCCGTCATAGGCATGGTGCATATCCAGGATCGTCGCTCCGTTGCGATGATAGGGGCCGGCCAGCGCGCTATGATGGGTGGTCGCGATCAGCCGCGGCCCCAGATCGACCATGGTGAAGATCGTCGCGGGCGGCAGCTGGTTCAATATCTCCAGCGCCGGCAGGGTGCGGCAGCGCCCGTTCGCCTTCTTGATCGCCGCGGTGCGGGCGACGGCGGACGGACGCCATGGCTTGGGCTTCGTGCCTGTCGCTTCCTGATAGAATGTCACCACCTGCGGATAGAGCGGATAGGCGCAGGCGATGACCGCCAGCAGCGCCACCCCCGTTCCGGCCGCAATCTTCACCCGACGCGATCCCGTCAGGATCATGCCGATCAGCCGGTGCGCAGCCCAGGCAGCAGGCGGGATCGCCAGTAATTGCGCCGCCGGCCCGGCGCGTAGCTGCCAGAAGAGCAAGGCGGTGGAAAAAACCATCATCAGCCCCACCGTGGCCCAGGCCCAGAGCCGCTCGCCGTCGCGGCGCGATTCCCAAAGCGCCCAGACCAGGCCGATAAGGCCCGCCAGCGGGATCGCCAGCAACGGCACCACCATGCTCTGCGCCTGCGCCGTGATCGGCTTGGCCTCGCGGATATTGGCCAGCCACAGCCGCTCCAGCTCGGGCGAAATCTGATAGGGGGACAGGCATTGCGGCCAGTTGAGCCAGAAGAAGAGGCCAACCGCGCCGCCCACCACGGCACCCGCGGCCAGCCGCACCGCCCAGCCGCGCAACGGCGCCAAGGACAGCAGCACCATGCCCGCCGACGCCGCGCCGAACACCGCGACCCAGATCGGCGACAGCGCGTCGCAGACCATGGCGCGATTGGCGTAGCTGGCGAACAGCAGATAGCAGAGCGACGTCGCCCCGCCCAGGCTCAGCGCATAGGGCAGCATCCGCCGCTCCGCCCCCGGCCGGAACACCCAGCGCAGCGCTATAAGGCCACCGCCCGCCGCCAGATAGACGATCATCTCCATACCGATGGCGATCGACAGCGCGCTGCTGACCCCCGCCATCACCCCGCCCCGCAGCCTGTTGGTGTCGATGACGCCTGCCAGCATCGTCACCGCCAGCGCCAGTTGCCAGCCATGATGATCGATGCGCATCGGCGCATACATGCCCAGCCCCATCTGCGCGGCCAGCGGCGCCAGCACAGCGAGGAGCCAGCCGTTCGGCCCGGCCAGCCGCCGCCCGACAAACCCCAGGCTCAGCATCAGCAGCAGCAGCGGCAAGAGCGGCGCAATGCCGCAGGCCAGCCGGTCGGCCAGCCCCTGATCGACAAAGGCGCGGAAGAACAGGATCAGGCCCGCGATCGGGATATCGACCAGCCGCGACCAGTGGATATTCGCCCCGCCCGGCGGATCAAGCCGATATTGGCGCAGGTCATACCAGCCTTGGCCCGCCAGCCAATCCTTCACCTGCACATAGCGGATATTGTCATCGGTATCGCTCAGCACCAGCCAGTGGATGGCGGGCCAGCGGGTCGCGACCATTATAACCGCGATCACGATCCAGATCAGCACGGTCAGCCATTTCCAGTGCCGCTGGGCGTAAGCGGTCAGGATCGGCGCCCAATGCCGGGCGCGGGCATAGAGGGGATGGGCGCGCAGGGTTTGGACGCTAGGCAAGGTCATGCGCGTGGATTAGAGCGTCCGCCTCAAAGCGCAACGGGGCGAGCCATGAAATATCTGTCACGACTTTATGCAGAGCATGGCGCCCTGTTCTGGCAGATCGTCCGCTACGGCGTGACCGGCCTGTTCGTCACCGCCTGCCAGGCCGCGATCTACTGGACCCTGGCAGCGCTGGCCGGCTTCCATCCGCAGGTCGCCAATTTCATCGGCTATCTCGCCGCCGTCGCCATCGGCTATGTCAGCCACAGCCTCTTCACCTTTCGCGGCCATGGCGGCGAAGCGAACCACGCGGCGCGCGGCGTGAAGTTCGTGACGGTGTCGCTGATCAGCTATGCGCTGAACGCTCTGTGGGTCTTCCTGTGCGTCACTTACATGAGCTGGCCCGAATGGTCGCCTATACCGGCGATGATCTTCGTGACGCCTGCGGTGATGTTCGGGCTGAACCGGCAGTGGGTGTTCAAATAAGGGAAGACAGCGTTCCCTGGCGCGAACCCAGTCCTACCGCCAGAGATAACCGCGGCCATCGGACTGGGCTCCCGCCTCCGCGGGAGCACATGCTACGCAGCAATGACCGCCACCCTCGTCCATCCGAGCCGTAATCAAAGAGTCGTCATAATATTCGCGTCGGACAGGCAGTGAATGTGTCGCCTAACAAACCGTGTTCCCGCGCAGGCGGGAACACGGAACTGGCGCTATTAATCTTCACGTAAAGTGGGAATCACTTTGCACCGTCGCAGAACCTGCCCCGCAAAAATCAATGTACGAAGCGCGCCACCACGTCGCGATAGGAGCGGCTGACCTTCACCTGCGCGCCGCTTTCCAGCACCAGGAAACATTCGCCATTGGTGTGCGGCTTCACCTGCCGCACCTGCGACAAATTCACGATGGTCGAACGATGCACCCGCTGGAAATTGCGCGGGTCGAGCCGCTTTTCCAGATCCTTCATCGTCTCGCGCAGGATCAGCGAGTTATCGGCGGTATAGATGCACATATAGTCGCCCGCCGCATCGATCCGCTCGATCGAATCGACGTCGACCCGGAAAATCTGGCCGCGATCCTTGATGTTGATGAGCTTTTCGAACCGGTTGGACGCGGGTGCGTCGTCGTCGGCGGCGAAATCGGTCATCGCCTGGGGCGCAACCTCGGCCAGCACTTCGCGCAGCTTCTCGATCTCCTGCACCTGCCGCTTTTCGGTGAGCCGCTGGCGCACCCGGTCGAGCGCATCGGCCAGACGGCCTTCGTCCACCGGCTTCATCAGATAATCGACCGCCTGCGCCTCGAATGCGCGGATCGCATGGTCGCTATAGGCCGTGCAGAAGATGACCAGCGGCGGTTCGACTTCCATCAAACCCTGGACGACGGAAAAGCCGTCGAAACCGGGCATCTGGATATCAAGGAACACAAGGTCAGGTTTATGCGTCTTGATCGCGCGAATAGCTTCGCGGCCGTTGGTGCAGGTTTCGATAATGTCGACATCCTCATGCGCTTGCAGACGTAGCTGAAGCCCTTGAATGGCCAGGCTTTCGTCATCGACGAGGATTGTTCTGATGGTCATGCGGCCACTTTCGATGTTTCATCCATGTTAAGCGGAATTTCGATGATGACCGAAAATCCGCCCGGCGTGGAACGCGTTTCGAAGCTCTGTCGTTCCCCGAAGGCCTGAATTAACCGGTCCCGGATGTTCGGCAGGCCGATCCCGGTCCCCTCGCTCATGGGGATGTGCGGCCTCATTCCGCTTTCGTTCAATCCCGGTCCGCTGTCCGATACGACGATCCGGACATTATCCCCGGCAGGCTGCGCGCTGACGGCAATTTCGGCCCCCTCCTCCTTGGGCGTCACCGCATATTTGATTGCATTTTCAACCAGCGGTTGCAGCAGCAATGACGGCAGCCGCGCCTGCGCCACCGTCGGATCGATGGTGAAGGACGGGCGCAACCGCTCCTCGAACCGCATCTTCTCGATCTCCAGATAGAGTTTCAGCGTCTCGATCTCCTGCTCGATCGTCACCTGCGCCGTCGGCTCGTTAATCAGCGTGTAGCGCAGGAAGGAGGAGAGCCGCGACAGCATCGCATTGGCCCGGTCGGTCTGCTTGAGCAGAACCAGCGTCGATATGGAGTTGAGCGTATTGAACAGGAAATGCGGATTGAGCTGGTAACGCAGCATCGCCAGTTGCGCATTGGCCGCCTGATTTTCCAGCCGCAGCAACTGGTCCGCCTGCTCCTCCACCGTCAGGTAGAAATTGATCGCATAATAGAGCGCCGACCAGGCGCCCAGCAGCGTCATCGACAGGTAGAAGGCGCCCAGGAAAAGCTGCAACCCCGCCGTCTCGCTACCCCGGTTCTGCGTCGAAAAGACCCAGGCGTCGATGAAGGCGACCAGCGCCGCGGCGCTGACCACGGTCACGATCGACACGCCCCAGGTCACGATCGGTCGGCGCTTCAACAGGAAACGGAACATCACCGCGATCAGCAGCGTCACCGAATAGCCCGAGACGGTGGAAATCAGCACCGGCACCAGGCTGGACAGCGGTTGGCCATTGGCGATGGTGGACGAGCCGCGCAGCAGGAACGCGCCGGCCCATCCGAGCGACTGCAGGTTCCAGAAGGCGCGGTTCTTGTCAGCGAAAAAGGGCTGAGGCTTGATGCGGGGCACGGTCACGGACATTGCGTGCAGGCTTAAGCGATTTGGGCCGCCGGTCAAAGCCGGTTTCGGCGAGCCCGGTTGCGGAAGGGCGGGGATCAGGCCGCTGCGGCCGGCTCTTCGGTCATCGGCGTCACCTCGTCGGTGCATAGCCAGACCAGGTCCGACAGCTCCAGGGTGCGGCCGTCATGCGCCAATATGCCGATCGGGCGGATCGGCTGGCCGTCGCGCTTGTCCGCCAGCACCTGGCACGCCGGTGTGCCGCAGCCCCATCGCTCGCCCCACTGGCGCAGCGCGATCATCGCGGGGGCCAGCCCCTGCCCCTTTTCGGTCAGCCGATATTCGACCTTGCGCCGGTCGCACTGCATCGGCTGGCGCACCAATATGCCGTTCTCGACCAGCCGGGACAGCCGGTTGGCCAGGATGTTGCGGGCGATGCCCAGCGTCGACTGAAACTCCTCGAAATGGCGGATGCCCGACAATGCGCCGCGCAGGATGAGAAAGGACCAGCGCTCCCCCATCATCTCCAGCGCGCTGGGCAGCGCACATTGTTCCAGATCCTGGGCCAGATTATGTTTCATATATCATCACGCATAGCGCAAAGCCGCAGGCGTTGCAAAATCGCCGCCTTATTCGTGCAAGATGGGATTTTTTTGTTGCACGACAAGGGTCTTCCAACACAATCGGGAAACGATGCTACGCCAGTATGAACTTGTCGAACGGGTAAAGCGCTACGATCCGGATGCGGACGAAGCGATGATCAACCGCGCCTATGTCTTTTCGGTCCAGAAACATGGCTCGCAAAAGCGTGCCAGCGGCGATCCCTATTTCAGCCACCCGATCGAGGTGGCGGGCATATTGACCGACTTCAACCTCGACGACCAGACGATCGTGACCGCGCTGCTGCACGACACGATCGAGGATACGCTGGTCACCTATGAGGAAATAGAGGGCGCCTTCGGCAAGGATGTCGCCCGCATGGTCGATGGCGTGACAAAGCTGTCGAAGATCGAGGCGATGAGCGAAAATGAGCGGGCCGCGGAAAATCTCCGCAAGTTCCTGCTCGCCATGTCGGACGATATCCGCGTGCTGCTGGTCAAGCTCGCCGACCGGCTGCACAATATGCGCACGCTGCACTTCATCAAAAATCCCGACAAGCGCCGCCGCATCGCGCGCGAGACGATGGACATCTACGCGCCGCTGGCCGAGCGGATCGGCATGTACGACTTCATGCGCGAGATGCAGTTGCTCGCCTTCCGCGAGATCGAGCCGGAAGCCTATGCCAGCATCACCAGGCGGCTGGAGCAGCTCAAGGAAGG
The DNA here is from genome assembly GCF_020166615.1 of Sphingobium sp. 3R8. Lineage (NCBI taxonomy): Bacteria > Pseudomonadati > Pseudomonadota > Alphaproteobacteria > Sphingomonadales > Sphingobiaceae > Sphingobium > Sphingobium sp. 3R8. The sequence continues at coordinate 92,335 of NZ_JAIQXR010000009.1, read as the reverse complement.
CGGCCATGACAAGGTCGACCGGATCGGCGCGGAACTGCAACTGCTGCTCAGCGGCAAGGGCATGTCGGTCAGCGTGTCGGGCCGCGAAAAACATCCCTTCTCCATCTGGAAGAAGATGCAGGAACGGCATATCAGCTTCGAACAGCTGACCGACGTCATGGCCTTCCGCGTCATCACCGAAAGCCATGAGGATTGCTACCGCGCGCTGGGCATCATCCACCAGACGTTCAAGATGGTGCCGGGGCGGTTCAAGGATTATATCTCCACCCCCAAGCGCAACGGCTACCAGTCGCTGCACACCACCGTCATCCATCAGGACAATGCCCGGATCGAGGTGCAGATTCGCAGTCGCGACATGCACAATGACGCGGAACTCGGTCTCGCCGCGCACTGGGCCTATAAACAGAAGGGCGACGCCGCCGATCATCACGCCGCCTGGCTGCGCGACCTCGTCGAGATACTGGAGCAGAGCCACGACGCCGACGAACTGCTCGAACATACCCGCATGGCGATGTATCAGGACCGCATCTTCGCCTTCTCGCCCAAGGGCGAACTGCACCAGATGCCCAAGGGATCGACCCCGGTCGACTTCGCCTATGCCGTCCACACCTCGCTCGGCAACCAGACCGTCGGCGCGAAGGTCAATGGCCGCGTCGTACCGTTGCGCACCAGCCTCGAAAATGGCGATCAGGTCGAAATCCTGAAATCCGAAGGGCAGGAGCCGCAACCTGGCTGGCTCACCTTCGCCATCACCGGCAAGGCGCGCGCCGCAATCCGCCGCTATATCCGCCAGAAGCAGCGCGGCGAGGAAATCCAGCTCGGCGAGAAGCTTTATGAGGAAATCGTCGGTCGCTTCTCCCCCGACCTGGCAAAAGAGCTGGGCGACAAGGCGCTGACCGCCGCGCTCAAGCGGCTGAAGCTGGACGATCGCGCGTCGCTGATGGTCGCGATCGCCACCCATCGCCTGCTCGATTCCGAAGTGATGGAGGCGCTGATGCCCGGCTCCACCAGCGCGCAGGGCATGGAGGAGGCGCATCCCCGCCAGCACGAACCCGTCTCGATCCGCGGCCTGACGCCGGGCATCGCCTATAATCTGGGCGATTGCTGCCATCCCGTCCCCGGCGATCGCATCGTCGGCGTGCGCCGCACCGGGGAACCGATCGAAGTCCATACCATCGACTGCCGGTCGCTGGAGGTGGAGCAGGACGACGACTGGATCGACCTGGCCTGGGACGGCAAGTCGAAGGGCGGCACCGCCCGCCTGTCCGTCATCGTCAAGAACCAGCCCGGCGCGCTGGCCGCCGTCGCCAACGTCTTCGGCGCGACCAAGGCGAATATTTTGAACCTGCAACTGGTAAACCGCGAAGGCCCCTTCCACACCGACATCATCGACCTGGAAGTGGCGGACGCGCAGCATCTGAACCGGATCTTGTCGGCGTTGCGGGCAATCGACGTCGTGGTGCAGGCGGATCGGGTTTAGGAGGACCGGTGACGGGGGCACGGCCCACCCATCAGGGGGCCAATCGCCTGTCCCGAACTAGCCATCGTCAAGCCCTTTGCGCATCGCCTGCGAGAACTGCATCTACGGCATTTGCAGCCTGGAAAGATGGGCTTTGACCGCCGCATAGGCCGCCCGCGCCTTTATCAAGGCGTCGAAATGCAACCGTTGCCACGTCGAGCCGATCGCCACGGCTCCATCGACGATCCGCCGATTGCCGCGCCACAGCCGATGACAATGGCTTGCGTCGCGTGGCACGCAAGTGTCGAAAGACAGGTCGGGCCGGCGGCTGATCCCCTCGCTGATTTCCCGCATCAAAAGCTGGCCGGGGGCATAGGCGCGATAGTCTTCATTGAAGCTCATCTTGAACCCATGGCCCCAGGTCGCGGATTCAAACCAGCACGACATGGCGATCACGCGGCCACCGGCCGACAGGCTGCTCAGTCGCGCGCTGCCATTGGCGTGGCCGCGCGCGATGACGGTGCGAAACAGAGCCTCCGTGGCCGCACTGCTGCCGAGCGCGCTGCCCACGCGGCCCTTCCAGCCGGATGCCTCCATCGCCAGGAAAGCGTCGATCCAAGGCGTGCATGGCGCAACCGGATCGAGCATCGTCACCGTAACGGCCCCATGATCGCTCTCCAGCCGCCGCGACAGGCTGCGCAGCCGGCTTTGCGTCTTGGCGTCGCTGCGCGCCTCGGCCTCGTCGCCGGCGCGATGTGCCGGGCGCTCGACGCACTGGATGGCGTGGACCGCACGCCCTTCCCGCTTGCAATGGTCGAACAACGCGATGCTGATCGGATCATCTGCGTCGAATTTCTCGAAATGCAGCAATATTGCGCGACCAGCGCACGTATCGAGAAAGGCGAGCAAGCGTTCCCAGAAAATATCGGCGGATTGCGCCGCCACCAATGGCGTACCCAGAAACTGGTTGGTTGCCGACCAGCTGTGCCAGATGCGGGCAGGCCAGCGCCCGAATCGCCATTCGGCCATCAGCGGCATCACGCCCAGCCACGGTCCATGTTCATGGCTGACGACCGCCAGCAGCGCCTCATGGCCATCGTCGGATTGGCACAGCGCGGCTTCCATGAACCAGTCCTGCGCAAAGATGTTGGCATCCCCGGCCTGTGCGGACAGCGCCGCCCAGCATGCCCGATCATGCGCCGTCAGGTCGGCGTGACGCATCAGGCGAACGGTTGGCCGGCCGGCGCCCGCCACCGGCCATTCATGGCGATTGCCCGCACGAAATACGCTGGCGGGGGATAGACGGCTCATAACAGCCGGGCCTTGCGGGCGACACGGCAACCGAGCGAACGCCATTTCGGCGCCTTTGGCCATGCGGGCATGTCCCCGGCCGGTAATCCGCAGCGGCGCAATAGCGGATTGATCTGCATGGCGGCCCCAACCGACTGGCTCCATGCGCTCTGCCAGGTTATCGACAGCGAAATGGTCGGCTCCGCGCCTGCCTTCACCCAATGCGGCGACGCATAAGGAATGAAGAGCGCATCGCCGGGACGCAGCGGGTGGATATTCGCCTCCGCCTCATAGGCATCGTTCCAGGGCAACATATTGTCGCCAGCGCCATAATAGGCTTCATGCCGGTCGAGCGGCAGCCAGGGCGGCATGGGTTGATAGGTCGCGAACTGCTTGTCGCCCGCAATCTGGAACAGGATATTATATTCACAGTCGAAATGAAATGGCGTCAGAGTGCCGGGCGATGAAATGAAGATAAACCCTCTGACCGTCAGGCCCGGACCGGTCGCTGGAAAGATCACGGGCCCGATCTCGCCCATCACCCTGTCCAACAAGTCCCGATAGGCCGGCAATTGCTCGACGAAGCGGAGCATGACCCAGTTGCCGCTCGTCTTGATGGCGCGAATGACGCTTGCGGCATCGGCGTCGTCCGATCGATCCATCGCGAAATCGCCGCCATGGGGAGCGTTCGCAATCCGGCGCTCGACATATTCCGGTGGCAGGTCGAGCGCCGCTTGCGCCAGCGCCTCGATGGACAGGAGCGGTTGATCCATGAGGCTGTGCCGGAGCATCGCTGGCGACAGCGGATAGGCACTCGCGAACGGGCCTAGACTGGACGAGGCGAGGAAGGACATGGCGGCAATTCTTCAGCGACGACGGAGCGATCGCCTCAGCATTGCCCAAGAAGGTTGAAAATCCAGTTAAATAGCCCGCGGCTACCTGGCGCCAGGCTCGACCAGAACTGACTATCCATGGACCACCCAATCGACGCCCAAGGCTTCCCGAAGCAAAATCTTCGTGCCCGGACAGGATGGCCTTGTAGCCGGATGGTCGGGAATACTCGTCGGTCGATCTATCTCACCTCATGCCGACCGGCAAAAGCCGAAGGACAGCCATAGCCATCCCGCCCCGACGGCACTTCCGAAACCGGCCCACGCGGCCCCTTCCAAAATAGGATTTTCTCTGGTCTATCCTCATGGATGCGCCACCCCTTCGCCCTCCGCACCGCACACGCTTGCGGGCCACGCACGGAGCCTCCTGCGCAATGCGGCGCGTCGGCGGCGCGTCCTTATGACCCGGTCGTGACCCGGCAGGCGCGCCGGGCTTACCCCTCTGTGGCTTCTCTGTGGCTTCGCGGGAGCTTTACAGTTGCATCGCCTCCTATTTTTCCACATTTTGCGTCGGCGGACCGCGACAACGGTGTGAACTTCGGCGGTGGCGCGCTGCTGTGACTTCCGGCCCGTGCCCCGCGCCTCCTGCGCACCCGCCCCGCGCCAGTTTCCGCGTGACATCGCTGCCCCGACTCTGTAAAGGTGCCCGCAGCGAACCCTTCGGGGTTCACCGTCCGAGACAGTTGGTGAAGGGATCTGCCCTTCTTAATCTCCAGCCGAGACGGGGAAAAGTTCTTTGCCGGACGGGCGCTATGCCCGATTCGGGTCTGCCTGTTCCTTTGATGGATGCGGGCCAGTCGATCTCTCCCCTCGGACTTAGTGCCCCATGCCTCCGGCGTGGGTTTAGTCGTTCGTCCGTGCAAGCGGTCGGACATGAAGTGGAGTAATGGCATGGATCGTAATCAGAAAGCTGAGGTCGTTTCCGCGCTGAACGCAGAGCTGGCAGAAGTTGGCGTGGTCGTCGTGACCCGCAACCTCGGCATGACCGTCGCCCAGTCGACTGTCCTGCGCCAGAAGATGCGCGACGCAGGAGCCACCTACAAGGTTACGAAGAACCGCCTCGCCCGTATCGCCCTTGATGGCACCGCCTACGGCCCGCTCAGCGACCTGCTGACCGGCCCCGTCGGCCTCGCCACCTCGGCCGACCCGGTCGCAGCCGCCAAGGTTGCGATCGATTTCGCCAAGACCAACGACAAGCTTGAGATCGTTGGCGGCGCGATGGGCGAAGTGCTGCTCGATGCGGAGGGCGTCAAGGCCCTGGCATCGATGCCGTCGCTGGATGAACTGCGTGCAAAGCTGATCGGCCTCATCGTCGCTCCGGCTACCAAGCTCGCAACCGTCACCCAGGCACCGGCTGCGCAGCTCGCGCGAGTCTTCAACGCCTATGCGGAGAAGGAAGCGGCCTGAGCCGTTCCCGACCCGATTTTTTGACCCTCATCTGACGGGGCGCAGCGCCCCAAATAAGGAAATTGACAAATGGCAGACATCAACGCTCTGGTCGACCAGCTTTCGGCCCTCACCGTCCTCGAAGCCGCCGAGCTGTCGAAGGCTCTGGAAGAAAAGTGGGGCGTTAGCGCCGCTGCTGCCGTCGCCGTCGCTGGCCCGGCTGCCGCCGCCGCCGCTCCGGCCGCTGAAGAGCAGACCGAATTCGACGTGATCCTGACCGGCGACGGTGGCAAGAAGATCAACGTCATCAAGGAAGTCCGCGCCATCACCGGCCTGGGCCTGACCGAAGCCAAGTCGCTGGTGGAATCCGCGCCGAAGGCCGTCAAGGAAGGCGTCAGCAAGGACGAGGCCGAGAAGGTCAAGAAGCAGCTGGAAGAAGCCGGCGCGACCGTCGAACTCAAGTAATCGGTGCGCCCCGCGACATGCGGGGCACATTGGCCCGGCTCTGGCCGGCGAATATAGGGCGGCGCCGTTACGGTTGCCGCCTTTTTCGTGGACGACGGCAAGCCGGCGGCAAGCGCCACAAAAGCCCGGCTTCTGCCATTGGTGGATCGGCGGCGTCCATCACCGGTCCGGAGAATAATGCGCTGCGCCGACCGCTTCATTGCGGACAGGACAGAAGCTCGCCGAACCCACCGGAACAAGGCGGCTTCATCCCAATCGGCCGCCCCATCCAGACCCTATCCAGCGTCGCGAACCTGAACTCCTGGCCGCGCGCCGAATTGCGCCAGATACTCCTGTTCCCCGGTCGGGCGCGCCAGGTGATAGCCCTGGAACAGGGTGCAGCCGATAACGCGCAGCACGTCCATCTGGGCTTCGCTTTCGATCCCCTCGACCACCACTTCCATGCCCAGCCCCTGGATCAGCCCGACGACGGCAGAGCAGATGGTGCGGGCTTCGGCGGAGGTGGCGATGTCGCGGACCAGGCTGCGGTCGATCTTGACCCGGTCGACCGGCAGCTCCTTCAGCCGCGACAGGTTGGAATAGCCGGTGCCGAAATCGTCGATGGCGATACGCACGCCATCGCGGCGCAGCGCGCGCAATTGCTCCAGCACGCGCGGGTCCATCTCCATCGCCAGAGATTCGGTGATCTCCAGCTCCAGCATGGCGGGCGGGGTGCCGTGGGTGGCGATGGCGTGGCGCAGGCGCAGGAAGAAGTCGGCCTGCGCCAGTTCGCGGGTGGAGATATTGACCGCGATCCGCTGATGCACGCCCGTCTGCGCCCAGCGGGCCGCGGTCTGGCACACGCGGCTCATCACCCAGTCGCCCAGCGCGACGATCGCGCCGCTTTCCTCCGCCACCGGCACGAAGGCGCCGGGCATGACGAGCGCGCGCTCGGGATGCGCCCAGCGCACCAGCGCTTCGGCCGAGACTGCGTGGCCGCTGGCGACATCGATCTGCGGCTGGAACTCGAGCAGGAATTCCTCCCGCTCCAGCCCGCGCAGCAGGTCGCGCTCCAGCTCGGCGCGATCCTCCGCCTCCAGCGCCAGCGCGTCGGTGTAGATTTCCGCCCGGCCGCGCCCCTGATGCTTGGCGTGATACATGGCGATGTCGGCGGCCCGCAAAAGATCGGCCAGCGTCGCGCCATGGTCGGGATAACAGGCGATGCCGATCGACGCACCCAGGTCGACATGCTGGCTGCCCAGGTCGAACCGTTCGCCCAGTGCGAACTGGATGGCGCGCGCGATCCGCTGCGCCGCCGCCGGACCGGACAGATGGGGGAAGAACATCGTGAATTCGTCGCCGGCGAGGCGGCCGATGACGGCATCGCCGCCGCCCGTAGTGACCTGCGCCATCACGACTTCGCGCAGGCGACCTGCAACGCGCGCCAGCAACTGGTCGCCGGCCGCATGGCCCAATGTGTCGTTGACTGCCTTGAACCCGTCGAGATCGATGAAGAAGAGGGTGGCGAGGCCATTGTCGTCGCGCTCCGCCAGCAGCCGTTCGACCTGGCGGCAGAAGCTGGTGCGGTTGGCGAGGCCGGTGATCTGGTCGAACAGCGCCAGCGCCTGGACATGGTCGAGATTGGTGCGGACCTGGCTGAACAGGCTTTCCATCGCGACCGACAGGTCGGGCAGCTCGTGCCCGATCTCGCGGGCGACACCCGAATGGAGGTCGCCATGGGCGGCGGACAGCAGCCGGTCGGTGGCGGCGTCGATGGCGGTTGCGGTGGTGGCGATGGTGCGCCGGGCGGACGCCCAGCTCATCGTGCCGCACAATATGGCGATGATCAGCGAACGGCCGATCTGGATCAGGTCATCTTCCTGGCCCGGCGTATAGCCCAGCACCAGCGACAGGATGAACACCAGCGCCCCCGCGGCGCAGGCGAAGGCGGCAGCGCGGCTTTTCAACGTCACGCCCTGCATGTGCCTCCCAGCCCGATACCGGTCCCGCAGGACCCCCGATCAGCCGGATATGAAGGACAGTGGTTAAGAAAGGGTCAGCAAAGCGTCCGAAAATCGTCACTTTTTGCGGCGCAATATCAAATAGAGCGCGCCGTCTCCGCCATGGCGCGGATGGGCGACGCGCACGCTGGCGATGCGATCGGCATAGGGGCTGGTTTCGAGCCAATGACCGATTTCACCGCGGATCGCGCCGCGACGTCCCGCCCCGCCTCCATTTCCGTTTGCTGCCGCGCTTTTGGGCGGCTTGCCGGTGACGACCAGCAACACCCGCGCATCGCGCGACAGGGCGGCGGCGATCGCCTGGTTAATGCGGGCATGGGCGGTCGACAGGGTGTGGCCATGCAGGTCGATGCTGGTGTCGGGGCTGATAGTACCGCTACGGATTCGCCGCTCCCAGCCGGTGTCGAGCACCGCTGCGGGCGTCCGTGCAGGCGGTGCGGCAATGATCCGCGCCGGTGGTGGCGTTAACCTTGTCTTGACCGACGGCTCGATCGGCAGCGGCGCCATGGTCGGACTGGCGGCGGCCCGCGCACTCGGTCGGATCGGCCGCACGGTGCGGGCCAGCGCCGACCAGAGCGCTTCTTCCTCGCTGGACAGGCGGCGCCGGGCCATGGCGCGGATCAGGGGCGAACGAGGCGCGCCGCCGAGCCGATCGGCAGCAGCACCAGCGCGCTGCCCCGCGCCGACATGCCGCCGGCAATGCCCCGCGCCCGTGCGCCTGCGCCCCAGAAACTGTCGAAGCGGTTGGCGCCCTTGATCGCGCCGCCGGTATCCTGCGCGATCCACACGCCTGCCGGTTCGGCCCGGTCGAGCGAGAGCAGCACCGGTGCGCCCAGCGGAATGAATTTGGGGTCGGCCGCCACCGTCGCTTCCGCCGTCACCGGCACGCCGAGCGCGCCGATCGGCCCGGCCCCGGTCAGTTCGCGGAAGAAGACGAAGCTCTTATTCTCGTTCATGATAGCCGCGCCTTCGGCCGGATGGGCGCGCAGATATTGCATGATGTCCTGCATCGACCCGGCCTGGATCAGGCCGCGATCCTTCATCAGCTTGCCGATGCCCTTATAGTCGCGACCATTCTGCCCGTCATAGCCGATGCGCATGACGCCGCCGTCGGGCAGGTTCAGCCGGCCGCTGCCCTGCACCTGGAGGAAAAAGAATTCCACCGGATCGGCGGCCCAGGCCAGTTCCAGCCCGCGCCCGGCGAGCGCGCCGGACACGATCTGGCTGCGATCGTCATAAGGGACGAACTTGCTGCCGCTCACCTTGCCCCGGATCGTGCGCCCTTTCAGGCTGTCGCTGAACTGGCCGAGATCGACGTCGATCAGGTCCGTCGGGCGACGGTAGATCGGCACTTCATAGCCGGGCTGGCGGGCGCGCGATCCGGCGATTTCCGGCTCATAATAGCCGGTAACGAAGGCCGCGCCGTCGCCCACCTGCACCGCTTCGAAATAGCGGGCAAAAAATTCGGCGGCCGATGCTTCGGGCCAGCTTGATGCGGCGGCGCAGCTATTGTTCCAGTCGGCGCCGCGCGTCAGGCCGCTGGCGTCGGTGCGCTTCATCAGTGTCGGGCAAGAGATGCGGAATGCCTGGAGCGCGAGGCGGGCGCGTTCACCCGATGGGATGAGGCTGGCTATATCCGGGCCACGGGTCACGCCCAGACCTGCCGCCATACCCTTGTCGAGCGCAGGATCGGCCGGCAATTCGACCGGCAGGGTCGGGCGCGGTGTAGCCGGAACGGGACGGGTTGCGCCCTCGCCGGACGGAACTGGACGCGAAGGGGCGGGACCGCCGGCAGATGGCGGGATCATGCCGCCCGCGCAGGCAGACAGCATCAGCGCCGCAAGCAGCGCCGCCCCCGACTGACGCGCGATCATGCCGCTTCGTCGGTTTCGCTAAGCTTCCAATTGGGGTCCGCGCTGCGGATGTCGCGGGTGAAGGTCCACACATCCTTGGTGCCGACCGCATCGGTCATCGACCCCGCGACGACGTTGCCATCCTTGTCGCGGGTGACGGCGGCGATGTCCGCCTCGAACCGCAGTGCGACTTCGGCGATGCGGCCATTGAGCGACGCCTCGACGATCTGCGCCTTTTCGATCCGCACCAGGCGGTTGTCGAGCACATGGCCATCGGCTTCGCGCGCAGCGATCGCGTCCTCGAAGGAGGCGCGGACGTCATCGTCGCACAGCCAGACCAGTTCGTCGCGGTCGCCGCGCCAGAAGGCTTCCAGCACCATCTTGTAAGCGCTCTTGGCGCCGTCCACGAACTGCGGAACATCGAAGCTGCGGTCGGCGGCGATCAGCGCGCGGACGCCATTTTCCGCGCCGGCGCCGATCAGTCCTTCGGCCAGACGGACCGAATCGCCGCCATTCTGCGCGACCGGACCGGGTTGCAGCACCGTCACCTTGGCGCGTTCGTCGGCCGGGCGCAGGGCAGGCTCCTGCTCGTGGCCCGTACGCTTGCCGAGCACCGAATAGAGCCGCAGCGCCAGAAAACCGGCGATCATGGCGAGGATGACGATCACATACACGGAAGGCTATACCCTTTTGTGTGGGACAATGTTCCGGCCAACATAGGCATGTTTGCACGCAACTTCAAATAGGCGCTTGGGCTGGTCTTTCCCGGCGTCCCGCCATTGCCCTGATCCAACGCCCCTGCTAAGCGCGCGGGTCATCATTGTCCGGGGGCCTTGGTGCCGCCGCCAACAGCGAAAGTCTAGGGAAGAGCATGGCCGACGAAACGGATCACATCACGACGAATCTGGGCAATGGCGCCGACACCGCGCCGCAGATCGCGCTGATCAGCCAATATGTGAAGGATCTGTCGTTCGAAAATCCGAACGCGCCGGCCGTCTACCAGTGGCAGGACCAGCCGCAGATCGACGTGCAGTTCAACATCGGCGCCGAACGGGTCGCCGACGAAGTGCTGGAAATCGCGCTGAAGATCGAAGTGAAGGCGATCGCGCCGCAAGGCACCGCCTTTGCCGTCGAACTGCTCTACGCGGCCATTTTCGGTATGCGCAACGTGCCAGAAGACCAGATCCAGCCCTTCATGCTGGCCGAAGCGCCGCGCCTGATCTTCCCCTTCGCCAGGCGGGTGCTGGCTGACGCGATCCGCGACGGCGGCTTCCCGCCGCTGCTGCTCGACCCGATCGATTTCGGCGCGCTGTATCTGCAGCAGGCCGAGCAGATGGAAGTGACGACGGGCGAACCGGCCGGTCACGCCTGATAATCTGCCATGACCCCCACGTCCGTTCGGGCTAAGCCTGTCGAAGCCCCTTGCTGTTCTTCGCAAGAAAAAGGGAGCCCTTCGACAAGCTCAGGGCGAACGGAACAGGGATTGGGCGCATGAAACTGGTACGCGCCCTTGGCTCGGTCGGCGGGCTGACCCTCGCCAGCCGGGTGCTGGCGCTGGTGCGCGATTCGCTCGCCGCGCGTTATGTCGGCGCGGGTTTCGCGTCGGACGCGTTCAACGGCGTCGCCTTTCGCCTGCCCAATATGTTTCGCGCGCTCTTTGCCGAGGGCGCCTTTTCCGCCGCCTTCATCCCCCTGTTCAACAAGAAGGCGGCAGGGGAAGGCGGATTACCGGCGGGTTATGATTTCGCCGAACGCGCGCTGGCGGTGCTGCTGCCGGTCCTGATCCTCTTCACCCTGATCCTGATTGCCGCGGCCTGGCCGATCACCTGGGCGCTGTCGGGCGGCTTTTCCCGCCAGAACCCGAGCGCGGAGCAATTCGCCTTCGCCGTTACCCTGTCCCGCATCACCATTCCCTATCTCGCGCTGATCTCCCTGGCCTCGCTGCTGGGCGGCATCCTCAATTCCCTCGACAAATTCTGGGTCAATGCCGCCGCGCCGATATTGCTGAACGTCGCGATGATCGCGGGCCTGTGGTTCTTTCACGGCGCCGACGAATATGAGACGGCGCGGGTGCAGGCCATGTCGGTCACGATCGGCGGGGCGCTGCAACTGCTCTGGTTGATCTGGGCGTGCAGGCGCGCGGGCGTGTCGATGACGCTGAAACGCCCCCGCCTCGACAAGGATGTGCGCGAACTGCTGCGCCTGATCGTTCCGGCAGCGGCGGGCGCGGGCGCGTCGCAGATCAACCTGCTGATTTCCACCGCGCTGTCAGGCTGGCTGCTCGCGTCCGGCTCCATCACCTATATCTATTATGCCGACCGGCTGAACCAGTTGCCGCTGGGCCTGATCGGCATTGGCCTGGGTACGATCCTGCTCCCCACCATTTCGCGGATGCTGTCCAAGGGCGAGGACGCCGCGGCGATGGAGACGCAGAATCGGGGCATCGAACTCGCCCTGTTCCTGACCCTGCCCGCGACCGTGGCCTTTCTGGTCGTGGCGGAACCGATCGTGCGCGGCCTGTTCCAATATGGCCGCTTCACCGCGGAGGACGCGATGCGATGCGGCTGGGCGCTGTCGGCCTTCTCGATCGGCCTGCCCTCCTATGTTCTCGTGAAGGTGCTGACGCCGGGCTATTATGCGCGCGGCGACACGAAGACGCCGGTGCGCTATGCGATGCTGTCGATCCTGATCAACATCATCAGCAATCTGGCGATGATCCCGACCCTGGGCCATATCGGGCCGCCGCTGGCGACCGCCCTGTCCTCCACGGTCAATGTCGCGATGCTCTATCGGACATTGGTCAGGCGCGGCCATTTCGCCGCCGACGCTGGCCTGCGCCGCCGCCTGCCCCGGCTCGCCGTCGCCGCGCTCATCATGGGAGTCGCGCTGTGGGCGGGTGAAGATCTGCTCGATCCCTGGCTGACCGGCGCGATGGTGCAGCGCTATGTCGCGCTGGCCCTGCTTGTCGGCGCGGGTGTGGCGCTGTACGGGCTGGCCTCCTTCGTCACGGGGGCCTATCGGCTCTCCGACATCAAGGCGCTGATGCGCCGCAAAAGTGCAACCTAAGTAAGAACGGATTCAGACATGCGCGTCCTTTCCGGCATCCAGCCGACCGGCAATCTGCACCTTGGCAACTACCTAGGCGCGATCCGCAACTGGGTGCGGATGCAGGATGAGATGGACAGCCAGAGTCAGTGTTTCTTCTTCCTGGCCGATATGCATTCGATCACCGTGCATGAAGGGCGCGAGCAGCGTATCCGCAACGTGCGCGACATGGCGGCCGCACTGGTCGCCGCCGGGATCGACCCGGACCGCAGCGTGTTGTTCAATCAGGCGCGCGTGCCCGCCCATGCGGAACTCGCCTGGTTGCTGAACGGCACCGCGCGCATCGGCTGGCTCAATCGCATGACGCAGTTCAAGGACAAGGTCGGCAAGGACCGCGAGGGCGCCTCGATCGGCCTGTTCGTCTATCCGGTGCTGCAGGCGGCCGACATATTGCTCTATAACGCCACCCATGTCCCGGTGGGCGAGGACCAGAAGCAGCATCTGGAGCTGGCGCGCGACATTGCGGCCAAGTTCAACAGCGATTTCGGCGTCGAACTGTTCACCCTGCCCGATCCGATCATTCCCCGGGAATCGGCGCGGATCATGTCGTTCCGCGACGGTAGCGCGAAAATGTCCAAGTCCGATCCATCGGACATGAGCCGCGTCAACCTGACCGACGACGACGACGCCATCATGAACAAGGTGAAGAAGGCCAAGACCGATCCCGAACCCTTGCCCGAAACGGCCGCCGGGCTGGTCGGCCGCCCAGAGGCGAACAACCTGATCGGCATCTACGCCACCCTGTCGGGCACGACGCCGGACGCAGTCTGCGCGGCGTTCGCGGGCAAGGGGTTCGGCGCGTTCAAGCCGGCGTTGGGCGATCTGCTGGTCGAAACTCTGCGCCCGATTCGCGAGCGGTTTCTTGCATTGCGCACCGACGATGCCGCACTCGACGCCATCCTGGACAAGGGCGCGGCCAAGGCAGCGGCGGCGGCGGCGCCGACCCTGCGCGCGGCCTATGACGCAATGGGGCTGATGCGATAATGTCACAGGATCGGCTTAAATAGCTGACCCTGGGCATGGTCGTTTACGGAAAAGCGGGGCGAGCGTCGTCCATGATCTGACAGGACCATGGTTTGCGCCCGTTCGGTCGGTTCGCGCGTTCAAACGATGTTCAGTTGCGTTTTGCTATCGCAGAGCGCAATGATGTTTAAAGGCTCATGCCTTGGTACAGGACGCAGAAAAATGACCCGTTTCAAGAAGTTCGGCCTGATTGCGGCGCCAGCTCTGGCGCTGGTGGCGCTGTCGGGCTGCACCACAGGCTTTAAGGCCGATGTCGCCCGCTTCCAGCAACTCCCCGCGCCCGCCGGGCAAAGCTATATTGTCGTCGCCGACGATGCGCAGCTCGCAGGCGGGCTGGAGTTCGCCCATTATGCGGACATGGTCGGGCGACGTCTGGCACAGACCGGTTATGTGCAGGCTAGTGACCCGGCCCGCGCCGACCTGATCGTGCGCGTCGCCTATGATGTCGACAATGGGCGCGAGAAGGTGCGCTCGACCGGCTTCGGCGGCCCTTATGGCGGTGGCTTCGGCCCCTGGGGTGGCGGCTTCGGCGGCCGTTGGGGTCGCCCATGGGGCTATGGCTTCTATGATCCCTGGCTCTTCGGCGGTGGCGGCTATAACGACGTGTCGAGCTACACCGTCTACACCAGCGACCTCAGCATGAAGATCGACCGCGCGGCCGACAACCGCCGCCTGTTCGAGGGCAAGGCGAGCGCCCAGTCGCTGTCGAACAAGCTGACCTATCTGGTGCCGAATCTGATCGACGCGATGTTCACCAACTTCCCCGGCCAGAATGGGGAAGATGTGAAGATCACTCTGCCGCCCGAGAAAAAGGGCTAGGACAGGCTCGAACAAGATGTGAAAAGCCCGGCGCTTCATCGAAGCGCCGGGCTTTTTCGTTGTCATGCCGCGCCTTCTGCCCCGCCCGCATTGTCCCCTGCGCCATTTTCCGCTGTTCCATGCCCCATCATAGCGGATAGCCTGCCGCGGTCCGTTGCCATGGGCAGCGCCACCGGGGAACCACGCCTATGTCCTTGACCGTCCGCATCCTGATCGCGCTCGTGCTGGGACTGGGTAGCGGCATCGCGCTGGCCGAATGGGGCGGAGACTGGGGGACAGGCGTGATCGCGGTGGCGCAGCCGATCGGCAAGGCGTGGCTGGGCGGGCTGCAGATGCCGCTGATCCCTCTGATTTTCGCCCTGCTGGTGACGGGCATCACCCAGGCGGCGACCAGCGTCCGGACCAATGGCATGGCCGGCCGCGCGATCGCGCTGTTCGCAATCCTGCTGACGGCATCGGCGGCGGTCGCCGCGCTGATCGGGCCGCTGATGCTGCATCTGTGGCCAGTGCCGGCCGGCGCGGTCGGGGCGCTGGCGGGCGCCGATGGCGTAGGCGAAGTACCCGACATGCGCCCGTCCGCCGAATGGCTGCTGGGCTTCATCCCGGTCAATCCTCTCAAGTCCGCGAGCGAGGGGCAGGTGGTCGCCGTGGTGCTGTTCGCGCTGGTCTTCGGTTTCGCCGTCACCCGCATCGCGGCGGACCGGCGCGCGCAGCTGACCGGCTTCTTCCAGGCGCTGGCCGACGCGCTGCTGGTCGTGGTCGGCTGGGTGCTGTGGCTGGCGCCGATCGGCGTGTTCGCGCTGGCGCTGGTCGCGGGCGCGCGGTCGGGGCTGGCGACGGCGGGCGCGCTGCTCCATTATATCGGCTTCATCGTGCTGATCTGCGTCGCGGTGACGCTGCTGGTCTATCCGCTGGTCGTGGTCGCCGGGCGGATCGGGCTGGGCCGCTTCGCCCGCGCCGCCCTGCCCGCCCAGGCCATCGCCTTTTCCACCCAAAGCTCGATCGCCTCCCTGCCCGCGATGATCCAGGCGAGCGACGAACCGCTTGAGGTGCGCGAAACTACGCGCAGCATCGTCCTGCCGCTCGCCATATCGCTGTTCCGTATCACCAGCCCGCCCGCCAATCTGGGCGTCGCCCTCTATGTGGCGGCGATGAACGGCGTGACGCTCGGCCCGGCACAACTGGCGATGGGGGTGCTGGTGGCCGCGATCGTCAGCCTGGCGGCGGTCGGCCTGCCCAGCCAGATCACCTTCTTCACCACCACCGGCCCCATTTGCCTGGCCATGGGCGTGCCGGTGGAGGCGTTGCCGCTGTTGCTGGCGGTGGAGACGGTGCCCGACATCTTCCGCACGGTCGGCAATGTCACCGCCGACATGGCGGCGGCCCGGATTTTGGATCGGCGGGCGGCGGACGCATCCTAAACCTGTTGGAAGGCTTGGATCACAAGATCAAGGCGCCCGCCGCGCCGTACGGATCGTCACCGGTGCGGCGAGCATCTGGCCCTTCATCACGCCTTCCCCGGCCGTGGGCGATTTGGGCGCGGCGAGGATCGCCTTCACCACATCCATCCCCTCGACCACATGGGCGAAGACGGCAAAGCCCTGATTGTCGCCGCTCGCCTGCTGGGGCTGGGCGTCCATGGCCGGCATCTTGCCCAGCACGATGAAGAAGTCGCCGGTCGCGCTGCCCGGCGCATAGCGCGCCATCGACAGTGCGCCGTCGTCATGGGTGAGGCCGGTCTGGGTGGTTGGTTCATGTTTGATCGGCGGCAATATCCGTTTCGGATCATTTTGCGCCCCGCCCTGGACGAAGCCATAATCGGCCGCGCCCACGCCGCGATAGAAGAGCGTGCCGTCGAACCGTTTCTGGTCGACATATTTGAGGAAGTTGGCGGCGGTGACCGGCGCCTTGTCGACATGGACCGCTATCAGGATGCGGCCTGCATTGGTGTCGAGCGCGACGCGAACGTCGGTCGAAGGCGCTGGCGCCGGCGGTGTCTGGGCCAAGGCGGCCGAAAAGCCGAGAAGGGCGGCGAGCAGGATAGCAAGGGCGCGAATCATACGCTCACCCTAGCTTCTCCGCCGCCGGACGCCAGAGGGGCTTGTCAGCCCTCCAGCAGGCGCTGGAGCGCGCGGACATCGGCGTCCATGTCCGGGTTGCTTTCGCGCAGCGCCTCGATCGTGCGCACGGCATGGATCACCGTGCTGTGATCGCGCCCGCCGAAGATGCGGCCAATTTCGGGCAGCGAACGCGGCGTCATCTTCTTGGCGAGGTACATCGCCACCTGGCGCGGGCGGGCGACGGCGCGGGCGCGGCGCTTGGAACGCATTTCCGACGGGTCGATCTTGAAATGGGCGGCGCAGGCCTTCTGGATTTCGTCCACCGTGATCCGCCGCGCATTGGCGCGCACGGCGTCGGCCAGCATCCCTTGCGCAAAGTCGAGGTCGATCGAGCGGCCCGTCAGTTGGCCATAGGCGACCAGCTTGTTGAACGCCCCTTCCAGTTCGCGCACGTTCGAGCGGATCGAGCGGGCGAGGAAGTCGATCACCGCATCGGGGACCGGCGGATCGCCCGCCACCGCGCGCTTCGATTCGAGGATGGCGAGGCGCAGGTCGAGCCCGGCGGGCTGGATATCGGCGACCAGGCCGCCGGCGAGGCGCGACAGGATTCGCGGATCGATCGATTCGAGCATCTGCGGCGGCCGGTCGGCGGTCACGACGATACGCGCGCCGCTGTCGATCAGGTCGTTGATCGTGTGGAGGAATTCCTCCTGCGTCGATCCCTTGCCCGCGATGAACTGGATATCGTCGATCAGCAACAGCCGGGCAGCGCGCAGCCGGCCCTTGAACGCCATCGTCTCATTGGCGCGCATCGCGTTCACGAATTCCATCATGAAGCGTTCGGCCGACATGTAGAGCACGGGGGACGTGGGCGCATGGGCGGAAAAGGCGCGGGCGATGGCGTGGAGCAGGTGGGTCTTGCCCTGGCCCGTGCCGCCATGGATGAACAGCGGGCTGAAGCGCGGCGTGGCTTCGCCGGCCATCGCCTGGGCGGCCGAACAGGCAAGGCGGTTGGTTTCGCCCATGACGAAATCGTCAAAGCCGTGGCGCGGCAGGAAATTGGAGGCGATGGCGACGGGCGCGGCGGTTTCAGTCGGCACCGGCGGCTCGACATGCACGACTTCCAGCAGGCGCGGCCCGGTGGCGTCGGGCGCACGGCGTAACCGCACCTCGCGCACGCCGGCCCCGGCGCTGCGCCAGGCCATGCGCAGGCGGTCGCCAAACTGGCCGGATACGAAATTGGCGCTGAAATCGCTGGCGACCAGCAGGTCGAGCGTCTGCGATTCGGCGCAATAGTCACCGAGGCGGACGGGTTTCAGCCACTGGTCGAACATCCGTGCGCCGACGTCGCGGCGCAGGCCGGCGCGGATGCTGGTCCAGGCGGATTCCAGGCCCGCATCGGCCTGGCTAATCTCTCCGTCCTGCCAACCAACCACGCCCACAACATCCTTCATAGACTTTGACGACCCCACCAACTGTGCCCCCTGATCCGGGCAGGAAAAAAGACGCAAGGATACTCGATCGGAAAAGCCCCCGCCATCCCGAGTTCCTTACGATATGCAATCTCACATGACGGCCGCATCAAGGTGATTCGACAGCGGCCGGATTTCAAAAATAGACAGGGGGACACCGCCGGATCAAGGGCAGCATGGTTCAAAAAAGTGAAATAAAGCCGTTGACTCAGCAAAGCCGCGGGAATCGAACGAGAATGAAATTATCACGTTATTTCAACAGTTTGTAAGGAAATAATCGTGCCGCAGTGCGTCGAATCGCGGGAAATTGGCCAATCGTCAAAAATGACCATATTGTGAAGGAACGACGAAAGGCCCGCCCCAGCGATGGGGCGGGCCTTATGATCTGCCGAAAAACCCGGAGGGGTTAGGCGAGCGCGCTGACAGCCTTGGTCAGGCGGCCGAACTTGCGCGCGGCGGTGTTCTTGTGCAGCACGCCGCGGGCGACGCCACGGGCCAGCTCGGGCTGGACGGCCTGCAGGGCGGTGGCAGCGACGTCCTTGTCACCAGCGGCGAGGGCGGCTTCCAGCTTCTTCACCAGGGTGCGGATCCGGCTGATGCGGGCGCCATTGATTGCGGCGCGACGCTCGTTGCGACGGATGCGCTTCTTGGCTTGCGGCGTATTGGCCATTCTATTCCTCGGTTCTCATCAAATCTCGGGAAGAGGCCCGTCGAACGACCGACATGCCTCGTGAAGGTGCGCCCCTTACAGAGGTTCGGGGCAGGCGTCAACGGATTCGGGCGACGCTATTTCTGACATTTGGGGCAAAAGAAGGTCGATCGCCCCCCGTCCACCCGACGCTGCACCGTGCCGCCGCACAGGCAGGATTCGCCTTCCCGCCCATAGACGCGCCATTGTTTGGAGAAATAGCCCAGTTCCCCGTCGGGCCGCGCATAATCGCGCAGGGTGGAGCCGCCCGCGACGATGGCGGCGGACAGCACATCGCGAATCGCCTCCACCAGCAGGCCGAGGCACACGCGCCCGATCTTGCCCGCCGCGCGAGTCGGGGCGATGCCCGCCATGTTCAGCGCTTCGCATACATAGATATTGCCGAGGCCAGCGACAATTCGCTGGTCGAGCAACGCCGCCTTGATCGAGGTCGCCTTGCCCTTGAGCGCGGCGGCCAGGCGGGCGGTGTCGAAATCCGGTCCCAGCGGTTCCGGCCCCATGCGGGTGAAGGGCGTGTAGGCCTGCCATGCGTCCGATCGCACCAGGTCCAGCGAACCGAATCGCCGCGGGTCGTTGAGCGACAGCACATGGCCATGCCCTGTCTCAAGCAGCAGATGGTCGTGCGCGCCGATCTCCGCCGGGTCGATTCGCCAGCGACCCGACATGCCGAGATGGAAAATCATCATGTCGCCGCGATCGGTTTCGATCAGGCCATATTTGGCGCGGCGCGACAGCCCCGTCACCGTCGCCCCGGTCATCCGCTGACGCAGGTCGACCGGGATCGGCCAGCGCAGGTCGGCGCGGCGCGGCTCCACTCGCGTCAGCACCGCCCCCTGGAGGACGGAGCGCAAGCCCGCAACGGTGGTTTCGACTTCGGGAAGCTCAGGCATGGGGATGCATGTAGGCGTTAGCGGGCGGCTGCAACAGGGGTATCGGGATCGAGATCCGGCCAGCGGTCGATCAGCGCGCTCGTGACGCCGTTGGTCCAGCCGAACCCGTCCTGCAATGCATATTCCCCGCCGCCGCCGGGCTTGCGCGTCTCGACATCATATTTTTCCAGCATCTTGCCGGTTTCGCGCCAGGCCGCATCGACCGTGCCGATCCAGCGACGGGCGATATCCCTCGCCAACGCTTCATGACCCGTGCGGGCCAGTCCTTCCACCGCCACCCATTGGAGCGGCGCCCAGCCATTGGGGCTGTCCCATTGCTGGCCGCTGGCGATGCGGGTGGTGCGCAGGCCGCCCTCCCCCAGCAACTGCGCGCGGACCAGGCGAGCGACGGCGTCCGCCTGTGGCCGGTCGGCCAGGCCAACGAAGAGCGGGAAGACCGTCGCGGCGGACACGACCGGCGTCGGCTTGCGCGCCTGCATGTCCCAGTCGGCATAGCGCCCCTCACGCGCCTGCCATAGCCAGCGGCTGATCGCCTTCCCGCGCGCGGTGGCCAGCGATCCAAACTGCCGGGCGCAGGCGGCGTCCCCCGCCGCAGCGCAGCGGCGAGCGATGGCCCGCTCCAGCGACCAGAGCAGGCTGTTGAGGTCCACCGGCACGATGTCGGTCGTGCGGATCGTGGACAGCCGCCTGGGGTCGTCCAGCCAGCGCGAGGAAAAGTCCCAGCCGCTTTCCGCGCCCGCGCGCAGGTGGCGATAGATGGCGGCGGCCGGGCGGTTGCTTTGCCCGGCGGTGGCGACATCTTCCGCCCAGCTCTCGTCGCGCGGCCCCGGTCTGTCGTCCCAATAGCGGTTGAGCAGCGCGCCATCGGGCATCCGCACGACGCGCCGGTCGGCCGCGCCCGTCGCCAGCCCCTCCGCGCCGCGCATCCAGAAATCATGCTCGGCGCGGAGGGCTTTGAGGTGCCGGGGATCGTTGGGATTGCTCGCCAGATCCACCATCAGCGCCAGGAAGGGCGGCTGCGACCGGCCCAGATAATAGGTCCGCGTGCCATTGGGGATGAAGCCGTAGCGATCGATCAGGCTTTCGAAATCGACCAGCATCGAATCGATCAAAGGCTGTTGCCCGTCGGCCTTGAGTCCCAGCATGGTGAAATAGCTGTCCCAATAATAAATCTCGCGAAAGCGCCCGCCCGGCACGACATAGGGCGCGGGCAAGGCGAGCGCGGACGACCCCGCCGGCGGACTGAGCGCCGGGCGCGTCAGTTGCGGCCAGAGCGACCTGATATGGCCGCGCAGGCCCTGCGCCGCCGCCTGTTCGCCCGGCACATCGAAATAGTTGAGGACGAAGGCGCGCAGCGCTGGCCCTCGCGGCTTTTCCTGCCGATAGCGATCGAGGATCGTCGCGGCATCGGCCCTGGGCACCGCGTCCACGAAGGTCTTGCCGTCGGGGAAGACCTTCTCGCGCTGCACCGCTTCGAACAGGGGGCCGTAGATGCGCTGCGGGCCGGGCGGCGGCGCGGACGTTTGCGGCGCGGCCTGGGCCAGGCACAGCATGACGGCAAGGGCAGCAAGGACTGGACGCACGATAAGAGGCTCCCCCGACATGGTTTGCCTGAAAAATGGATGACGCCCGCGAAACGTTCCGCCCCTCGCCTTCCCACTGGCATGGCACCGGAACAGCGGCAAAAGCCAGTCGGCGCTCGATGAAGTCGTCACCTGTTTTCATTTTTTTGTTGTCGCATCGCTTTTTGCGCAAAACCGGTTCCCACTTTTGCGCGCGATGCTCTAGAGCGAAGCCCATGAACGACACAGCATCCTTCGGCTATCGCGACGTCGATGCCGCCGAAAAACAGGGCATGGTCCGCGCAGTCTTTTCCAACGTCGCGGCGAAATATGATCTGATGAACGACGCCATGTCCGGCGGCGCGCATCGTCTGTGGAAGGACCAGTTCGTGCGCCGGGTGAAGCCCCGCGCCGGCGAACAGATACTCGACATGGCGGGCGGCACCGGCGACATCGCCTTTCGGATGCACAAGCATGGCGCGCAGGTCACCGTTTCGGACATCAATCCCGAGATGCTGGCCGTTGGCGTCGAGCGGGCGCAGAAGAAGGGGTTTGACGGGCTGATCTGGTCGGAGCAGAATGCCGAAACGCTGACCTTCGGCGACCGGGCTTTCGACGCCTATACGATCGCCTTCGGCATCCGCAACGTCACCCATATCGACCAGGCGCTGGCCGAGGCGCACCGCGTTCTCAAGTTCGGCGGGCGCTTCTTCTGCCTGGAATTTTCCACCACCACATGGCCGGGTTTCTCGGACGTCTATGACGTCTATTCGCACAAGCTGGTGCCGCACCTCGGCAAGCTGTTCGCCAATGACGCAGACAGCTATCGCTATCTGATCGAATCGATCCGCCGCTTCCCGCCCATGCCCAAATTCGAGGGCATGATCCGTGACGCCGGTTTCGTGAATACCAAGGTCGAACCGATATTGGGCGGGCTGGTCGCCATTCACAGCGGCTGGAAGATTTGACGCCCGGATGACCGCCCATATCACCCATATCTTCCGCCTCCTGAAATGGGGGCGCACCCTGGCGCGGCATGGCGCGCTGACCGGCATCGAGCGCGATCCGCTGACCCCCGGCCCCGTCCGGCGGCTGGTCCGCATCGCCCGGCTCGGCGCGCGCGTGCCCAGGCAGCCACGCTATGCCGACGCCTTCCAGTCGATCGGCCCGGCCGCGATCAAGCTGGGCCAGACGCTCGCCACCCGGCCCGATCTGGTCGGCGATCATGCGGCGAACGATCTTCTGCGCTTGCAGGACGCCCTGCCCCCCGTGCCGTTCGACACGATCCGGGCACAGATCGAGCAGAGTTTCGGCCGTCCGCTGGACGCCATCTACAAGAGCTTCGATGAGGTGCCGGTCGGTGCCGCGTCGATCGCGCAGGTGCATCGCGCGGTCACGACCGACGGCCGCGACGTCGCGGTCAAGGTGATCCGCCCCGGCGTCATCGACAAGTTCAATCGCGACATCCAGACCTATGAATGGGCCGCCGCCCATGTCGAGATGCTGGGCGGCGAGATCGCGCGCCTGCGCCCGCGCCTGGTCATCGCGAACTTCAAGCGCTGGACCGTGCGCGAACTGGACCTGCGCCGCGAAGCCGCCTCCGCCTCCGAACTCAGCGAAGCCATGGAGGCGATGCCCGGTTATCGCATTCCCGTCATCGACTGGGATCGCACGACCGGCAAGGTCATGACGATGGAGTGGATCGACGGCATCAAGATTTCCGATCGCGATGCGCTGATCGCGGCGGGCCATGATGTGAAGGATCTGGCCGCCCGGCTGGTCAACGCCTTCCTGCGGCAGGCGATTGCGGAAGGCTTCTTCCACGCCGACATGCATCAGGGCAATTTGTTCGTCACGGCCAATGGCGACATCGTCGCGATCGATTTCGGCATCATGGGCCGGATCGACCGGCGCGCGCGCATGTGGCTGGCGGAGATTCTCTACGGCCTGATCACCGGTAATTATAAGCGCGTGGCCGAAATTCACTTCGAGGCGCAATATGTGCCCGGCCATCATAATGTCGACGAATTCGCCACCGCCCTGCGCGCCGTGGGCGAACCGATGCGCGGCAAGCCGGTGCGCGAACTCTCGGTCGGCGGGATGCTGGACGGGTTGTTCGCGATCACCCGCGACTTCGACATGCAGACCCAGCCGCATTTGCTGCTGCTCCAGAAGACGATGGTGATGGTGGAGGGCGTGGCGACCGCGCTCGACCCCGACATCAACCTGTGGGAGACGAGCGGCCCCTATGTGAAAGGCTGGCTGCGCGACGAACTGGGACCGGAGGCGAAGGCCGCCGACACGCTGATCGAAAATTGGCGCACGCTCCAGCGGTTGCCGGGTTTGGTCAAGCGGATCGAGGACGCCTTCCCCGAAAAGGGCGGCGCCCCGCCGCCGCCGCCGCTCACGGAAGTGAAGCTGATCCACGTAGGCGGCGGCTGGCGCTATGCGCTGGTGGCGGTGATCGCGGCGGCGGCTGGCGTGCTGGGCTCCGCCCTCCTACATCTGCATCTATGACTCAACAGCGCGTCCTCCTCATCGTCTCTGGCGGCATCGCCGCCTATAAAGCGCTCGAACTGGTCCGCATCCTGCGCAAGCGCGGGGTCGCGGTGCGCGCGGTGCTGACGGAGTCGGCGCAGCAGTTCGTGACGCCGCTGTCGCTGGGGGTACTGACCGAAGATCAGGTCTTCACCCATTTGTTCGACCTGAAGGACGAGCAGGAAATCGGCCATATCCAGCTATCGCGCCAGGCGGATCTGGTCGTCGTCGCGCCCGCGACCGCCAATATCCTTGCCAAGATGGCGAATGGCATCGCCGACGATCTGGCCACCACGCTGCTTCTGGCGACCGACAAGCCGGTGCTGGCGGTCCCTGCGATGAATGTGCGCATGTGGCATCACAAGGCGACGCAGCGCAATCTGGAGCGGCTCCACGCCGACGGCGTCCATGTCATGACGCCGGACGATGGCGCGATGGCGTGCGGCGAATATGGCAAGGGGCGACTGCCCGAGCCGGAGGCGATCGCTTTGGAAATCGAGCGGCTGCTGGCATTGCCCAGGGGCGCCGATCCGCTCGCGGGGCAGCCCGATTTTGCCAGCGATGCCCAGCGTCTCTCGACTTCGCTCGAGACGAACGGGTCTTTGCAGGGTCGCCACATCCTTATCACCGCAGGCCCCACCCATGAGCCGATCGACCCGGTGCGCTACATCGCCAATCGATCGTCGGGCAAGCAGGGCTTCGCGATCGCCGCCGCCGCCGCGCGGGCCGGCGCGCGGGTGACGCTGGTCGCAGGGCCGGTACATCTCCCTACGCCCGCGGGGGTCGACCGGGTGGATGTGGAAACCGCACGGCAGATGCTGGCCGCGGTCGAAGCCGCCCTGCCGGCAGACGCCGCGATCATGGTTGCCGCGGTCGCCGACTGGCGCACCGCAGACGCCGCCGACCAGAAGCTGAAGAAGGACGGCTCCGGCCAGCCCGCGCCGCTCGCACTGGTCGAAAATCCCGACATCCTCGCGACTCTGGGCCGCCATGCGCAGCGCCCGGCCCTGCTGGTGGGCTTTGCCGCCGAAACGCAGCAGATCGCCGCCCATGCCCGGGCCAAGCTGGCGAAGAAGGGCGCTGACTGGATCGTCGCCAATGACGTATCCGGCGACGTAATGGGCGGCGACGCCAACGCCGTGCAGATCGTCACCGCCGCCGGCATCGAATCCTGGCCCAGCCTACCGAAGGGCGAGGTCGCCGACAAACTCATCGAAAAGGTCGCCCATGCCCTCTCCGCTCTCGTCGATTGAAATCCGGCTCAAGCGCCTGCCCCATGGCGAGGGCCTGCCGGTCCCGGCCTATGCGACCGCCCATGCCGCAGGAATGGACGTCGTTTCGGCCGAGGAACTGGTGCTGCAACCGGGTGGCCGCCATGCGGTGGCGACGGGCTTCGCGATGGCGATCCCCGAAGGCTATGAGGTGCAGGTTCGTCCCCGCTCCGGCCTCGCGCTCAAGCACGGCATCAGCCTGCCCAACACGCCCGGTACGATCGACGCCGACTATCGCGGCGAATTGAAGATCATCCTGATCAACCTGGGCGACGCGCCCTTCCCGATACAGCGCGGCGACCGGATCGCCCAGCTGGTCGTCGCGCCGGTGCAGCTTGCCAGCTTCGCGGAAGTCGATAGTCTCGACGATACCGTCCGGGGACAGGGCGGGTTCGGTTCCACAGGAGTGTGACGCGATGACGATGCTGCTTTCGCTGATGCTGGCTGCAACCCCGATGCCAGGCCCGGTTCCGGGCGATGCACCGCCCATGCCGCAGGATTTGACCGCCGTCCCGGTCATCGACGGCTGGCTGGGGCGGAAGGTGTCGCCGCGCTGGTCGGACGATGTCGCGAAACTCTATCGTCGTGGCGAATGCAGTGGTGCGGTCAATCATGAAGGATCGCGGCTGCTGGAAATCGACATGCTGTTCCTGCTGTCGGGCGAAGGCAAGCCGCTCAAGATCGCGCCGGTCAATGCGCGTTGCCCCGAGGTCGAAAAATATGTGAGCGGCCGCATCCTCGGCACATTGCGCGGTTCCTTCCCCAAGACCGGGGCGGCGGAGCCCCGCTGGATGCGCTCTCAGGTCCGCTTCCTCTGGTCCGACGCGCCGTGACGCTCAGCGACGATCAACTGGACCGCTACGCCCGGCACATCATCCTGAAGGAAATTGGCGGCGCGGGACAGGCCCGGCTGCTGTCGGCAGACGTAGCGGTGATCGGGGCGGGCGGCATCGGCAGCCCGGCGATCCTCTACCTTGCCGCCGCCGGAGTCGGCACGATCCGGGTAATCGACGATGACGCGGTCGCCCTGTCCAACCTGCAGCGGCAGATTTTGTTCGGCGCCGCCGATATCGGCGCGCCCAAGGCGGAGGCCGCGATGGCGGCCGTCGCGCGGCTCAACCCCGACGTGAAGCTGATCCCGATCAACGCGCGGATCGACGCGGACAATGCCGCGATCATGCTGCGGGACGCGGACGTGATTCTGGACGGCTGCGATAATTTCGACACCCGGCTGGCGGTGGCGGACAGCGCACAGCGCCTGCGCATCCCGCTGGTATCCACGGCGGTCGGCCCGTTCGAGGGGCAGATCGCCACCTATCGCGGCTGGGAAGCGGACAAGCCCTGCTATCGCTGCCTGGTCGGCGCGCCGCAGGATGCGCCGGAACGCAATTGCGCCGAAACCGGCGTCATCGGCGCGCTGACCGGCGCGATGGGCAGCCTGGCCGCGCTGGAGGTGATACGCGCGCTGGTGCCGTTCGGCGCGGAGATGGCCGGGCGGCTGCTGATCGCCGACCTGCTTTCGATGCGCTTCCGCACGCTGGATGTGCCCAAAGACCCCGCCTGTACGGCATGCGCTGTGGCTCTATGCGCGCCCTGAACATCCTGGTCGCGACGGCCGATGCGGAGCGGCTGCGCGGCGCGCTGGTGCTGGCGGCGGCGCAGGCCGCCCTGGGCGGCGCGGCCACCCTCTTCCTGCAACTGGATGCGGTGGCGCTGCTGCGCGCGCCGATCGCCGCGCCCCGCGATGCGGCCCATCGCGCCGCCGGCCTGCCCGATCTGGCCGCGCTGCTGAATGAAGCGCTGGGGTTGGACGTGACGCTGATCGCCTGCCAGAGCGGCCTTGCCCTGTGCGGCATGACGGCGACGGACCTTCCCGAAGGCGTCGAAACGGGCGGACCGGTCGGCTTCCTGCAAGCGACAGACGATCAGGCCCGGCTACTCTTCGCCTGATCCTATCGCAGGATCGGCAGGTAGCGCCACCGCTCCTGCGACCGGTCATGCGCTTCGGGAGCGATCGACAGGCCCGGCGTCGCCAGCGCGTCCGCACGCGGCGGGGTGGCGAGATGGGCAACACCCCAGGCCGCTCCGAGACAGAAGCAGGCGATCAAACCATAGCGAACCGTCTTCATGCGCCCTGCCCTCCTTTCCGCCCGCCGATGCTATCGGCGATGCGGGCCGGGGGCAAGGCGCAGGCCGTTTTTCAGAAATCCCGATAGCGTTCGTTGCCGACGAAGCCGAGCTTGGTCACGCCCGACCGGCGGATGTCGGCCAGCACTTCATCCACTATGACGTAGCGCGCCGCGGCATCCGGTTGGAATTGCAGTTCCGGCTCCACCGGCAACGCCAGCGACCGCGCCAGATAGCGGCGCAGCGTCAGCCGATCGATCGCCGCCCCATTCCAGCGGATCATGCCGGCGGCGTCGATCGTCACCTTGTTCTTGACCGGGTCGGGCGTGAACTGGGCCGGCTGAACCGGCGCCTGCGGCAGGTCGATGCCCACGCTGTGGGTCTGCATCGGAATGGTGATGATGAACATGATGAGCAGGACCAGCATGACGTCGATCAGCGGCGTCGTGTTCATCTCGCCCATCGGTGCGTCTGCGGACTCCGGGCGTGCACGGTGCAAGGCCATAAACCCTCCTGTTGAAATATGTTATAACAACACATGAAACATGCGCTTCGCGACGGGCGTTGGCAAGAGCGCTCTCGCGATGCAGCGTTCCGCGAGCCGCCGGCGGCGCCAGTCCGCCTCCGAACCCTTCTATTGACAGTGCGGGCCGCCCATTTAAGGGGAAGGCGCGGCAATTGGGGCCGCGCAACCCGCCCATTTCACAGAAAGCCATGTCCGTGTCCGCCATGCTCAAGATTACCCTGCCCGATGGTTCCGTGCGTGAAGTCGCGCCCGGCACTACCCCGGCGGACATTGCAGCGGCGATCGGGCCGGGCCTGGCCAAGGCCGCCATCGCCGCGCGCGTCGACGGCGAACTGCGCGATATCGGCCGCCCGCTGGAACAGGATTCCCACCTCGCCCTGGTGACGAGCAAGGATGAGGCCGACGCGCTGGAGCTGGCCCGGCACGATTTCGCCCATGTGCTGGCCGAAGCGGTGCAGGCGTTGTTCCCCGGCACCCAGATCACTTTCGGCCCGTCGACCGACGATGGCTTCTATTATGACTTCGCGCCCAGGGACCGGCCCTTCACCGAGGAAGACCTGCCGGGAATCGAGGCGGAGATGCGCAAGATCATCGCCGCCAACAAGCCGCTGGTGCGCGAAGTGATGGACCGCGACGCGCTGATCGCCGCCTGGCGCGCGGCCGGCGAGACGTTCAAGGCCGAATGGGCCGCCGAACTGCCCGAGGGCGAGGAACTGACGGTCTATCGCTCCGGCGACTGGTACGACATGTGCCGCGGCCCGCATCTGGCCTCGACCGGCCGGCTCGATCCCGCCGCGTTCAAGCTGACGCGCGTATCGGGCGCCTATTGGCGCGGCGACCAGAAGAATGCGATGCTCAGCCGCATCTATGGCACCGGCTGGCTCAACAAAAAGCAGTTGGCCGAGCATCTGACGCGCCTTGAAGAGGCGGGTAAGCGCGACCATCGCAAACTCGGCGCGGAAATGGACCTGTTCCACCTCCAGCAGGAAGCGCATGGCAGCGTCTTCTGGCACCCCAAGGGCTATCTGATCTGGCGCGCGCTGGAAGCCTATATGCGTCGCGCCATCGACGCAGCGGGCTATCGCGAGGTGAAGACGCCCCAGGTGATGGACGCACGCCAGTGGGAAACGTCCGGTCACTGGGGCAAATATCGCGAGAATATGTTCGTCATCCCCGACGAAGTGCCCAATGTGGACGATGAAGGCCCGCTGGTGTCGGACGATGCCGACTGGATGGCGCTCAAGCCCATGAACTGCCCCGCGCATGTCCTGATCTTCCGTCAGGGGATCAAAAGCTATCGCGACCTCCCCTTACGCTTCTATGAAAATGGCTGCTGCCACCGCAACGAGCCGCATGGCGCGCTGCATGGCCTGATGCGCGTGCGCCAGTTCACGCAGGATGACGCCCATATCTTCTGCCGCGAAGACCAGATCGTCGAGGAAGTCCGCGCCTTTTGCGCGCTGGCCGACCGCATCTACAAGGATTTCGGCTTCACCTACTCGATCAAGCTGGCGCTGCGCCCGGAAAAGCGCTTCGGCACCGAGGAGATGTGGGACATGGCGGAGAATGAGCTGCGCAACGCAGTCGCCGCCGCCGGCCTCAACACGCCCGAATATGGCTGGGAAGAATTGCCGGGCGAAGGCGCCTTCTATGCGCCCAAGCTGGAATGGCATCTGACCGACGCGATCGGCCGCACCTGGCAGGTCGGCACCATCCAGTCGGACCGCGTGTTGCCCGAACGACTCGACGCCAGCTATATTGGCGAAGATGGCGAGCGGCACCGGCCGGTCATGCTCCATCGCGCCATTTTCGGCAGCTATGAACGCTTCATCGGCATCCTGATCGAACATTATGCGGGCCGCTTCCCGCTCTGGCTGGCGCCGGTGCAGGCCGTGGTCGCGACCATCGTGTCCGATGCGGACGATTATGCGAAGGCAGCGGTCGAGAAGCTGCGCGCGGCGGGAATCCGCGCCGAAATCGACGTGCGGAACGAGAAGATCAATTACAAGGTCCGCGAACACAGCCTTGCCAAGGTGCCGAACCTGCTGGTCGTCGGACGGCGCGAGGCGGACGAGGGGACGGTCGCGCTGCGCGAACTGGGCAAGGAGGGGCAAAGCGTCCTTTCGCTCGACGATGTCATTTCGCGCCTTGCAAATGAGAGCCTTGCACCCGATATGCGGTGAGGCAGCAATGCCACAAGGGTTCGTGATTCCGTTACGGCGGGGACACGGACCCCTTTCGGCTTTGCCAAAAAGCCGCTAAGAGCCATTCGTTTTTGAAACGACCATAGGAGATACTGCTATACGTCCCCCGATGATGCGCCGCCCGCTGGCGCCGCCGCCGAAGTCCGGCCCCCGGTATAACGAGTTCATCACCGTGCCCAAGGTGCGCGTGATCGACGACGAAGGCGAAAATCTGGGCGTGATGTTTACGCAGGAAGCCATCGAGCAGGCGGCCGATGTCGGCCTCGACCTGGTCGAAGTCTCCCCCAATGCCGACCCGCCGGTCTGCAAATTTCTGGACATCGGCAAGTTCAAGTACGAAGCCCAGAAAAAGGCGAATATCGCCCGCAAGACCCAGAAGACGCAGGAACTCAAAGAGATCAAGATGCGTCCGAACATCGACGATCATGACTATGATACGAAGATGAAGAAGGTGCATGATTTCATCGGTGACGGCGACAAGGTGAAGATCACCCTGCGCTTCCGCGGCCGCGAACTCAGCCACCAGCAGCTCGGCATGGCCCTGCTGCAGCGCGTGGCCGAAAATGTCCAGGAAGTCGCGAAGGTCGAAGCCTATCCGCGCATGGAAGGCCGCCAGATGCTGATGGTGCTGTCGCCGAAATAAGCGACGTCAAGAGCGTTAAAATGGGCGGCGCCGCAAGGGGCCGCCCTTTTTGTTGCCCCGGCAATTACATGCTGCCGGCGGAACGCGCTGGAATATTTTATTCCACTATGTCCAAGACTTGCACAATGAAAATGGACCCTTAAGAATTTGCACATGGCCGAAACCGTGGGGGTTCTTGCCATTTCAATGGGGGTTATCCATGAACTTGGGATTGAAGGCGTTTTGCCTTTCGACTTCGCTTGCCTGTCTTCCGTTTCCGATGAACGCCGTGGCTCATGCCCAGACTGTACCCGTCATCAGCCAGACCCCCCTCAGCGACGTCGATTGCGATGGAAATGGCGGCTATGCCCCTGCTATTTGCAGGACGACCGGCACGCGGAACGTGACATTTCTGTCGGAAGAGGTGGGCAATGGCCTGTCACGTATATATCAGGTCAACTTCGACGGCACGCTGGCAGTTGATGGCATAGTGACCGGCCCGTTCGGAGGCATGGATCCGTCAAATTTCTATTCGGCCGCGACGGTCGATCTGACGACCCAATATATCGGCAGAAAGTCTCGCTCGCTGACGCCGATTAACGATCCGAACGCCATAGGCTATTTCAATCGCTACTCCGACTATCAAACGACAGTGCGCAATATCGGCGTCGATATCCAGGGTGCTTCCGGCTACGATGAAACCACGGGCCAGGACTATAGCTATAATCTGAAATCGATCGACCCCACCGCCATCGTCAACGGTGACCGCACCGCACTGACAGGCAATTATCGGACGACCTCGGACGCAGGCGCGATCGTGTTCGGGACATTGTCCGGCGATGCGGTCTTGGTCAGCGCCCCTTCACTCTCCCCCCTGCCCATTCCGGACTCCGCCGTCTTCTCGCCTTTTTCGCTACAATATCAGGTCGCTGCACAGGAAACGACGCGGCTTGACGAAACCGGACTGGTTACACCCAAGGTGAGCGTAACCCAGGGGATAGAGATGAACGGCAGCGGCATTCACGATCTGGCCGATGGCGTCGCGGCCGGAGACGCGGTCAATAAGGGGCAACTGGACAGCGAAGCGGCTGCCCGCATTGCCGCCGATTCCACTCTTGCGGGCCGGATCGATGAAGAAAAAGCGGCACGGATCGACGCCGACATCGCATTGGCAAGCAGCATTGCCAACGAAGCCGGTACGCGCGCCGCAGCCGATAGCGTGCTGGCCAATTCCATCTCCGCCGAAGCGGCGACACGCCAGGCGGCCGATGTCACCCTGTCCGGCCAGATCATCGACGAAGCGCAGCAGCGTGCGCAAAATGACCTTCAGATTCATCAAAGGATCGACAATGAAACGTCGGCGCGAGAAGCATTGGCTAGCGCTTTGACTGGCGAAACCAACGCCCGCATGACGGCGGACCTCCAGCTTTCGTCCCGGATCGACGCGCTCGGCGATCGACTGGATCAGATCGACGGTCGGCTCGATCGGATGGAAGATCGCGTATCCAGCGGCACCGCGGTCGCGGTCGCAATGGGTGGTGCGACCTTCCTGCCGGATATGAAGTTCAACCTGACGGCCAACGTGGCGACCTATGGCGGGGCTCATGCGGGCGCGATGCAGGTCGGGGCTCTCGTGACCCCGCATGTCGCGCTGAACGCCGGCGTGGCAACCGGCTTCAACCGGGGCGGCAAGACGGCCGCCCGCGCCGGCTTTACCATCGGCTGGTGACAGGATGCAGAGGGTTGGCCCATGGCCAGCCCTCTCGCCCGGCCTTCAGGCCGACGGCGTCTCGCGATAGAGGGTCGGAAACATCGCCTTGAACGCGGCCAGCTTCGGCACGTCCCAGCGCATTATATAGGGATGGCGCGGGTTCTTCCGCATGAAATCCTGATGGTCCCGCGCGGCGTTCTGGAAGCCGGTGAAGCGCTCCACCCTGGTCACGATCGGATCGCGCCACAGCCCTGCCTTGCCGATCTGCGCCAGATAGGCGGTCGCCGCCTTGGCCTGCCCGTCGTTCAGCGGGAACAGCGCGCTGCGATATTGGGTGCCATGATCGGGCTGCTGATAATTCAGCGTGGTGGGATCGGCCACCACTGAGAAGAAGACGCGCAGCAAGGTGCCGTAGCTGACCTGCGCGGGATCGTAGGTGACGCGCACGGCCTCGGCATAGCCGGTGTCGCCGCCGCTCACCATGTCATAGTCGACACGGCGGTCGCGCGGTCCGCCGGCAAAGCCGGAGACGACGAGGTGGACACCTTTGACGTGGGAGAAGACCCCCTCGACGCCCCAATAGCAGCCGCCGGCGAACACGGCCGTCTCCAGCTTGCGCGTGGGCGCGGCGTCGATGGTCGGAACGGGGGCGAGGACGGCGCGCTCGGCGCGCAAAGGCGTGGCGACGACAAGCGCCGCCAGAGCAATCAGGGCGAGGCTGTCAGAGCGCCGCACTGTTGGTCGAGGTCGCCGCAATCGCGGGCGATCCGAATACCGGAGCCTCCTCCGGCTGGAGCATGAACATGCCCACCGCGCCGATCGCGAACCCGCCCAGGAAGCGCAGGAACAGATCGGATTTCAGGAATGCCACCATGGCCAACGCCTTTCTAAAATATGGTTCAGGCCGTCTCGACCTGTCGACTACCTCCATGCGCCTTGCCCCTGACTGAACGGCCGGCCGCGCGGGAGCGGGTTTCGACCAGTGCCAGGGACAGAACGACGAAAGGCGGCAGTCCTTAAATCAGTTTCTCTATGCAACGGGCATATAAGCCATGCCGCGTCAATCGCAAGACGGCGCGGTGCGAAAAGGACCGTTTCCATTTTGTGATATTTCTCGGCGCGGCGATGCCGCGCGGAACCGCACCAGCCTTCAAGCGAGGCACGTGCCTCTCTTGAAGGCTGGTGCGGCTTTCTCGTTAACGAAGCGCGGCGCACGCCTCCTGAATCCGCGTGCAGGCCTTTTTGAGCACGTCGTCCGACGTCGCATAGCTGATGCGGAAGGCCGGCGAGAGGCCGAAGGCCGCGCCATGAACGGCGGCGACCTTCGCTTCGTCCAGGAAATAGCCGATCAGCGTCTCGTCGCTGTCGATCGTCACCCCCTTGGGCGTCACCTTGCCGATCACGCCGCTGGCGTCGGGATAGACGTAGAAGGCGCCTTCGGGCGTCGGGCAATCCAGCCCCGGCGCGTCGTTCAGCATGGCGACGACCATGTCGCGGCGCTTGCGGAACACGCCGTTACGCTCTTCCAGGAAGTCCTGCGGGCCGGTCAGCGCGGCGACGGCGGCGGCCTGGCTGATCGAGCAGGGATTGCTGGTCGACTGCGACTGGAGCTTGCTCATCGCCTTGATGATCCATTCGGGACCACCGGCGAAACCGATGCGCCAGCCGGTCATGGAGAAGGCCTTGGAGCAGCCATTGACCGTCAAGGTGCGGTCGTACAGCTCCGGGCAGACCTGCGCGATGGTGGCGAAGGGAGTCGACGCGTACCAGACATGCTCATACATATCGTCGGTCATCACCAGCACATGCGGGTGACGCAGCAGCACGTCGGCCAGCGCCTTCAGTTCGTCGGCCGAATAGGCCGCGCCCGACGGATTGGACGGCGAATTGAGCATCACCCATTTGGTGCGCGGCGTGATCGCAGCGTCCAGCTGGGCGGCGGTGATCTTGTAGCCCTGGCTCGCCGGGCCTTCGATGAACACCGGGGTGCCGCCCGCGAAATTCACGATGTCGGGATAGCTGACCCAATAGGGCGCCGGGATGATGACCTCATCGCCCGCATCGACGGTCGCGACCAGCGCGTTGAACAATGTGTGCTTGCCGCCCGAATTGACGCTGATCTGGCTGCGCTTGTAGGTCAGGCCATTGTCGCGCTTGAACTTGAAGGCGACGGCTTCCTTGACATCGGCAGTGCCGTCCACGTCGGTGTAGCGGGTCAGGTTGTTGCGGATCGCCGCAATGCCCGCTTCCTTGACGAAATCGGGGGTGTCGAAGTCCGGCTCGCCGGCCGACAGGCCAATAACGTCCACGCCTTCGGCTTTGAGCGCGTTCACGCGGGCGCTCATGGCGAGCGTGGCGGACGGCTGGATGCGACCCAAGGCGGCAGAAGTCTGGCTCATGGCAACAATCTTTCCTCAGAGCGATTTCAAACTAGGCGAAACAGCCTGTTGACTCGGAAATCGCGTCAAAAAAATATAGAATCCCCAACGTCCGCAATAAAAGCGGACGCGGCGTCCCTTAATGTGCAACGGAGAAAGGGGCAACCGGCCAGATGCCGCTTATTGGCTTTACGGCACAATAGCGCGGCTATCGCGCCATATTCGGCGTTACCCAGTCACCGCGACCATGTCGCGGCGGCCATGCCGCGCGCCGCATTGCCGATGAAGAAGCCGCGCTCCAGGTCGTAGGGGCGCAGGTCGCCTTCCACCGCCTCCCCCATGTCGATCAGGCTCTGGCGCAAGATGCCGGGCAGGATGCCGCGCGCCAGAGGCGGCGTCACCAGCTTGTCGCCCCGTTCGACGAAGATGGAGGAGAAGCAGCCTTCGGTCAGATAGCCCTGCGCATCGATCAGCAGCACTTCATAGGTGCCGCCACGTTTCAGCGCGTCCTTGTAGAGGCTGCGATCGCTGGTCTTGTGCAGCAGGCGCAGGTCATCCGCGGGCGCATGGCGCGGCACGGCCGCGACCTTCATGATCGGGTCGGGCCAGCCCAGATGACCGCGCACCTCGATCGCGATCGCCCCGCCGCGCGACACCATCAGCCGCACCCGGCTGCGGTCGCGCAGGCGGAAGGTCGCAGCCTGCAATTCGTTGCGCACATCATGGCGATCGAAATGGAAGCCGAGCGCGTCGGCGCTCGCCTTGATCCGCTCAAGATGCAGTTCCAGCAACCTGATGCCTTCGAGCGGGTCGAAGGCCATGGTTTCGATGAGGTCGAACCGTCCGTCAGCCAATGCCATTGAAACTTTTCAAGCCCCACCGCGCCAAAAGTCAACCACCCTTAAGGGATCAGGCCCAGGGTCAAGGGAGCGACAGGAAGCGCCCCTTGGCCAGGCACTCCGCCCATTCGGATGCGCAATCCGAATCCGCGACGATACCGGACCCCAGGCCGAGCCGCCCCGTCCCTGCGCCTTCTTCGACGGAAATGGTGCGGATGGCAACATTGAAGGCGGCGTCGCCTTCCGGGTCGATCCAGCCCATCGTGCCGGTATAGACGCCGCGCGCATGGGGTTCGACCGCATCGATGATCTCCATCGCCCGCACCTTGGGCGCGCCGGTGATGGAGCCGCAGGGGAACAACACGCGCAACACGTCCACCGGCGACAGGCCGGGCAGGATGCGCGCACGCACCGTCGACACCAGTTGATGCACGGTAGGATAGGTTTCGACCTTGAACAGGTCGGGCACGATCACGCTGCCCGCGCGCGACACCCGCGACAGGTCGTTGCGCAGCAGGTCCACAATCATCAGATTTTCGGCGCGTTGCTTGGCGTCGCTTTCCAGCCAGCGGGCCTGCGCCGCATCTGCATCCGGGTCGGCGGCGCGGGTGGCGGTGCCCTTCATCGGTCGCGCGGTCAACTGGCCGCGGACCTGGGTGAAGAAGAGTTCGGGCGAGAAGGACAGGATCGATCGATCGCCGGTGCGGATCACCCCGCCATAGCCCGCCGCGGCGCGCGGCCGGACCGCGGCATAGAGGGCGAGCGGGTCGCCCGCGACATCGACATCGCAGGGGAAGGTCAGATTGACCTGATAGATGTCGCCGGCGCGGATATAATCCTGCACTCGGCCAAAGGCGACGCCATAGGCGGCCTCGTCCACCAAGGGGCGCAGCGGGCCGACGGTCGCGCCCGCCGGGTCGGGCAGCAGGTCGGGCAGCGTGCCGGGCGGGATCAGCCGCACCCCTTCGAACAGGCCGAACCACAGCAGGGGTGCAGCGCCTGCGTCCTGCCGGTGCGCGATCGGCGCCAGCCGCTCCTCCAGCGCCAGTCCCGCCTCATAGGCCATATAGCCCGCGACATGCAGACCGCTCTCCTGCGCTTCGGCGATGCGGTCGAGCGCAGGCTGCACATCGGCCATGCGGCGGGCGACGACGACCTCCACCGGGTCGCGGTAGAGGCGCGCGGGCGCCACGCTGCGCGCGCGCGCGTCGTCGAACAGACAATAGGCTTCGTTGGGACCGGGCAGACGCATGGGCGCTTCTTAACAGGCTTTACAATCGGCGAAAGGCGGTAAGCCACAGACGCGCCATTGCGCCCGGCATTCAAAGCCCCTAGCTGCCGGGACGTGACCGATCCCGCACCCTCGTCCGATCGCCCGACCGGCGCCGCCATCGGCCATGGGCTGCGGGGACGATGCCCGGCCTGCGGCGAGGGGCGCATGTTCGCCCGCTTCCTCAAGACCGCGCCCAATTGCCCGTCCTGCGGCCTGGCGCTCGACGCGCATCAGGCGGACGACTTCCCCGCCTATATCGTCATCTTGCTGTTGGGCCATATATTGGTGCCCCTGATGATCGAGGTGAACAGCGCCCTCGCCATCCCGCTGGGCTGGCAGGCGCTGATCTGGCCCAGCCTCGCCGTGCTGCTGGCCGTGGCGATGATCCAGCCGGTCAAGGGCGCGGTGATCGCGGTGCAATGGAGCCGGCGCATGGCGGGATTTCGCTAGGACCGATCGACATTCAGTCCCTTGACTGCTGACTAACGCACTGCGTGTTCCCGCGCAGGCGGGAACACGCAACGCTTAAATGGCACTTGAAATCACTCCGGCTGGCGCAGGAAGTTCAGCTCCATCGCCTCGCGCAGCGTGTCGTCGATCGCGCGGCGGCCTTCGGCGCCATGGGTGACGACCGTGGTGTCGCAGGTGGCGACGCACACGCCCTTCTGGAAGCCGGCCGAACTGATCGTCCAGCTGGTGCGGCCGATATGGCCGATCGCGCAATGCACCTCGAACGGATAAGGGAAATGCGATTCCTCGACGAAGTTCAGGTTCACGTTCGCGACCAGCCAGCGCACGCCCTGCTCCTGCGGATGGCGGCCCATATGATGGTGGAAACGGATGCGCGCGGTTTCGAAAATGCCGGAGATCGCCACATTGTTGATATGGCCCATGGTGTCGAGATCCTGGAACCGCGTGTCGATGCTGGTGACGAAGCGATAAGCCTCCGGGTTCAGACGCCAGGATTCGGGTTTGGCCATGTCCTGCTATTTCCCTGATTATGAGCGTGCCGTAGCGACTTCCGATCGGACGCCGGAAATCGCGTCAATCCAACAGATAAGCCTCTTAACCCGGATGGCGGGTGATGCAATCGCGCCCATAAAAATGCCGCAACTGCGTCCTTTGAGACACAGCGCGCCGCCAACGAGCAACGCAGCGTTTCGCGCCCGGTCGATGGACTTGGGCGCGCGGGCATCATAGTTTCGGGTCCGCCATGATCCAGGGAACCACCATGCAACGCTATAGCCGGGCCGCCATCTTCCTGCACTGGGCGATCGCCGCCCTGCTCGCCTTTCAGATCGCCGTCGGCTGGGCGCTGGAGGATCTGGGCGCGCGCGGCTTCGCCCTCTATCAGATGCACAAGTCGGTCGGCATCACCGTGCTGGCGCTGACGCTGGTGCGGATCGCGGTGCGTTACTGGAAGCCGCGCCCGGCCAAGCTGGAGGGCGGCTGGCAGGGCGCGCTGGCGTCGGGCGTACATGTCGGTCTCTACGCCTTCATGCTGGGCGCGCCGCTCACCGGCTGGGCGCTGGTATCGACCGCAAAGGTCAAGGTGCCGACCTTGCTGTTCGGCGTCATCCCCCTGCCCCATCTGCCCTTGCCAGCGAGTGCGCATGGCCTCGCCGAAAACGGCCATGGCCTGCTCGCCTGGCTGGGCATCGCGCTGCTGGCGCTGCACGTCGCGGGCGCGTTGCGCCATCATCTGCTGATGCGCGATGGCCTCATCTGGCGGATGGTGCCGGGGCGCTCCACCGCTCTGCTGATCGGGCTGCCCGCGTTGATTCTGGTCGGCTTCGTCGCCGGCCGCGCGATCCTGCCCGCGCCGCAGGCTGCATCGGCGCCCGTCCCGGTCGCGGAAGAGCCCGCCAATGCCGCGGCGGAAGACGCCAATGTCGCGGAAGCCGCCAACGCCGCCGTCCCGGCTGAAAACGCAGCCGCGAACGACAGCGCCGCCGTCGCCGAACAACCCGCCGGCCCGCCCCCCGCATGGACGGTGCAACCCGGCGGCCGCATCGGCTTCTCCGTCGGCAATGATGGCGAGACGATCAGCGGCAGCTTTTCCAAATGGACCGCGCAGATCGTCATGGACCCCGATCATCCCGACAGCGCCGATATCCAGGTGACGATCGACATGGCCTCGGCCAGCGTGGGCGACGCCTATAAGGACGGGATGTTGCCCGGCGACGAATTTTTCGGTGTCGCCGCTCATCCCACCGCAACCTTCACGGCCAAGGGCGCGGAAGCCATCGGTCCGAACAGCTACCGCGCCCGCGGCACGCTGACGCTCAAGGGCGTGTCCAAACCGCAGACGATCCGCTTCACCCTGTCCGGCAAGGACGCAACCCGCAAGGTGTCGGGCAGCGCCACCATCACCCGCGCGCTTTTCGGCGTGGGCAATGGCGACAGCAGCGGCGGGCTTGGTCCGCAGGTGGCGCTGACCTTCGCCTTCACCGCGAAGCGAAAGAATTGAAGAAAAAACAGCCTGCTCCCGCGCAGGCCGGAACAGGATAAGGGACACATGATGATGCGCCTCCTCCCCTTAGCCGCTGCCCTGCTCGCCGCATCCCCCACCCCGGTCGCGGCGCAGGCCTTCATGTTCGAAACCGGCACGACCCTGCTCGCCAAATGCCGCAACAAGGCGCCGGAATATGCGCTCGCCTGCACCGCTTATATCGTCGGCGTGGTCGACGGCATCCGCAAGGACATGTTCATCGGCCGCGCCCGCCCGGTCTGCTGGCCCGACCGGATGAGCGCGGAAGAAGCCCGCAAGACCGTCATCGCCTATCTCGAACGCTGGCCCGACCAGCGCAAGACGCCCGCCTCGGTCCTCGTCAGCGTGGCCTTGAACGAGCGCTGGCCCTGCACGAAATAGAGCGAGCCGACCAGGTTCCTCTGAAAGCCTGATCGCGACAATTCATTGCGCGCGCCCATGGCCTAACTGGTACATTCTTGCCTTGCCCCGCAGACAAGCGTAGGGGCGGCGCCTATTTTATCTTGTGCGAAGGAGACTCGACGTGGCGGCGAAGTGGACGCCGGAAAGCTGGCGGGAGCATAAGGGCATCCAGATGCCCTTTTACCGGGACGCAGAGGCGCTTGCCTCGGTAGAGGCCCAGCTTGGCCAGTTTCCGCCCCTCGTCTTTGCGGGCGAGGCACGCAACCTGAAGGCAGATCTCGCCAAGGTCGTGACCGGCGACGCCTTCCTGTTGCAGGGCGGCGACTGCGCGGAAAGCTTCGCGGAATTCCATCCGAACAATATCCGCGACACCTTCCGCGTGCTGCTTCAGATGGCGGTGGTGCTGACCTTCGCGTCGAAGCTGCCGGTGGTGAAGGTCGGCCGCATGGCCGGCCAGTTCGCCAAGCCGCGCTCGGCCGATACCGAGACGATCGGCGGCGTGGAACTGCCCAGCTATCGCGGCGACAATGTCAACGACATCGCCTTCACGCCCGAAGCCCGCGAGCCGAACCCGCAGCGCATGGTGCAGGCGTATAACCAGTCGGCCGCGACGCTGAACCTGGTGCGCGCCTTCTCGACCGGCGGCTATGCGTCGCTGGATCGCGTCCATGGCTGGATGCTCGATTTCATGGGCCGCAGCCCCTGGGCCGCGAAATTCGAGGCGATGGCCGACCAGATCGGCCAGGCGCTCGACTTCATGCGCGCCTGCGGTCTGGACGCCGAAACCGTGCCCCAGTTGGGCGGCACCAGCTTCTACACCAGCCATGAAGCGCTGCTGCTGCCGTTCGAACAGGCGCTGACCCGCCAGGATTCGCTGACCGGCGACTGGTACGATACGTCCGCGCACATGTTGTGGATCGGCGACCGCACCCGCTTCGAAGGGTCGGCCCATGTCGAATATCTGCGCGGCATCGGCAATCCGATCGGCCTGAAATGCGGTCCCAGCCTGGAACCGGATGCACTGCTACGCCTGCTCGACACGCTGAACCCGAAGCGGGAAGCCGGCCGCATCACGCTCATCACCCGCTATGGCCATGACAAGATCGAAGCGGGCCTGCCCAAGCTGGTCCGCGCTGTGCTGCGCGAAGGTCATCCAGTCATCTGGTCCTGCGACCCGATGCACGGCAACGTCATCAAGGCGGCGAACGGCTACAAGACCCGCCCGTTCGAGCGCATCCTGGCCGAAGTGCGCGGCTTCTTCGCCGTGCATCGCGCCGAGGGCAGCTTCGGCGGCGGCATCCATGCCGAAATGACCGGCCAGAATGTGACGGAATGCACCGGCGGCGCCATCGCCATCACCGACGAGGGCCTCGCCGACCGCTACCACACCCATTGCGACCCGCGCCTGAACGCGGCGCAGAGCCTGGAACTGGCCTTCCTGCTCGCCGAAATGCTCAATGAAGAACTGAAGGAACGCCGCGCCGCGGCCTGAACGAAAAAAGGGGGCGGGATCATGCGATCCTGCCCCCTTGCTCTATATAATGCCTGGGCCTGTCGAAGCCTCTTTCTTCTGAAAGCAGCAAAAGGCTCGGTCAGCCCTCAGCCACCACCACGATCGTCAGGGGCGCGCCACCTTCGGCAATCGCGATCAGCCGATCGACATTGGGATGCGCGCCCGGACGGTTGCGGGCATCGGCGATATGTTCCGCGAATAGGGCCAGGCCATGGTCCGCCGCGGCCGCGTCCAGCGCGCCGAACGCCTGCCCAAGATAATGATAGACCGCGAGCGAGCCCTGCTTGCCCGGTTGGTTTTCGATCGTCGCAACGATCGCGCCATGCGCATCCGTCAGGTCGATACGCGCCAGCCCGTCGATCGACGGCAGCCCGGCCAGATTATCCTTGAAGGTCGCGCCCGGTTCGATTTTTGCCAGCATGGGTCTTGGTCCTGTCCTGATAGTCGCGGCGGCCTTTTGCATCTTCCGCCCGCCTGCGCAATCGATCCGGCACAATCCAACAAGCTTCCAATGTAGGATTTCATCTGATCTATCCTGATCGATGGATCCCAATACCTGCCCTTATCTGCCGCGCGAAAACTGCCACGTCCCTGGCGCGCCGGTCGTGCCGCCATGGTGTAGGAAGGGACGCGTCGGGGACGCTTTGCAGGCGCTTGGCAAGCGCGTCGGGCCGATATCGCCCGACAACGGTGTGAACTTCGGCGCTACGACCTTGCCGCCCCTACTCTGCCACATTCTTCCGCTGCTGCGCCCGGCGCGCGAAGATGTTCAGACACTCCACCAGCGTGGAGAAAGCCATCGCCGCGTAGATATAGCCCTTGGGCACATGCACGCCGAAACCGTCGGCGATCAGCACGGCGCCGATCATCAGCAGGAAGCCCAGCGCCAGCATCACCACGGTCGGGTTGCGCGCGATGAAGTTGGCGAGCGGATCGGCCGCGATCAGCATCACCGTCACCGCCACGATCACGGCGATGTACATGACCGCCAGATTGTCCGTCATGCCCACCGCCGTCAGGATCGAATCGAGCGAGAAGATCATGTCGAGCAGAATGATCTGCACGATCGCCGCGCCGAAGGTCATGGTCGCGA
The DNA here is from genome assembly GCF_020166615.1 of Sphingobium sp. 3R8. Classification (NCBI taxonomy): domain Bacteria; kingdom Pseudomonadati; phylum Pseudomonadota; class Alphaproteobacteria; order Sphingomonadales; family Sphingobiaceae; genus Sphingobium; species Sphingobium sp. 3R8. Next base: position 50,364 of record NZ_JAIQXR010000009.1, on the reverse strand, counting down.
CGCCCTTCTTGTCCAGCCCCCCGTCCGCCGGTGTCGGATCGACATTATGGTGGATTTCCCGGGTCGCCTTCCAGATCAGGAACAGGCCGCCTGCGATCAGGATCAGGTCGCGCCAGGAAAAATTGGTTTCGAACGTCGGCGCGCCATGCTGGTCCAGCGGGCCGCTCAGCCCCAGGTCGAACACAGGCTGCGTCAGTCCCACGATCCACGCGATCATGGAAAGCAGCACCAGCCGCATCGCCAGCGCCAGGCCGATGCCGATCTTGCGCGCCTTGGGCCGCTGCGCTTCGGGCAATTTGTTGGTCAGGATGGAGATGAAGACCAGATTGTCGATGCCCAGCACCACCTCCATCACCACCAGCGCAACGAGCGCGGCAAGGGCCGTAGGGTCGGTGAAGGCGGTAATCAGACTGTCCATAGCATCCTCTATTGCACCCGGTCGGGACAAGCAGCAGCGTACCGAAACGGCGCAATCATGCTAGCGTCGCTTTGTTGCTGCTTGATGCCCGAAGGCCCAGTTTCTAATGCTGGACCGTTCGGTTTGGGGGGAATATCGATGCGTTTCATGCTGTGCCTTGCGGCGCTGGGCCTCGCGGCGCCGGCCTATGCCGAAGTCTTCGAAATGAACGGCCATTTCCCGGCGCCCTATCGGGATGTCAGCCTGGCCCGCAGCATCGGCATCGACCGGATCGCCGGCCGCGACGGCATGGCGCTGGGGCTGGCGATCGAGGGGCAGTTGAGCCGGCGCGGTCCCGATGGGCGGCCCTATTACGACCTCGTTGCCCTGTCGCGCCGCGGGCCGGACGCCGATGTGCTGGTCAGCGGCATGGCCGACGCATCGGTGCGCGAGGGCGACGTCAAGCGCAAGGTCGAGCAATGCGCCGAAAAGCAGGGCGACAAATGCGTGCGCAAGGACAAGGTGGAGGCGACCTGCCTGCAGGAAATGGTCAGCTTCTCCTCCACCCTGCGCGTGGCGCGCAGCGACGACGGGCGCATCCTCTATACCCAGACCCGGCCGCAGAGCGAGACCATCACCACCTGCCCCGGCGACAAGGGCAAGCCCAGCCCCAGGGAGGTCGTAGCCAGAATGGTGCGGACCGCGGCCGACCGCTTCGCCGACGACATTCTGCCGCGCCATGAGGATTATCGCATCCGCCTGCGCGAAGGGCGCGAGGGCATGGACAAGGCGATGGGACAGGCGTTCAAGGACAGCATCCGCCTGTCGCAGCGCGATCCGGTGGCGGCCTGCGGCCAATGGGCGGCAATGGCGGGGACGCTGCCCGGCCACCCGTCGCTGCTGTTCAACGCCGGCCTGTGCGCCGAACGGGCCGGCGATTATGCCGGGGCCGAGCACGCCTATCGCCAGGCCGGCGGCGCGGAGGAGGATGCGACCCGCGTCCGCGACCTGGCGGTCGGGCGCGACGACGCGCAACGGCGGGCGACGGAAGGATGATGCGGCATCTGGACTTGCGCGGACGGGTGCCGTAGCGACGGGCCGTTCCCTTCCATGCCGCGGCATAGCGCCGCAAAACCCATCTCTTGCGAAAGGCGGCATATGTCCCGGACCACCCTGACCCGTTTCCTGATCGAACAGCAACGCAACGCCAATGTCCTGCCCGGCGAACTGCGCCTGCTGATCGAAACCGTCGCGCGCGCGTGCAAGACGATCAGCCATGCGGTGAGCAAAGGTGCGCTGGGCGAAGTGCTGGGCAGCCTCGAGAGCGAGAATGTGCAGGGCGAGGTGCAGAAGAAGCTGGACGTGATCGCCAATGAACTGCTGCTCGACGCCAATGAATGGGGCGGGCATCTGGCCGCGATGGCCTCGGAAGAGATGGAAACGATCCATCTCATCCCCAATCGCTATCCCAAGGGCGAATATCTGCTGCTGTTCGATCCGATCGACGGCTCCAGCAATATCGACGTCGATCTGTCGGTCGGCACCATCTTCTCGGTTCTGAAGGCGCCCGACGCCTGCGCCGGGCGGCAGGTGACGGAAGAGGATTTCCTCCAGGACGGCCGTCAGCAGGTCGCTGCGGGCTACGCCATCTACGGGCCGCAGACGCTGCTGGTGCTCAGCGTCGGCACCGGCGTGTTCGAATTCACGCTCGACCGCGAAGTGGGAAGCTGGGTCATGACCGACCCGGACATGAAGATGCCCCAGGGCAAGTGCGAGTTCGCGATCAACATGTCCAACCGCCGCCAATGGTCGCCCGCCATCACCCGCTATATCGACGAGCGCGTCGCGGGTGGCGCGGGGCCGTGCGGCAAGGATTACAACATGCGCTGGACCGCCTCCATGGTGGCCGACGTGCATCGCATCCTGAAGCGCGGTGGCATCTTCATGTACCCCTATGACCACCGCAATCCGGGCAAGGCCAAGTTGCGCCTGATGTATGAAGCCAATCCGATGAGCTATTTGATCGAGCAGGCGGGCGGCGCGTCGAGCGACGGCTTCATGCCCATCATGGACGTTCCCGCCACCGGCCTGCACCAGCGCGTCGGCGTGGTGCTGGGCGACAAGGCCGAAGTGGCGGCGGTCGTCGCTTATGGCAAGGAAATGGAGACGGCCTGAGCCGGGCGAGAAAAAAGGGGGAGAGCGCGGCTGGCGCTCGATCCCCCTGATACTTCGGCTCGCCTTGCCGGTCTTACCGGCGGCTCCTCTCCAGAAACTTGTTATATGGCGCGCCGAACAGCCATGTCGCTCTAGCCCAACCGAATGACAAAAAAAAGGCCGATCGCAAGACCGGCCCGAAAGTTTTAGGAGAGGATGCCTGAAAGGCACAGTCTTTTTGTCTCGCCGGCCGGATTTTCGCAAATGCGAAGGACAGAGGTGCGATTGCAAATTCCGCAATCGGGCGCCGACACACCGCGCCGCCGTCGCAGCCTGCTGCGCAGTCGCACTCTTTTTCCGAGTCGCATCCGCCCGCATAAAGCAAATGTCAGGGCTTGGCCGTTAAGCCCGGCGCCATGCACGGACCAGTTCCCGCTTCGGGACCGGCGGATGGAACCGCCAATGCCCCCCATTCCGCCGCGCGCTATCGCCGCGACATCGACGGACTGCGCGCACTCGCGATCCTGCCGGTGCTGCTGTTCCACGCCCATGTGCCGGGCTTTTCGGGCGGCTATGTCGGGGTCGACATCTTCTTCGTCATATCGGGCTATCTGATCACCGGGATCATCGCCCGCGAAGTCGATGACGGCCGCTTCTCGCTCGCCCGTTTCTACGAACGCCGCTTCCGCCGGATCATGCCCGCGCTGGCGCTGATGATCCTGATCGTGCTGGCTGGCGCGGCCTGGTTCTATCTGCCCGGCGATCTGGAAGGCGTGCCGCGGTCGGCGCTGGCGGCGACCTTGTTCGCCTCCAATCTGTGGTTCTTCACCGACACCGGCTATTTTTCCGGCGGCGCGGACGTGAAGCCCCTGCTCCACACCTGGTCGCTGGCGGTGGAGGAGCAATATTATATCGGCTTCCCGATCCTGCTGATGCTGCTGGCGCGCTATGCGCCGCGCTGGCGCACCGGGGTCGTAGCCGCCATCGCCGCAGCATCGCTGGCGCTCGCGATCGTCATGCAACGGGACACCAGCGGCTTCACCTTCTACCTGTTGCCGACCCGCGCCTGGGAATTGTTCGCCGGGGCCTTGCTGGCGCTGGGCGCCGTGCCGGCGATCCGGGCGCGCTGGCTGCGCGAACTGGTGGCCGGGCTGGGGCTGCTCGCGATCGCACTGGCCGTCGCCTTGTATGATCGCACCACGATCTTTCCCGGCATCACCGCCCTCGCCCCGGTGCTGGGCGCCGCTGCACTGATCCATGCCGCCCCCGACACGCGGATCGGCCGGTTGCTGGGCTGGGGCCCGCTGGTCGGCATAGGGTTGATCTCCTACTCACTCTATCTGTGGCACTGGCCGCTGATCGTCTTCACCGAATATGCGACCGACCTGCCGCTCGCGGGAGGGACGCGGATCGCGGTTATCGGCGCAGCGCTGCTGGCGGGAACATTGTCCTGGCGCCTGGTCGAGCGCCCCTTCCGCGATCCACGACGCATGCCGGCGCGGACGATCTTCCTGTTCACCGCGGCGGCGATGAGCCTGCTCTGCGCGCTGGCGTTGACGCTGCTGGCGATGGGCGGCTGGCCCTCGCGCTTCGGTCCGCAGGTGCTGGCGCAGATGGCAGGGCAGAAGGATTTCGCGCCGACGCGCAAGCAATGCCACGACATATTCATGCGTAACGCGACGCCCTGCACCCTCGGCGCATCGGTGCCGCCCGACGCTATGCTATGGGGCGACAGCCATGGCGTCGAACTGGCCTACGCCTTGTCGCTGGATGCCAAGGCGCAGAATCGATCGCTGATCGAACGTACCACGTCGAGTTGCCCGCCTGTGCTGGGCTATGAGGCGAAGGACGCCCGCTGCGCCGCCGCGAACCAGACGGCATTCGATGCGATTCGCGCCGATCCGGCAATCCGGCGCATTTACCTGGCCGCCTTCTGGGCCAATGGCGATTTCGATGATCCCGCCTTCGTCGCCAAGCTGGACCGCACCATCGCCGCCATCCGTGCCGAAGGACGGCAGGTGGTGCTGATCGGGCCGGTGCCGCCCCAGCCGTTCGACGTACCGCGCCATCTGGCCCATCTGGCGCAGGCCGGAAAGCTTGCAGAGGCACGCGGCATCGACCGCGCCCATGTCGAAGCAAGAACCGCGCATCTGCGCGCCCTCTTCGCCCGCTGGCAGGCGCGTGGGGTGTCGCTGATCGATCCCGTCGCGGCCCTGTGCCCGACCGGCTCCTGCGCCATCGAACGCGACGGCGAGCCGCTCTATTTCGATTCGCACCATCTCAGCACCACGGGTGCGCGGTGGGTGATCGCAGCCGGCCGCTGACCCCTATTCGGCGGCCAGTGCATAGCCCGCGCGCGGCAATTCCGCCGCCAGCGCTTGCACCATGCGCGTCACGACCGCCTGCATCCGCACTAGACCCGGCCCCGGTCGGTCCAGCGTCGCATCCAGATAGAGCACGCGATCGATTTCGACCTGCAGCGCGTGTAACCCGTGCTCCGGCCGGCCATGCCGGTCGATGAGATGGTCGCCGGCATAAGGGTGGTTCTGCGCCACGATCAGGCCCTGACCCCCCGCGACATCGGCCGCCAGCGTCATCAGCCGGGTCGAGGCGCTGCGACCGAACCGGTCGCCCAGCACAATAGCCGGCGCCGGCCTGCCGGCGCCGGACGGAGGCAGCGGCGGCATGGAATGAATGTCGATCAGGATCGCATGGCCGTGCGCGTCGCGCGCCGCGGCCATCACCTGGGCCAACGCCGCGTGATAGGGCCGGTGCAGTGTTTCGATCCGGCGGCGGGCCTCCGCCCAGCGCATCGGGCCGCGCCACAATTCATGCGCGCCCGGCAGGCGACGCGGGAAGAGGCCAAGGCCGCCGCGCAGCTTGGCGCTGCTCTGGAGCGCGGCGTCGCGCGGCAGGTCGGCGATCATGCCGGGATCGATCTCGCGCTCATGTCGGTTGAGGTCGATCAGCGCGCGCGGCGCGCGGGCGACGACGACGGTGAAACCCAGCGCGATCAAAGGGTGGACCAGAAGGTCGGCCCAGCGATCCTCCAACCGATGCAGGATCGACAAGGGCACGCGCGCGTCGGCCAGCAGATCGTCGCCATAGTCGCGGGCCGCATGGGGGACAGAAATCACGACGGGACGATCAGGAATCGCAGGACCGTACAGGTCGAAGGCGGCTTCGCTATGGCTCGGGGCGCGCGGCGCGGAATGATCCAATGCGGCTCCTTTCGCCAGCGCGCCGAAAAAACTTGCCCGGCTGGATAATATTTACACCTTGTCGCATATAAAGGGGCTTCGCGCCACCCCGTCGGGTGCGCGCCAAGGGCTGCGGGGCGGCCGGATGAGAGTGTTGGGGGCGATGGTTCGCATTTTATTGGCCGAAGATGACGAGAGCATGCGGACCTATCTGGCCCGTGCGCTGGAACGGTCGGGGTATGAGGTCGTGTCGGTGGAGAATGGCCGCGACGCGCTGCCCCATATCGACACGGACCGGTTCGACCTGCTGCTGACCGATATCGTGATGCCCGAAATGGACGGTATCGAACTGGCGCAACATGCCGCGTCGGTGGCGCCGGACATGCGCATCATGTTCATCACCGGCTTCGCCGCGGTCACGCTGAAGGCCGGCAAGGCGGTGCCGCAGGCCAAGGTGCTGTCCAAGCCCTTCCACCTGCGCGACCTGGTGCTGGAGGTCGAGCGAATGTTCGGCAGCGAAAGCGTCCCGGCCTCGACGGACAATCCCTAAAACCGGCTCCCGCGACGCCCGGCTTTAATCGGGCACCACTTCCTCCATGTCGGGCGTCGGATCGAGCGGCCGCCCCGCCATGGCGGCGTTGAACCGCTCGCGGTCCAGCCCTTTCTCCCAGGCCGACACCACGATCGTCGCCACGGCATTGCCGATGAAGTTGGTGAGAGCCCGGACCTCGCTCATGAAACGGTCGACGCCCAGGATCAGCGTCATGCCGGCCACCGGCACCGACGGCACGATCGAGAGCGTCGCGGCGAGCGTGATGAAGCCCGCGCCGGTGACCCCCGCCGCGCCCTTCGACGAGATCATCGCGACCAGCAGCAGCAGGATTTGCTGCTCCAGGCTGATATGGACGTTACACGCCTGCGCGATGAACAACGCCGCCAGCGTCATATAGATATTGGTGCCGTCGAGGTTGAAGCTGTAGCCGGTCGGCACGACCAGCCCTACGACCGACTTGCGGCAACCGGCGCGCTCCATCTTCTCGATCAGGCTGGGCAACGCGGCTTCCGATGAGGATGTGCCCAGCACCAGCAGCAGTTCCGCCTTCAGATAGCGGATCAAGTGGAGGATGTTGAACCCCGCGAACCAGCCCACCGTGCCCAAGACGCCCAGCACGAACAGCAGCGAGGTCAGGTAGAAGGTCGCCACCAGCCCGGCGAGATTGGCGAGCGTGCCGACGCCATATTCGCCGATGGTGAAGGCCATCGCCCCGAAGGCGCCGATCGGCGCCGCCTTCATCAGCAGGGCGACCAGCTTGAACACCGCATGGCTGGCGGATTCGAGCACCATCATCAGCGGCTGCGCCCTGTCGCCGATCATGGTCAGCGCAATGCCGAACAGGATCGCCACGAACAATACCTGAAGGATGTTGCCGTCCGCCACCGCCGACACCATGGTCGACGGGATGATGCTCATCAGGAAACCGGTCAGCGTGCGCTCATGCGCCTGATGGGCATAGTCCGCCACCTTGCCGGCATCGAGCGTCGCGGGATCGATGTTGAGGCCCGCACCGGGCTGCACGACATTGGCGACGATGAGGCCGACGACCAGCGCCAGGGTGGAGAAGGTCAGGAAATAGGCGAACGCCTTGGCCGCCACCCGGCCGATCGCGCCCAGCTCCTTCATTCCCGCAATGCCAGTGACGATGGTCAGGAAAATGACCGGAGCGATGACCATCTTCACCAGCTTGATGAAGGCCTCGCCCAGCGGCTTGAGTTGCTTGCCTGCGTCGGGCCAGACATGGCCGATCAGCACGCCCAGCGCAATCGCGACGAGCACCTGGACATAGAGCTGGCGATAGAAGGGCAGCCGGGACGCCGCCTGAACCGGCGAAGATGGCGATGGCAGCATATGTCTTGGCGTCCCCCTGTTTGGATCGCAGCATATGAGTCACCCCCGGCCTGTCCAGAAGAATATCGGCCAGAAGAATATCGGCGCGTTTCAATTTCCCGCTTGCGCGGTCGCCCTACCCCCGTTATTGGCCCCCTCCACGGCGGGCGTGTAGCTCAGTGGTAGAGCACTGTGTTGACATCGCAGGGGTCGCAAGTTCAATCCTTGCCACGCCCACCATGACAAAGCCCGTCGCTTCTCTCGAAGCGGCGGGCTTTCTCTTTTCCCATCTTTGATGGATCCGGCCTAGCGTGCCGCAGCTACTCCCCGGCGCAGCTTCTGGCAGGCGTCGCGCTTGCCCGCCAGGGCACGCTCAACCTTCGCCCAGGCTTCTATGTCGGCGGCGGTGATCGTTTCCTCATCGGAGAATCGGACGGGGAAGGGAATGGGAATGGGCATGCGCATGGTCGACTCACGGGGAAACAGGCTCTCGACTATAAGCTGCGCTGCTGTCACGGGGATGTCCCGAACATTACAGACAGGCAATGAGGGCAAAGGATCGGCCATGACGATGGGATGCGAAACCATGGGCGGGCGGCGCGTGCTGTTCGTGATGGCGGTCGAAGCCGAATATGGGCCGCATCTGCGCGCGCGATTCACGCCGCTGCTGACCGGTGTCGGACCGGTCGAAGCGGCGCTGGCCACCGGCATGGCCCTGCAGGATATGGAGCGGCAACGGGCCTTGCCCGACCTCCTAGTCTGCCTGGGATCCGCGGGATCGCGCCTTTGCCCGCTCGGCGATATATTCCAGGTGGCGAGTGTATCGTGGCGCGACATGGATGCGTCGCGACTGGGCTTCACCAGGGGCGTGACCCCCTTCATCGACCATCCCGTCGACCTGCCGCTGGCGACGCCGCTGGCTCTGCCGCTCGCTCGCCTGTCGACCGGCGCGAATATCGTGGGCGGTGCGGACTATGCCACGATCGATGCGGACATGGTCGACATGGAGACATTCGCGGTGGCGCGGGCCTGCGCACGCTTCGACGTGCCGCTGATGGGCCTGCGCGGCATATCGGACGGACCAGGCGAGCTGGATCACATTCATGGCTGGATGGAGTTGCTGGACTTGCTCGACGAACGGCTGGCGGCGGCGGTGGACCTGCTGCCAGAAGCGCTGGCGCGCGCCGCCTGAGTTTGACAGCCCTGCGCGGGCTGGCCGCGGGGCCAGGACAGGCGGTAGGTGACCAAAAAGCCGTCATGGTCGGATAATCGCGGACCGCTCAGGCCGCCGTCGAACATCGCCTCGATCCGGATCGGGCGGATCGACACCCTGTCGCCCGGCCAGAAAAATTGCAGATCCTGCGTGTCCATCCACGGTTCGTCGCCGTCCCAGGACAGGCGCACGTCGCAATCCGACGCAGGATCGGCACATATGCGATGCACCAGATCGAGCGACTGATAGCGCGAGAAATTCTCCCAGCGCGATTCGGAATGGCGCATGTTGAAATCGCCGCCGAAAATCAACGGATAGGCATCGTCATGGCTGCGGTCGATGAAGGCCGAGGCTTCGAGCGACTGGCGGTCGTGCGCGGCGAGGTTGCGATGGGCCGGCGCACGCGAGGCGCCGCGGCTGTTCATATGCGTGTCGTAAATGTCGATCGGCGTCGGCACGCCGGGAATGACGATGCGCGCCAGCACGATCCCCTTATTGGCGAGGCAGTCGATCCCCGCGCAGGAACGACGACCATAGGCGTGCATATCGACCTCCACGATCGGATAGCGCGACGCGATGGCCAGGCCGCTGCCGGTCAGGTGCAGGCCGATCTCGCCGCGTTTGATATGGGATTTGCCGGGCAGCGTTTCCTTCGTCACGCCACGGGCGCGGGTGGTGCGGCGGGGACCGGTGACGATCGCGGGATAGCCGGTGGCGGCGACCGCCCGCTTCGCTGCCCCGCTGAACATTTCCTGGAACAGGATGATGTCGGGCGCCTGTCCCGCTGCGCGCAGATTTGCGAGGCGATCGCCGATGGCGCGCAACGACGGTGCGCGGCCCGTGCGGGCGGGCCAGCCCAGCCCCTCGATATTATAGGTGAGCACGGACAATGTGGTGGCGGCGATCTGTCCGTCGGGCGTCGCAGCGATGATCGGGGCGCCCCCGCCGCACGCTAGCGATCGCAAGGGCAAGGGCGCGGCACAGCCCGATATAAGGAGCGCAAACGCGAGGACGGCGTGACGGATGGCCGAGATCGACCGGTTCGCCCTTGCCAGCATATGCCTCAACCCCACCACATAACCGTCGAAGGTCAGTCGCCGTCGAAGGTCAGTCGCCGTCGAAGGCGATGATCGCCTGCGCCGCGACGCCGTCCGCCTCCAGCGCGGCCATGCCGCCCAGATCGGGCAGGTCTATGGCGAACAGGGCCATCAGGACGCTCGCGCCTTGTTCGCGCAGCAGTTGCGCGGCCGCCAGCGCTGTGCCGCCGGTGGCGATCAGATCGTCGACCAGCAGCACCCGCACGCCATGCGGCACCTGTCCTTCGTGCAATTCCAGCCGGTCGGTGCCATATTCCAGCACATAGTCGATGCCCACGGTCTTGCCGGGCAGCTTGCCTGCCTTGCGTACCGGCACGAAGCCCTTGCCCAGCGCCAGCGCCAGCGCCGCGCCCAGAATGAAGCCGCGGGCCTCTATCCCCACGATCAGGTCCGGATCGAGCGGCCGGGCCACCGCAGCCATATGATCGACCAGTTCGGCCAGCCCCCTGGCGTCGGCCAGCAGGGTAGTCACGTCGCGGAACTGGATGCCCGGCTTGGGGAAATCGGGGATAGTGCGGACCAGCGCGGTCAGGCTGTCGATGCTCATGGCGTCTCCATAATGAAAAAGGGCGCGGTTCCAATCGAAACCGCGCCCCCTTTAGTCTGTCGTCCCTGCGGACATCGGCCGTCAGGCGGCGGCCTTTTTCTTGTCCGCCCAGATATTCTGGTAGGACATATAGGCCAGGCCCGTCGCGATCAGCAGGAAGAGGATGGTCGCAAGCCCTGCACGGCGGCGATTTTCCAGCTTCGGTTCGGCGGTCCAGGTCAGGAACGCAGCTACGTCCTGCGCCATCTGGTCGACCGTCGCCTTGGTGCCGTCGCCATAGGTCACCTGGCCTTCGGCCGTCAGCGGCGGCGCCATGGCGAGGTTCAGGTTGGCGAAATATGGGTTGTAGTGCAGCCCTTCCGGCGTCTTGGAGTCCGGGAACTCCTTGAGCAATTCGGCCGGCTGCGCCTGGAAGCCCGTCAGCAGCGAATAAACATAGGCGCTGCCATGATGGCGGGCCTTGGTCATCAGCGACAGATCGGGCGGGATCGCATTGTTGTTCGCCGCTGCCGCCGCGACATTGTTCGCGAAGGGCTTGGGGAAGTGATCGGCCGGAACCGGTTCGCGGCTGGACGCTTCGCCCGTGGCCGGATCGACCGACGGGGTCTTGATCGCCCACTGCTTGGCGATCGCCTTCACTTCCGCTTCATTATAGCCGAGCGCCGCGAGGTCGCGGAAAGCGACGAATTTCAGGCTGTGACAGGCCGAGCAGACCTCCTTGAAAACCTGGAAGCCGCGCTGCAACTGCGCCTGGTCATATTTGCCGAGCGGTCCGTCGAACGAGAAAGACACATGCTTGGGCGCCAGGTGGAACTCATGCTCCACCGTGGCCGCCGGCGGCTCAGTGACATAGGCATAGGCGCCTACGAGGAAGGAAATGACCAGCCAGCCCGCGAAGAAGAGGCCGACGAGAAATGCGCCGATGCGTACCATATTACCTCTACCCCTTATTCGGCCGGGACCGCGACGGTTTCGCCGTCGGTCTTGCCATATTTCGCCAGCACGGCCTCGGTGATCGAGCCGGGCAGCGGCAGCGGCTTTTCAAAGCGCGAGATCAGCGGAAGGATGATCAGGAAATGGGCGAAATAATAGGCCGCCGCGATCTGCGAGATCATCACGAAGGGTTCCGCCGCCGGCGCGCCGCCGCAGTAACCCAGCACCGCTACGTCCGCGAGCAGGATCCACCAGAATTTCCGGAAGGTCGGGCGATAGCGCCCCGAACGCACCGGCGAGGTGTCCAGCCAGGGCAGGAAGAACAGCAGCAGGATCGACGCGAACATCGCCAGCACGCCCAGCAGCTTGGCCGGGATGAAGAAGAAGTCCACCGTGAAGGCGCGCAGGATGGCGTAGAAGGGCCAGAAATACCATTCCGGCACGATGTGCGCGGGGGTCGAGAGCGGGTTCGCTTCGATATAGTTATCCGGATGGCCCAGGAAGTTGGGGGCGAAGAACAGCAGGATGGAGAAGGCGATCAGGAAGATGCCCGCGCCGAAGCCGTCCTTGGCGGTGTAATAGGGATGGAAGGGCACAGTGTCCTGCGGCCCCTTCACTTCCACGCCGGTCGGGTTCGAGGAACCCGGAATGTGCAGCGCCCAGATGTGCAGGATGATGACGCCTGCAATCACGAAGGGCAGCAGGAAGTGCAGCGAGAAGAAGCGGTTGAGCGAGGCGTTACCGGGAGCGAAGCCGCCCAGCAGCCAGGTCTGGATCGGCTCGCCCACCACGGGGATCGCGCCGAACAGGCCGGTGATGACCTTCGCGCCCCAATAGGACATCTGGCCCCAGGGCAGCACATAGCCCATGAAGGCGGTCGCCATCATCAGCAGGAAGATGACGAGGCCGAGCAGCCACACCATTTCGCGGGGCGCCTTGTAGGAGCCAAAATAGAGGCCGCGGAAGATGTGGAGATAAACCACGATGAAGAAGAAGCTGGCGCCGTTGGCATGGGCGTAGCGCATCAGCCAGCCCGCGTTGACGTCGCGCATCGTCTGTTCGACGGTGCTGAAGGCGACCAGGTCATTGGCGCCATAATGCATCGCCATGATGACGCCGGTAACGATCTGGATCACCAGCGCGAGGCCGGCCAGAACACCGAAGTTCCAGAAATAATTGAGGTTGCGCGGCACGGGATAGCCCGCGCCCACAGCGTTATAGACGAGACGCGGCAGCGGCAGCTTCTCATCGACCCACTGCATCACGGGATGCTTAGGCGTATATTGCTCAGCCCAGGGAAAGCTCATGGTTTCTTACCTCAGCCTACGAGAATGGCGGTGTCGGAAGTGAAGCTGAACTTCGGCACTTCCAGGTTCTTGGGCGCGGGGCCTTTGCGGATGCGCGCGGCGGTGTCGTAGGACGAGCCATGGCATGGGCAAAAATAGCCGCCATATTCGCCGCGATTCTCGCCTTCGCCCGCGCCCAGCGGCACGCAGCCCAGATGGGTGCAGACACCCATCGTCACCAGCCACTGCTTCTTCCCGTCGACGGTGCGCTCTTCCAGCGTCTGCGGATCACGCAGCGTCGAAGCGTCAACCTTGTCGGCCTCGGCGATTTCCTTCGGCGTCAGCTGGCGCACGAATAGCGGCTGGCTGCGGAAGGTGGTCTTGATCGCCTGTCCCGGCTGAATCGCGGAAAGATCGACTTCCGTCGATGCGAGCGCCAGCACGTCGGCGCTGGGGTTCATCTGGTCGATGAGCGGGAGGACGGTGGCGACAGCCCCGACCCCTGCGAAGCTCACCGCAGCGATGTTGATGAAATCGCGGCGGCGCACGCCATCTTCGCCGGATGGACCCGTGCCGTCTATATGTTCAACGCTCGCCATGCACCTCTACCCTTGCAATAACGTCCCTGACCCCGCCGCAATGCCGTGACCGACTCTGTTTATCAAGGGATTTAGGGTGCCGTGCAAGTACGGTCCCCGCCTACCCCCCGGCGTGGTTTGCGCGCCTGATAACCGGACTGCGCGCTCTTTGCCAACAGCAAACTCGCGCCCCCTATGACAATTTGCCGCAGTGCATTAAGGCGCGGGCCATGCGTATCGCCCTTTATCAACCCGAGATTGCCGGCAATGTCGGCGCGATCCTGCGCCTCGCCGCCTGTTTCGCCGTGCCCGTGGACATCATCATGCCGACCGGATTCGCCTTTTCCGACACCCGCCTGAAGCGCGCGGCGATGGATTATGGCGAGGCCGCGGACGTCACCCGCCACGCCAATTTCGGCGCCTTCGACGCGGTGCGTCGCGCGGAAGGCCGCCGCCTGCTGCTGCTGAGCGCCCATGCCTCGCAGACATTGCCCGACGTCCAGTTCCAGCCGGAGGACGTGCTGATGATGGGATCGGAAAGCGCGGGCGTCCCCGACGACGTGCGCGACCTGGCCGACATCCGCGTCCGCATCCCGATGGCGCCAGGCTTTCGATCCTTGAACATCGCCGTTTCCACGGGCATCGCCGTCGCCGAGGCCCTTCGCCAGACCGGAAAGTTTCCACAATGACCGCCAGCAACCCGATTCCCGCCGTGCCCTTCGCCCTCGACGCGCGGCAGCAGGCGGCGCGCAACTGGTTCGAATCGCTGCGCGACCGCATCTGCGCCGCGTTCGAGGCGATCGAGCGGGAGGCCGGCAGCGAGGCGCGCTTCGACTATACCGCCTGGGACCGGGAGGCCGAGGGCCAGACGCCGGGCGAAGGTGGGGGCGGCGTGCGCGGCGTGATGAAGGGCAAGGTGTTCGAGAAGGTCGGCGTCAATGTCTCCACCGTGGGTGGCGAATTTGCGCCGGGTTTCGCCCAGACCATCCATGGCGCGGGCGATAACCCCGCCTTCTTCGCCACCGGCATCAGCCTGGTCGCGCATATGGCCAACCCGCATGTGCCCGCCGTGCATATGAATACGCGCTATCTCGTGACGACCAAGAGCTGGTTCGGCGGCGGCGCCGACCTCAATCCACCACTGCCGCGCCGGGAGGATACGGATTTTTTCCATGGCGTGTTCAAGGCCGCCTGCGATGCGCATGACGCCGATCATTATCCGCGCTTCAAGGCATGGGCCGACGAATATTTCTTCATTCCCCATCGCGGCGTGCATCGCGGCGTCGGCGGCATTTTCTACGATCATCTGGAATGTGCGGACGATGCGGCGTTCGACGCCCATTTCGCCTTCACCCGCGCCGTGGGCGACGCCTTCCTCGACGCCTTCCCGCCGATCGTGCGGCGGCGCATGGGCGACGCATGGGACGAGGCAGACTATCGCACCATGCTGGAATGGCGCGGGCGCTATGCCGAGTTCAACCTGGTGCATGATCGCGGCACGCTGTTCGGGCTCAAGACCGGCGGCAATATCGACGCGATCCTGATGAGCCTGCCGCCGATGGCGAGCTGGAGCTGAACCCCATGGCACTGACGCCGGTGGAGCCGGGCATGGTGGCGACGATCGTCACCCATCTGGAGATGCGGGACCGGCCGCGGCCCGCACCGGTTCCGCCCGCCCCGTTGCGGCTGGTGCCATGGAAGACACCCGACCTGGCCGCCTATCGCACGCTGTTCCGGCGGGTCGGGGCACCATGGCTGTGGTTTTCACGACTGGTGATGACCGATTCGGCGCTGACGGCGATTCTCCACGACCCGGCCGTGGAGGTCTATGCCGTCACCGACCCGCGCGGCACCGAAGTCGGCCTGCTGGAACTGGACTTCCGCTCGCGTCCCGATTGCGAACTCAGCTTCTTCGGGCTGGTGCCCGAACTGGGTGGCAAGGGGCTGGGTCGCTGGCTGATGGCGCAGGCCAAATCGCTGGCCTGGCGCAAGGGGGTGGAACGGTTCTGGGTCCATACCTGCACGCTCGACAGCCCGGCGGCGCTCATCTTCTATCTAAGGTCGGGTTTCGTGCCTTATGGGCGAGAAATCGAAACCTTCGTCGATCCGCGTCTGGCCGGCATATTGCCGCGCGATGCTGCCCCGCATGTGCCGCTGCTGGATCAGTCGGCGGCCTGACGATAGAGCCGCGCCAGCATCACCAGCATATAGACCTGGACCACGCTCGACACCGCCGCCCCGGCCAGGCCGCCAGCCAGCCGCGCCCCTTCCGCCCCGGCGATCAGACCGCCGAGCAGGCCGACAATGACCTGCGCTGCCGATCCGGCGATGGTGGACAGCAGCATCACGATGATGAGAAAGCCAAACAGCCGCCAGAAATAGCCGCGCGTCAACGCCCAGGCGCGGCGCAGCGAGTCCATCACTCCCGCCCTGCTGTCGATCACCACCGGATTGAGTAGCACGAGCCGGATGCTGGCGAAGAAGACAAGGGCGACAGCACCAAAGCCCAGCAACAGTCCGATCGCCGCAGCCAGTTGTTTCGATGCGAGGGATAGGACGACGCCGACCAGTGCCGCGCCAACAAAGACCGCGGCCACCGCGCCCACCACCACCAGCGCCGTGCCGATCAGCACCGGCAGGCGCGCGAAGCTGAGGCGCAACGCCTCCCCCACGCTGATGCCGGGACGCAGCGCCAGCGCGAACAGCGCCAGCGACCCGAACCAGATGAGGATGATTGTCAGCAGCATGGCGAGGCCGAAGCCGGGCGGCATGGCGGGAATCGTGTCCGCCTTGGGCGCAGCGAACCAGGCCTGCAATTCGGGCGGCGTCATTTCCTGCAGGATGAGGCCAGGCAGCGCCACGAACAGCAGCGCCACCGGGAACAGCAGGGTCGCTTCGCGCGCGACGAAAGCGACCGCCTCCTCCCACGCCTTGCCGATCGACATTGTCGCCATATCTATACTGCCTGCCCCAAAATGCTGAAAAGCGTCATGTTGAAAATGCGGCCCGAGACTTGATCGCTCGCCCCGCGCAAGTCAAGGAAGCGCCCCATGCCCGACCTTCCGCCCGCTCGCCCGACCTTTCCCGATCAGGTCGAATGGCGAATCGATCTTGCACCGGTCGATTATCCTGCCGCACTGACCGATATGGAGGCGCGCGCCGCCGCCATTTACGAAGGGCAGGCGCAGGAGCGGGTCTGGCTGCTGGAGCATCCGCCGCTCTATACCGCCGGGACGAGCGCCGATCCGGCCGAACTCCTGTCGCCGCGCTTTCCGGTCTATGACGCCGGGCGCGGCGGGCGCTACACCTATCATGGGCCGGGGCAGCGGATCGGCTATCTCAACATCGACTTGCGGGAACGCGGCAAGGATGTCCGCAATTTCGTCCATCATCTGGAAGGCTGGATGATCGCGGCGCTGGGCGACCTTGGGATCGCGGCGCGCCGCGCGGAGGGCCGGATCGGCATCTGGACCGACGACCCCCATGGCCGGGAAGCGAAGATCGGCGCGCTCGGCATTCGCGTGCGGCGCTGGGTCACGCTTCACGGCTTTTCGATCAATGTCGATCCCGACCTGTCGCATTTCGGGGGCATCATACCCTGCGGCATCAGCGAATTTCCGGTGACCAGCATCGCCGCGCTGGGCGGCAACGCCTCCATGGCAGCGCTCGATTCCGCCCTTCGCGATCATTTCCCGCTTTTTCTCAGTCGCTTGGCCCGTTGCGGCACAGGGGTTGAGCAATGCGAGACGGGCCGCTAGGTTCGCGCCTTCTTTCGCCGGGCGGGGGCCGGGCCTGAACCCTTTTTTCAAGGAGACCCGGATGCGCCGGACGACCAATACCGCCCTTACCGCCGCGCTTCTGGCAGGCTGCATCGCACTCGCCGGATGCGGCGACAAGGAGCAGGGCGGAAACAAGGTGCAGATGAAGGATATGGAAGTGGTGGACGGCACCGCTACCGATGCCATGACCGACCTGGATGGCGTACAGAGCGAAGGCACCGCCATCGCCCTGCCCAGCGGCAATGCCGCCGAAAACAGCAGTATGCCTGCCAAGGCCGTGGCGGAAAAAGCGCCTGCCGAAGATGCGGAAGTCCTGTCCGACCAGTAACGCTGGCCAGATCGTTCATGCCTGATATCATGACAGAACAATATGAAGGCGTCGGTTTACCACGACCTTCCAGAGAGGCTGATTCGATGACATTGCGTTTCCCGTTGCGCCGCGCGCTGGCCGGTCTCACCCTGGCCATCGCGCCGATCATCGCGCAACCGGCAGCGGCTCAGTTCTTCTGGTCGCCTCCCGACATGAGCGCCCCGCCGCTGACCGACGACGCCGCAGCCGCCGCCATGGGCCTGCCGGGCGCCACCGCGGCGGAAGTGAAGGCCGGGCTGGCGTGGAACCTGCGAGCCGCGCTCAATGTCGCGGCGCTGCAATGCCAATTCGAACCCACCTTGCTGGCGATCAGCAATTACAATGCGATGATCGCCCATCATGATGCGGAGCTGGACAGCGCGCAGGCTGCACTGCTGGGCTATTTCCAGCGCACCGTGGGCAAGGGCAAGCCGGGCCAGTCGGCGTCGGACATGTATAATACGCGCATCTATTCGGGCTATTCCACGGTGCAGGCGCAAAAGGGCTTTTGCCAGGCCACGGCGGAAGTCGGACGGCAGGCGATCTTCGCCGAGCGCGGAACATTGCACGAGGTCGGCCGCGCAGGTCTGGGTTCGATCAAGAAGTCGCTGGTTGCGGCGGGCGAGCAATTCTACGGCACGCCGGGCTATGATTATGTGGTGGCCCTGCCGTCCTTCGACCCCAAATGCTGGAAGAAGGGCGTGCTGCTGCCCGCCTGTCATCAGGCATGGAATAACCGGACGGGCGTGAAGCCCTGATCGACTGACGTTTAACGCAGGCCCAGATATTTATGGGCCTGCACCGTCAGCCGCCATTGCGGCCGATCCATCACCAGAGCGATCGCGGCGCGGGCATTGTCGGCCGCGTGGGGATCGTCCAGCGGCTGCAGCAGATGATGGTCGAACGCCCATCCCTCCATCGCGGCCACATCGGCCAGGCTATGCCCGCCGCCGGGCTGCGGCCAGACCAGCTTCAGTTCGTGGCCGGATCGCTGCACGACGTCGCTGCCCGCCTTGGGGCTGATGCAGATCCAGTCGATGCCGGCATGGGCGGCGATCGTGCCGTTGCTCTCGATCGCGATGGTGAAGCCGCGGGCATGGAGCGCATCGACCAGCCCATCGTCCACCTGCAACATCGGTTCACCGCCGGTCAGGACAATATAGCGACCTTCGTCGCCAGCACCCCAGAAGGCCAGCGCCGCATCGGCCAGCGCATCGGCATCGGCGAATTTGCCGCCGCCAAGACCATCGGTGCCGACGAAATCAGTGTCGCAAAAGCGGCAGACGGCATCGCGCCGGTCCTGCTCGCGCCCGCTCCACAGGTTGCAGCCGGCAAAGCGCAGGAACACCGCGCGCCGTCCCGCCTGCACGCCTTCACCCTGAAGGGTCAGGAACATTTCCTTGACCGCGTAGCTCATGGTTCAGGGCTGCGTGGCATAAATGGTCGGATCGGGCAGGCCCGCTTCCTGATAACCCTTCGACCGCAGGCGGCAGCTGTCGCACAGACCGCAATGCTTGCCGTCGGGCGTGGGGTCGTAACAGGACCAGCTGATCCCCGCGTCCAGGCCCAGCCGGTCGGCTTCGCGGGCGATGTCGGCCTTGCTCATATATTGCAGCGGCGTCTGGATGCGGATCGGATGGCCTTCCACCCCCGCCTTGGTCGCCAGCGTCGCCATCTTCTGGAAGGCGTCGATAAATTCCGGCCGGCAATCGGGATAGCCCGAATAGTCGAGCGCGTTGACGCCGATGAAGATGTCGCTCGCCCCCGCCACTTCGGCCAGGCCCAGGGTCAGCGACAGGAAAATGGTGTTGCGCGCGGGGACATAGGTGACGGGAATCTCGTCCCCGACCCCGCTCTTGGGCACGGCGATATCGGCGGTCAGCGCCGATCCGCCGAACGCGGTCAGGTCCAGCGGCAGGACGATGTGGCGGATCGCATTGAGCGCTTCGGCTACCCGGGCCGCGGCGCGCAGTTCGACCCGATGCCGCTGATTATAGTCGATCGACAGGGCCAGGATGCGATAGCCGGCCTCCCGCGCGAGTCCGCCCGCTACCATCGAATCGAGACCGCCCGACAGCAGCACGACGGCGAATTTTCCATTATTGGCAACCATGATCCCGCGCTACCGCCCGGAACGCCGCAGTGCAAGCGCAGCACGATGCGGCGCCACGATCAGGAACAGTCGCCGACGCGCCGCCCTTCCGCGGCGAAGGCGAAGGGCGCGCCCTGCGCCACCCCCTGCGACCGGATCTGGACCAGTTTGTTGGTTTCCACGCGCAGGTCGGTACGCCCATTGCCCGCCGCCGCGCAATCATAGGTAACCGTGATCGCATGCGCGTCGTCGCTGATGGTGAAACTGCGACAGAGCGCCTTGCCATGCCGTACCTGCAGCAACTGGCGCAGGTCGCTGACGCATAGCTTGCGCGTCTCCGCGCCTTCACCACGGCCGCGCAACTCCCATTCGCCGGTTTCCAGCGTGCGCAGCGCCATGGGCGTCAACGGGGGCGGCGGAACGTTCGCCGCCGCCGCCGTGCTGATCCACGCCACGGTCATCGCCGCCATCATCATCGCAACCGCGCCGAGCGCGTGCAGTCCCGCCCTCTTCATGATCCCGCATATCCCGTAAACAGCCAAAAGGCTCTGGCCGCCCATGGCTGCCCACATCGTCCATGCCGTCCAATTGCGGCATTTTCATAGCGCAAGCGACCGGGGCTGCCCCAATTACAAATATCGTTAGCGAAATCTTTGCCGGTTCAATGCGCGACGAAACTGTCGAGCGCGAGCGGAAACAGGCGCGAGCAGAAGGCGCAATCCACGCCGATAATGCCCTTTTCGTCCGCCATTTCGAGCCGTTCGCTGGCCGGAAACCGGCCGATCACGTCGCGGATATGGTTGATATCGCAGCGGCAGCCCTTGGCGAGCGGCGTCGGATCGGTCGCCCGCACTTCCTCTTCCTCATGGAACAAGCGCCACACGATATCGGTCAGCGGCAGGGCGTCGTCGGTCAGTTCGTCCGGCTTCAGCGTCTGGGCCAGCGTCTGGACATGCTCCCATTCCGGATGGTCGTGGCGGACATGCAGCCGCTCGCGCCCTACCTCGCCCTCCGGCAGATGCTGGAGCAGCATACCGGCCGCGACGCAGCCTGCGCCCTTGTCATGCCGGGTCGCGATCTGGATCACGCTGGGGATTTGTTCGGACTGGAAGAAATAATGTTCGGCAGCCTGCGCCAGCGACTGGCCCTCCAGCGGGACGATGCCCTGATAGCGCTCGCCGCTCACCGCCTGGTCGAAGGTGATCGCCAGATAGCCCTTGCCGAACAGGCCGAACAGGGTCGGATCGGCACCCTGCTCGGCCAGCCGGTCGGCATCGAACTTGGCATAGCCGCGCAGGTCGCCATCCTTGTAATCGGCCACCAGCAGGCTGACGACGCCATTTTCGGTCTGCGCCTGCAAGGTCAGCTGGCCGTTTGCTTGCTTCAAGGTGCTGCCCAGCAGCGCCGCCAGGACAAGGGCGGAGGCGAGCAGCCGTTCGATCGCGGGCGGATAGGCATGGGCGGCCAGCACCTGATCGAGCACCGGCCCCAGTCGCACGAGCCGGCCGCGCGCGTGGCGCGAGGTGATGGTGAAGCCAAGGGCCTGATCGAGATGGGCGGCAGACGTCAATGTACAGCTCCGGTCGTCCGGCGTTTCAACGACCGGACAAGATGGCGGCATCCGATGATGCGGGCGAACTGGCTAGATAGGAAGCCCGCCCATAAACTCAACCGAGGCGCCCCAATGCCCAGAGCAGCACCGATTTCTGGGCATGGATGCGGTTTTCCGCCTCGTCCCAGATCAGGGATTGCGGGCCGTCGATAACCTGCGCAACCACTTCCTCGCCGCGATGGGCAGGCAGGCAGTGGAGGAATTTGGCCTGTGGCTTGGCCTGCGCCATCAGATCGGGCGTTACCTGATAGGGCATCATCGCCGCCAGCTTTTCTTGCGCATGGGACTGGCCCATGGAAATCCAGGTATCGGTGACGACGACGTCCGCGCCGCGGACGGCCTCGGCCGCGTCGCGGGTCAGGGTGATGGTCGAGCCGGAGGCCTGCGCCGCCTGCGCAAAGGCCGGATCGGGATCGTAGCCGTCGGGGATGCCCATGCGGACGTCGAACTTGAGCAGGCCGGCCGCCTCTACGATCGAATGGAGGACGTTGTTGCCGTCGCCCAGCCAGGCCCATTGGCTGCCCGGCAGCGCCAGCCCATGTTCGACCACGGTCAGCAGGTCGGCGACGATCTGGCACGGATGCGACAGGTCGGTCAGCCCATTGATGACAGGGACGGTGGCATAGTGCGCCATTTCCTCGATCTTGGCATGATCGTCGGTGCGGATCATGATCGCGTCGCACATACGCGACAGAACCCGCGCGGTGTCCGCAATCGTCTCGCCACGGCCGATCTGGCTGGTCGCGCCTTCGAGGATCAGGGACGAGCCGCCCAGCTGCCGAATCGCCATATCGAAGCTGACGCGGGTGCGGGTGCTGTTCTTTTCGAAGATCATCGCCAGCGTGTGGCCGGCCAGCGGCGCGTCGGCATCCGCCGCGCCCTTGGGCTTGCCCGCCCGCGCGGCCTTCCGGTCGATGGCGTCCGCGATCATCGCGGCGATGGCGTCGCCGCCCGCATCGGAGAGATTCAGGAAATGCTTGGTCATTGGAAGTTTTCCCCGCTTCCAACCACCGTTCGTCCTGAGTAGCCATTGAGCGAAGTCGAAATGGCGTATCGAAGGATCAATGCTTCGATACGGGTCTTCGACTTCGCTCAGCCCCTACTCAGCACGAACGGGGCAGTATCAATCAGGCCGCCTTGGCGTCGGCGAAGGTCCGCGCGCCGGCGGAGATCTTCTCGATACATTCGGCGATATGGCTTTCCTCGATGACGAGGGGCGGCAGGATGCGCAGCACATTCTGCCCCGCCGACACCGCCAACAGGCCATGATGGTCGCGCAGATGGCCGACGAAGGCGCGCGCATCATAGGCGTCCTTCATCTTAACCCCCAGCATCAGCCCCATGCCGCGCACATCCTCGAACATGGCGTCATGATTGGGGATGAGCTGCTCCAGCGCCGCACGCAGGCGCGCGCCCATCGCCTTCACATGGTCCAGGAATCCGTCGGCCAGCACCTCTTCCAACACGGTCTGGCCCACCGCCATGGCAAGCGGGTTGCCGCCATAGGTGGAGCCGTGGGTGCCGAAGACCATGCCCTTGGCCGCTTCCTCGGTCGCGAGGCAGGCACCGAGCGGGAAGCCCGCGCCGATGCCCTTGGCGACCGCCATGATGTCCGGGGTGATGCCATATTGCTCATGCGCGAAGAAGGTGCCGGTGCGCGCATAGCCGCACTGGACCTCATCCAGGATCAGCAGCAGGCCATGTTCGTCGCATGCCTTGCGCAGGCCGGTCAGGAACGCGACCGTCGCGGGCGTCACGCCGCCTTCGCCCTGCACCGGCTCCAGCAGGAATCCGGCCGTATTGTCGTCGATCGCCGCCAGCGCCGCATCGAGATCGTTGAACGGCACGACCTGGAAGCCGGGCAGCAGCGGTTCGAAACCGTCGCGCATCTTGGGTTGGCTGGTGGCCGAAATCGTCCCCAGCGTCCGCCCGTGAAAGGCGTTGTCGAAGCTGATGATCTTGTGCCGGTGCGCTTCACCATTGGCATAATGGTAACGGCGCGCGGTCTTGATCGCGCACTCGACCGCTTCCGCGCCCGAATTGGTGAAGAAGACGGTGTCGGCGAAGCTGTTGTCCACCAGCTTCTGCGCGAACGCCTCCCCCAGCGGCGACCCGTAGAGGTTAGACGTATGCATCAGCGTCGCGGCCTGATCGGCGATCGTCTTGACCAGCTTGGGATGGCCATGGCCGAGCAGGTTGACCGCGATGCCGCTGGCGAAGTCGAGATAACGCTCGCCGCGATCCCCGATCAGATAGCAGCCCTCGCCTCGCACCGGACGGACATCGCACCGGGGGTAAACGGGCATGAGCGGCGTAATCGACATGAGCCTTCCCTTTCTGGGTTGATGCTGCGCGTCCAATGCGCAGGGAATATAACGCAAAAAGGCGGCCCCCGCCGGGCCGCCCTTGTGCGAGTGCCGCCTATACAGGTGGCTTATTGAGGGCGCAACCCCGCCCGGATGGGCAGGCGCGCGGCTTTCAACGACCGATCTGGTTCCAGGCTTCAGCGATTTCGGCGATGATGGCGTGGGCCTGATCGACAGGCTCGGCAGACCGTTCCTTGGCGCCGACCAGCAGCAGCCGGCGCGCTTCGCGGTAGATTTGCGCCAGGCCGACCGAAATGTCACCGCCCTTGTCGAAGTCCAGGCTCGATTCGAGCGCGAACAGGATCGACATCGCCCGCGCCTGCTTGTCCGACACCTTGATCCGGTCGCCATTGCGCTCGGCCAGCGCCGCCGCTTCGAGCGCCTGCAGCAACTCGTCGAACAGGATTTTCACCAATGCATGTGGCGTAGCGCCTTCGGTGCGGCTGCCCGAATGGACAGCGGCGTAACGGCGTGCCGCGCTGGCGCCTGCATAACCCTGATTGTAGAACATTGTCTGCTGCGTCCCCGATTAATTGCTGTTGCTATTGTTCCAGACCTCGATCTGCTGTTCGAGGTAGCTTTGCGTCGCCTTGAGCGCGGACAGCCGCGTCTCCATCGCTGCGTAGATGGTGGTCAGATGCTCCTGATAATTGGTCATCTTCTCATCCAGATCTTCGAGCTGCTTGGTAAATTCCTCGGCCTCCGCGTCGTAGCGCTTCTGCGCGGTCTTGAGCGGGCCGTCGTCCTTCTCGATATTGTCGCGGACGGTGTCCATCAGAGCGGACAGGCCGGGGCTGGCGGTGGTCGACACCTTGGGATTCACCATGTTGGTGACGCCTTCCGGGTCGGTTTCCATCGCCGTGGCCAGCCGGGCGGTGTCGAGCGTCAGCGTGCCGTCGCGATTGGTCGACACGCCGATGTCCGACAGCGTCTTGTAGGTGCCGGTCGCCGACAACTGGGTCGACGTGATCGACGCCAACTGGCGCTTCATGTCGCGCACGCCGGCCACGCCGTTCAGCACGCCAGCACTGGACGAATCCGCACCGGTCGCCGTTGCGGTGTTCAGTGCCTTCATCAACGTATTGTAGGCGTCGACAAATTCCTTGAGCAGATCGGACAGACCGGCCGTGGGCTGGCTCATCGACAGGGTCACGGTGGTGCCGGGCGACGCCTTGTTCAGGTCGATCCGCAGATAGGGGATCGCATCGTCGATCGTGTTGCTGGCATATTCATAGGCCACGCCGTCGAGCGTGATCTTGGCGTTCTGCGGGGTGGAGGAGCTGGTGAAGCTCATGCCGCCCAGGATGCTGCTGCTGTCGTCGGCGCTGGTGCTGATCGTGAAATCATTGTCGGCACCGGTCGCGCCCTTGAAGACCAGGCGCGTGCCCTGCGTATCGGTGACGACCCGCGCCGTGACGCCGGTGTCGCCGGCATTGATGGCGGCGGCGAGGCCGGCAAATGTGTTGTTGCTCGAATCGAGCGTGATCGTGGTTGCTTCACCGGCCGCGTTGGTGATGGTGAAGCTGCCGGTGCCGATCACGGTGCTGCCGGTCGCGCCGCTGGTTGCGGCGGAGGAATAGACGCGGGCCGAAGCGAGCTGATCGACCGTCAACTGGGCGGGCAGGCCGCTGGGGCTGCCGCCGCTCAACAGGGTGACCGATGCGATGCTGGCGTCGTTGGAGGCGGCCGTGCCGGTATAGGCGGCGCCCGACAGCACTTCGGTCAGGGCGTCGGCAAAGGTGTCGAGCGAGCTGATGGCGGAAGCCAGCGCCGAAATGCGTGAGCTGTTGAGCGTCTGGCGGCTGGTGATCGCCGTCTGCTTGGGCTCGCGGGTCGCGCTCACCAGACTGGAGACCAACGCCGAGGTGTCGATACCCGACCCTGCGTTGAGCGCCGTCAAAATGCTGCTGCCTACCGAAGTCATGCGCCGTCCTTTCAAGGGGATAGAACGGCGCTAGCGGCAAGACCTTTAGGAATGATTTTCGCTGCGCCGGAACGATGGGACTCAGCCCGCGGACGTGGTGACCTGCTCTACCGTCCCGCGCGACAGATGCGCCTGCGCGGCGTGGGAATAGGATGCGCGCTCCACGATGCGCCGGGCCAGCACGGCGGCATGTTCCACCGCTTCCTTGCTGGCGGGCGGCAGCGGCACAAGCACCATCGGGCGCGGGATCATCGCCTGGATCGCGCCAGCCGCATCATCGACGCTGCCGCCGCCCGACTGAAGGTCGGCAAGAATTTCAGAGATCCTTGCATGAACTTCCACATATTCTGCGACGCTGGCAAGATCGTCATCGACGACGACGGCCTTTGTCTGGGGCGCGGCCTGCACTTTTTCCCGAACGGGCGCCTCGGCAGAACGACTGGCCGCCACAGGCGGCACGGCCTGGACGGGTGATGGCGCGCGCGAAACGGCCCTGTCGACGGGCGTCAGTTCGCTTCTGGAAACATAGTCGTTCATGACGCACCAATCCTAATGCGTCCCCAAAGAAGAGATTACGGACGAGCGCGGTTAAACTTTAATGCATCATGCATATTTTTTTCGCGCATCAGATAAAGGGCGACCGCGATGGGAATGAGGCCGGGGCCGGGCAGCCCTGCCATGCCGGCAGCCAGTTGCAGCAAAGGCAGGAAAAAAGCCAGGTTCGGCACGATCCGGCCGCCCTGCCCGACGGCGAGCGCCAGCACCGCCATCGCAGCGAAGGACAGGGTGTCGTAGGTGAGCATATAGGGCGTGGCCGACACGGCGCAGGCGAGGAACAGCAGGTTGGCCGACAGGTCGGTGGCGGCAGGCCGGTGGCGGAAGCGCAGCCAGACAAGCGTGGCGGCCAGCAGGCTGAGCGCCATTTGCAGCCCGCTCGCCAGCGAGACAGGGACTCCGACGACGCGCAGGTTCATGAAGAGGGTCGGCATGAACGGGCCGGCGAGATGGTCGGGATCGCTGAGGACCAGCGACTGGTTGGCAATGCCGGTTGCGACATAAATGCGCCAGATATCGACACCCCACAGCAGCGCGACGATCGCCGCCAGCACCAGGCTGGACAGGGCGGCCGCGGCGAAGGCGCGCCAGTTGCGGGTGGCGAGGAACAGGATCGGGACGAGCAAGGCCAGCTGCGGCTTGACCAGCAACAGGCCGACCAGCGCCCCGGCCAGCCAGGGTCGGCTGTCGCGCCAGCGCAGCACGGTCAGGAGGATCGCGGCGGCGAACAGCGCGAACTGGCCGGACATGACGCCCAGCAACGCGGCGGGCGCGGCCAGCGGCAGGGCGACGACCCGCCATGCGCGCGTCCACAGGCGGAGTGCGACAAGGAAGGCGACGGTTCCACACAATGTCCACAGCGCCAGCGCGGGCAGATAGGGCAGCAGGCCAAATGGCGCGGCGACCAACATGGCGACCGGCGGATAGGACCAGAGCTGACCGGGATATCCGCCGCCCACAATCGGCCCCAGCGCGGCGAGATAGGCGTCCATGTCGTAATAGCGCTGCGGGTTCGCCTCCCACGCGGCGCGGCCGTACATCCAGATATTGAGGAAATCGCGCCCGACCACCAGCGAAGTGCCGTCACGCGGGATGCCGTGCCCCGGCGTCAGGGTTGATATATAGGCGGGGACGAAGACCAGCAGCAACAGGGCCGCACCGACCCATAAGAGGTGCAGCCGGTTTGCCATGGCGCTTATTGCTTGCGTCCATCCGCGTTGAACCGCAGATCTTCGGGCACGGTGATGAAGGGCCGGTCCATTTCGGTCGCCATCTTGTTTTCCACGCGGAAGACGAAGGCCAGGACGGTCGCCACCGCCATATATAACCCTTCATTCACAATCTGTCCGGCGCGCGAGGTGAAGTAGATGGCACGCGCCAAGTCGGGATATTGCAGGACGGTCACGCCATTCTGGTCCGCCAATTCACGGATCGCCGCGGCGATCGCGTCGCAGCCGCGCGCGACCACGATCGGGGCGGCGTCGACGCCCGGCTTGTAGCGCAGGGCGACGGCGAAATGGGTCGGGTTGGTGATGATGACGCTGGCCTCCGCCACCGCCTGGCGGGTGGAGCCGTTCAGCACCTCGAACTGGCGGCGCCGCAATTGCCCTTTCATTTCAGGCGAGCCTTCGCTTTCCTTATGCTCGTCCTTGATCTCCTGCTTGCTCATGCCCAGCCGCTTGGCGCGCTGCATGATCTGGGCGGGGACATCGATGCCCGCGATCAGGAACAGCCCGCCCGCCATCACCAGACAGGTCAGGATGAACAGATTGCCCAGGTCCGCCATGGCGGGCGCGACGCCCATCTTGCCCAGCGCCGTGATCTCCGTCAGCCGATCCCAGATGAACCAGATGCCGATGCTGCCCAGCAGGCCGATCTTGGCGATGGATTTCACCAGTTCGATCAGGCCCTGCGTGCCGAAAATCTTCTTGATGCCCGCCGCCGGGTTCATCTTCGACGCCTTGGGCGCGAAGGCGCCGGGACGAAAGCCGAGCGAGCCGAGCAAGGCGGGCGCGGCGATCGCGGCGATGAAGGTGGCGAGCATGACGCCCGCCGCCGGCAGGGCGATCGCGCCGAGCAGTTCGGCCCCCCGCGCGGCCGGCGAGAAGTCGATAATATCCTCGCGACGGAAGCGCAGCGCGTCGGTCAGCATGTCCGACAGGGCGTCGATCAGCGACGGGCCAGTGATCGCCAGCCAGGCGATGCCGGCCATCACCACCAGCGCCGTGCCCAACTCGCGCGACTGGAGGATGTCGCCCTTCTTGGCGGCGTCATCCAGTTTCTTCTGGGTCGGTTTCTCGGTCTTTTCGCCGCCGCCTGGACTGTCCGCCATGGCTTATCGTCCTTCCGCGATCGACTGGGCTTCTTCCAGCCCGGCCTTGAGCGAGGCGGTCATGCCTTCGGCCATGATCGGCGTGGCGATGGCGAGCAGGATCAGGCCCGCCATCATCGCCACCGGCATACCGACCGCGAACAGGTTGAGCGAGGGTGCGGCGCGGGCCAGCATCCCCATCACCACCTGCACCAGCACCAGCGCGAAAGCGACTGGCAGCGCCACGGTGACGCCTGCGCCCAGCAGCGCGCCGCCGAAGGAGATGAGGCGCCAGACGGTGTCGTTCGACAATATGCCAGCGCCGGGCGGGATCGCCTGATAGCTTTGCACCACGAAGCTGGCGAGCAGCAGATGACCGTCCATGCCGAGCAGCAGGAAGGTGGCGAGGATCGAGAGGAAAGTGCCCAGCACCTGGGTCGACTGGCCCGACGAGGGATCGACCATCGCCGCGAAGTTGAGGCCCATGGCGTTGCCGATCGTCTCCCCCGCGACGAAGGCGGCGGCATAGCCGATCTGGACCGCAAACCCCAAGGCAAGGCCCGCCATGACTTCGCCCGCGACCATCATCACGCCTTCGAAGCTGGCGACGCCGTCCTGCGGCAGGGTGATGGTGACGCTGTTGAGCGCGGCGAGGCCCAGCGCCAGGCTGAGGATCAGGCGCAGTTGCAGCGGGACGGCGGGCGCGCCGAAGACCGGCGCGGCGATGAAGGCCGCGCCCGGCCGGATCATGGCGATCAGCCAGACCCAGAGCTGGTTTTCGACCCCGGCGAAGCCCGGCGCGATCATTGCCCGTTCCTCACTGGAGCAGGTCCGGGATGCGTTCGAAGATTTCGCGGGTGAAGTCGGCGATCAGCACCATGATCGACCCGCCGAACAGCGCCAGCATACCGCCGACGACGATGATCTTGGGAATGAAGCTCAATGTCTGTTCGTTGATCGAGGTCGCGGCCTGCACCATGCCGATGATGAGCCCCGCGATCAGCGCCGGAATCAGCACGGGCGCAGCCGCCAGCGCCGTGATCCACAGCGCCTGTTGGGCCAACCCCATGAAGAAATCGGCATTGTCCATGGCCTACCGCACCAATGGATGGGGGAGAGGATGGCTGGTCATGTCGCGAATGATCCCGCAAGCGACCCCATGGTCAGCGCCCAGCCATCGACCAGCACGAACAATAAGAGCTTGAACGGCATCGATATGATCGTGGGGGACAGCATCATCATGCCCAGCGCCATCAGCGTGGACGCGACGACCAGGTCGATGATGAGGAAGGGCAGGAAGATCATGAAGCCGATCTGGAATGCGGTCTTCAATTCGCTGGTGACGAAGGCGGGCAGCAGGATCGTGAAGGGAATGTCGTCGGGCGTGCGGAAGGCGGGCGCCTTGGCGAGATTCTGGAACAGCTTGAGGTCGCTTTCGCGGGTCTGCTTCGACATGAAGCCGTGCAGCACCTTGCCCGAGCGGCCGACCGCTTCCTCGATGCTGATCTGCCCCTTGCCATAGGGATCGAAGGCCTGGGCGTTGATGGTGTCGATCGCGGGGCGCATCACGAACAGCGAGAGGAAGAGGGTCAGACCGACCAGCACCTGGTTGGGCGGGGTTTGTTGCAGGCCCAGCGCCTGGCGCAGCAGCGACAGGACGATGATGATGCGGGTGAAGCTGGTCATCATGAGCACGAGCGACGGCAGCACCGTCAGCAGGCTCATCAGGACGAGGATCTGAAGGCTGAGCGAAAGCGAGCGGCCGTCGCCCGAAATCTGACCCATGGCGCGGCTCAATGCGCCGCTATTATCGACGGGCGGGGTGACGGGCGCCGCCTGGGCAAAGGCCGGGACGGTGAAGAGCAGGACCGCAAGAAGGATCATGGCCGCAAGGGCGGGCAACCACCGCCTCAACGGTTTGGCCTCAGCGCAGGCGGACATGATCGCCTTCCGCGATCTTCTCGATCCGGCTGCGGGTGACGGACAGCAGGATTTTCTTACCCTCGAACTCGACCACGGCCAGCTTGCCGAAGGCGCCCATCGGCAGCGCTTCGAGCAGCTTCAGGGACCGGTCGCCCTGCCCCGCCATCATGCCGGGCTGATATTTGCGCCACAGCCACAGCGCGCCAAAGGCCATGCCGCCCACCAGCGGCAGCAGGATCAGCAGTTTGACGAAATACCAGAACATGAAATGGCCTGCCCGCAGCTATGGTTAACCCGCCTGCGATCCGCAGTTTCGCGGCGGAAGGCAAGCTGAAAATCAATGGCGTAAAATCAGAAGCGCCCCGTCAGCCGCGCCGTTCGATGCCGGCGAGGCGATTTTCGGTCGCGGCGATATCGACGATGCGGATGCCATAACGGCCGTTGACCGTCACCACTTCCCCCTTGGCGATCAGCGCGCCATTGACCATGATGTCGAGCAGATCGTCGGCCTGGCGGTCCAGTTCGACGATGCTGCCTTCGGCCAGATCCATGACTTCGGCCAGGCGCAGCGAGGTGGAGCCGACCTCCACCGACATGCGGACGGGGATATCGGCCAGCAGCTTGAACTGACGGTTGTTGGTCATCCGGCTCACCGGATCTTCGCCACGCTCCATGCGGGGCGCTTCGCTCATGTCGCTCATTGGTCTGGTCCCTGTGCAAGCTTTTCAATCTGGAAGGCGGCGCGGCCGTCCTGTTCGCCGATCGTGCCATGCGCGACGATGCGGTTTCCGACGATCAACGGCAGCGATCGGCCGATGGTGACGGGAATGACGTCGCCGACCTTGAGCTGCATCAGCTCGGCCAGCGAAAGGTTGGGGCGCGCCAATACGGTGCGCGCGGGCATGCGGATGTCGCGCATCCGCCGGGCGATCCGCGCCTGCCAGACGGGGTCGAGATGCTCCTCGTCGGCGGGGATGTTGCTGCCCATCAGCGCCTCGACGCCCCGCAGGGCTGACAAGGGAAAGACCAGGTCGATCGGCCATTCCTGTTCGCGGGTGATGGAGACGGTGAAGCGTTGCAGCACCATCTGGTCGCCAGGTTGCGCCGCCGCGGCATAGCCCACCGCGCTTTCGCGCAGGACCAGGCCCTGCTCCAGCGGCAGGATGTCGGCCCAGGTTTCGACCAGGCGGGTGGCGATGGAATCGGACAGGCGCGCGATCAGCCGGTCTTCGGTCGGTGTGAACTCGCCGCGCGTAGGCAGCGGGCGATTGCCGATGCCGCCATAGAAGCAATCGACCATGGTGGAGATCATGGCTGCGTCCATGCGCAACAGCATCTGGCCCTTGAGCGGCAGCAGACGATAGATGGACAGGCTGCAAAAGGCCGGAACTTCCGCCGTCCAGGCCGCGAAGTCCAGCACACGCGTGTCCTGCGCTACGACATGCGGGCGCACGCCGGCGATCGGTTCGATCAAGGCGCGCATACGCCGGCCGAGCTTTTCGCCCAGCCGGTCCAGCCCCGACAGCATGATCGGCGCCTGCGAATCCCCGCGCCCGAAGGCGTAGGTCTGTACGTCGTCCATCTTGGTCCCCTGCCCCATAGCGGATCAGGGGACGTCCCGATCCTGTGGTGCAGGGCCATTAATAACGAAAATGGTAAAATTGGAGTTAATAGGGCGACGATCTGCGCGAGCGACGATCGCGGCGGGCCTTGCCCGTTTCAGCCGTTTCGTTGCGCTGCGGAGGACGCTCTGCAGTACACCTACTGGATAACGAAGTTCGTGAAATAGACGTTGTCCACGCCGCCATAACCGGTCTTCTGCTTCAGGATATCGTTGATGATGCCCCTGATCTTGCCCTGGAGCATCTGCTTGCCCTTCGGCGTATCGAGTACTTCCTGCGGCTGCTCTGCCAGCATCATCAGCACCTGGCTGCGGATCGGCATCTCATGCTGCTTGATCGCGGCGATCACGCGATAGTCATAATAGGTCGACACGGCGATGGTGATCTGCGCAAAGGCATCTGTGTCCGACATGTTCGACGTAAAGGGCGCCTGAAGCTGGAAATAGGTCGCCTGATAGGCGGCCGGATTGGCCGGCGTCGGCAGGTCCATGCCCTTGCCGGGCGCATGGCCCGCGGACACGGCATGGCTTTCCCCGCCGCCGCCATGACCGCCGCCTTCGCCGCCGCCGCCCACTTCGCCCGCCCAGCCATGGGCAGTCGCGATCGCCTGCGCATCCTCACCCGCCAGCACCAGCACCGGCTTGTTCGGGTCTTCCTTCGGCCCTTCCGCCTTGGGGCTGAAGAAGCCGGCCGCGTACAGGCCGCCCGCTGCGCCTGCGCCACCCACGACGACGCCGACGACCAGCAGCAGGATCATCTTCATGCTCCCGCCCTTCTTTTTCTTGGCCTTAGGCTCGTCGCTCATCGTTCTGGTCCCCTAGGATAAAGTGCTGGTCACGCGTAGCGCGCGCGAACGGCCCCGCCGGCGTTTTCGCCGACGTCCGTATGGTTAAGAACGGCAGCATCACTCCCCGCTTTATGCCCGAAGGCGATATTTTCACGCGGCTGGCCGCGACCCTGCATATGCGACTGGGCCGACGACTGCCCCATCATCCCCTGACCCGCTCCCTGCCCCATGGCCTGATGGGCGTTCTGGCCCTGACCGCCGGATGGCTGTTGCGACGAATTCTGGTTGCCGCCGCTGTCCGCCCGCGCGGTTTCCGCGACAGGCGGCGCACGCTCGATCTTCACCTCGCTGATGCGCACCGCGGACAGACCCGCGTCCAGCTTCAGCCGGTCGCCCTCCTGCCGCAAGGCCTGTTCGGCCGCGTCGGTCGCGACTGTCAGGCTGACGGCGGCGCCGTCGGCGCCTTGGCGGATATCGACCTGGATCGGGCCGAGCTGGTCGGCGTTGATCTGGAACCGGCCCTGCGCGCCATTGGCCGACAGGCCGGCGATGTCGCGCGCCAATCCGTCGATCCACTGGCCTGATACGCTCATGTCCACCACCTGCGCGCCGAGGCTGGCGGAGAGATCGACGGTCGGGATGGCGGTTGCGATGGTCGCGAGCGGCGGCGTGCTTGGCTGAACCAGCGGTGCCAGCATCGATATACCGTCGTTCATCGCCGTCGGCAGGATCGCGGGCGCTGCGTCGGGGACCGTGTCGCGGACTGATGCGGCGGTTTCGGTTCGGCGCGGCGCGCGCAAGCTCATATGATCGCGCACCAACTGGAGCAGCGAGACGGCCTCCGCGCGCGGCTTGGTGGGCCCGGTGGGGAGGCTCGCCTGTGCGATGTCGATGGGCTGATCCAGGTCGTTCGCTTCCGAAGCCGCGGGCGCAGGCGTTACGACCGGCGTGGCCGACAAGGTTTCCGCGATCGGTGCAGCGACGGGCGATGCGGGAGTGGCCTGCGGGACCGGCCGGGCGGCTGGCGCGAGGTCGGCATTCTGCATGAGGGTAGCCGGAGCAGGCTGGCTGGCCGGGTGCGTGGCGTCCGGGGCAGGCATGGCAGCGGGCTTGCCGATCGACCTTTGCTCTACAGGCAGATCGGCGGAGGCGATCGCAGCTTGCGTCGGCAGCGGCGACACGGCGCTCGCCTCTGGCGCTGGTGCGACGGACGCAAGCGGCGCGGCCTCGACCGGCATCGGCGCGACGTCGTTCGACGCGACGGTCGGGGGCATCGGGATCACGGGGGACGGCGATGCTGTTGCTTCCGCAGCGATGAGGCTGGGTCGATCGACCGATGCGTCCGGGACGGACCGCGGCATGGGGGACGGTGCGGCGGTCGATCGCGAGACGGGGGACGGACCAGCGGCCTTGGCCTGGACCGCTTCGGCCGGTGCTGCTTCGGCCGGTGCTATTTCGGGTTGCGCGATGACGGGCGCAGCGATTGGAACAGGCGCGGTCGGCTGAGCCGGCGGCTGGCAGTCGTCCTGCGCAACGGGCATCGTCTCGTCTTCGGACGCCGACGGTTCGTGCGTGTCCTGCGCCCCGGATGTTTCGGTCGGCAGCGAGGCGGCGACAGGATCGGCCGAAACGGCATCGTGCGGCCGCGCGGGATGCGCCTTGACCGGCGCAGGCACGGACCGCTCGACGGTGGCAGGGGCGATCGGGGCCTTGGCAACCATTATGGCCGCGGGCAGCGCCGAAGAAGCCCCGGCACCCTGCGCCTGTTGCGGCAAGGAAATGTCGTCCCGCGCGTCGTCATCGTTCAGGGAAACGATCTCGACTGTTGGCTCGACCGGTGCGGCGGGCGTGGCGGGCGTGGCGGGCGTGGCGGGCGTGGCGGGCGCGAACGCCTCGTCCGCCTCGGAAAGTGCGACGACGAGCTGGACAGTTGTTTGGGGTTTTCCCGATTTTGGCAAGGGTGCGACAGAGGCAACCGGCGGTGTCGCAATCGCGATGGCAGGATGCCAGTCAGGCACATCAATCTCTTGATTTTCAATGCTATTTATAACGGGCGCGACACTTTCCGTTGCGGCGGCAACCGGCGCAGCCGGCTGCGCGGCGACGGTCGGCATAGTGCCCACGCTGTTCAACACTTGCGCGAAGTCCGTGCTGCCCTCGGCCGACATGGCGTCGGTCTTAACACCCGGCGATGCGGGCGTGGCGAACAAGAGCGCCTTGAGGCTGGTCAGCATGGTCATCATCAAACGTCCCCGTTACGCTGCATCCGGCGATAGCGCGGCAGCGCGGCAAGCCTTGTCTCACGCCACTCCTCCAGATCCGCGCGGGCGCGGTCCTTGAGGCGGGTGGCGATTTCCTTCTCGCGGTTCGCTGCAAGAGTCATGCCTTCTTTGGCCTCGACCTTGCGCTTGGCATCATAAAGCGCGCCGTCAAGCTGTCGCCCGGCCTGTTCCAGCCGGGTCGCCAGTTCCTGCATGGCGGCGAAGGACGCGCCGGTGGCCATGCCCTCCGTCTCGAACAATTCGCTGCGCACCTTGCGCAAGCGGTCGATATTGCGGGCAAGGCCATCGGCTTCGTCGCGCGCGCGAGCCGTTTCCGCGACCGCCATGGCATGTTGGACATGGCGGACGCGCAGCACGCGCTGACGGCGGCCGACCAGCCCCTTCATGCGCTAAAGCCCGCGACCAGCGCATCGGCGCTGGTGTCGAGGTCGATGCGGCTCTTCTGGTCCTGGCGAATGAAGTCGAGGATTTCCTGACGGCGGCGGACGGCTTCGTCGATGACCGGGTCGTTGCCGGGGCGATAGGCGCCCATCAGGATGAGATCGCGATTTTCCTCATAGGCGGCCCAGAGGCGGCGATAATTGGCGGCGGCCATGCGATGTTCGTCCGGCACGACGTCGGCCATGACGCGCGAGAGCGACTTGCCGATGTCGATGGCGGGGAAGATCGCCTGTTCGGACAGATGGCGCGACAGGACGAAATGGCCGTCCACGATGGCGCGGGCCGCGTCCACGATGGGATCGTCAGTATCGTCGCCATCGGCCAGCACGGTGTAGAGCGCGGTGATCGACCCGCCGGTGCGGGCGTCCACCCCTGCCCGCTCGACCAGACGGGGGATGAGCGCGAGGGCGGAGGGCGGATAGCCCTTCATCGCGGGCGGTTCGCCCAGAGCCAGGCCGATTTCACGCTGGGCATGGGCGCAGCGGGTGAGACTGTCGATGAGGAGCAACACCTTCTTGCCCCGCGCACGATAATATTCGGCGATGGCGGTGGCACGTGCGGCGGCGCGCAGGCGCAGCACCGGGGGATGATCGGCGGGGACGGCGACGACGATGCTCTTGTGCATCGTGTGCTTGAGTTTGGTTTCGAGGAAGTCGCTGACTTCGCGGCCGCGCTCGCCGATCAGGCCAACGACGACGATATCGGCTTCAGCCCCGGCGATCATCTGGCCCATCAGCACGGATTTACCGACGCCGGAGCCAGCGATGATGGCGATGCGCTGGCCACGCCCGGCGGTGAGCAGCGCGTTGACGGCGCGGACGCCCAGATCGAACGCTTCGGTGACGCGGCCCCGGTCGAGGACATTGCCCTTCACGCCGTTCAATGGCCAGGTGCCGCCCGCGATGATCGGCCCTTTGCGGTCGAGCGGCTGGCCCATGGCGTCGATGACGCGACCGATCAGGCCATCGCCGACCTGCACCATATTGGCCTGGCTGTCGGGTTCGACGCGGATGCCGTTTTCCAGCGGGGCGTCGGCATCGAGCGGGACCAGCAGGGTGCGGTCGCCGCGGAAGCCCACGACTTCGGCGCGGCAGACGGAGCCGTCGCTGGCCATGACGCGGGCGCCAGAGCCGATCGGGCGGCGGAAACCAGTGACTTCCAACATGCCGGCATCATGGCTGACGAGACGGCCGATCCGGCGGGGCGCACGGTTTTGCACCTGGA
Organism: Sphingobium sp. 3R8; assembly: GCF_020166615.1. Taxonomy (NCBI): domain Bacteria; kingdom Pseudomonadati; phylum Pseudomonadota; class Alphaproteobacteria; order Sphingomonadales; family Sphingobiaceae; genus Sphingobium; species Sphingobium sp. 3R8. The sequence continues at coordinate 13,807 of NZ_JAIQXR010000009.1, read as the reverse complement.
GATGGTCGAACAGGCTTTCCGCCTGGGCCAGCGCGGCGCGGATCATGCTTTCCCTTCCATATCGTCCATCAGCGCGCGCAGGCGCGCCAGGCGGACGTCCGGGCCATCCTCGACCCAGCCATCGGCGGTTTCCAGACGCACGCAGCCGCGATGCATCGCCTTGTCGCCGACCAGCTTGACGCCGATCGTCTCGCCTTCCAGCAAGGTGATGTCGTCGGGATGGAGATGCAGGGCGCTCTTGCCCTCTTCATTCTCGATGAAGGCGGCAACGCTGTCGCAGCGCTGCACCAACCGTTCGATGTCGATCTCCACTTCGCCGACAATCTGTTCGACCAGGCGGACGACGGTGGCGGAGAGCATGGTGGACAGCATGCCGCTGGGTGCGGGGGCAAGCGTTTCGAGCGCTTGCGTCAGGCGCTCGCGCGCATCGCTTTCTTCGCCATGGGTCTGGGCGGTGACGCGGCAGCCTTCATCGAAGCCCATGGTGAAGGCTTCCATCCGGGCCTCCTCCATCAGGTCGATTTCCGGTTCCGCCTCGATCACGCCGTTGCGCATCGTGCCGGTCCCGGTCTGGCCGGGCAGGCTGGCATAGAGGCTGCGAAAGCCGCCTTCGACGGGACGGAAGCCCGCGACCGCGACCGGCGTCGCATCCTGAACCGCGACGCCCCCCCAGAAGTTAGACAAAGTCGTTCCCCTTGCCGCCCAGCATGATGGTGCCCGCGTCCGCCATGCGGCGCGCGGTGGCGATGATGAGTTTCTGCGCGTCGATCACTTCGGCGAGGCGGATCGGGCCGCGTTCCTCGATCTCGTCGGCGATCGCCTGCGCGGCGCGGGCCGACATGGAGCTGAAGATCTTCGCCTTGAGCATGTCGTTCGCACCCTTGAGCGCCACGACCAGCACCTGACTGTCGACGGTGCGCATCAGCGTGCCGAGATTCTTGTCGTCCATGTCGATCAGGTTGTCGAAGACGAACATCTCCTCCTCGATCGTCTGGGCGATCATCTTGTCGCGCTTGGCGACGGCCTTCATGATCCGCTGTTCATTGTCCTTGCGGACATTGTTCATGATCGCGGCCGCTTCGACCGTGCCGCCGCGCTGCGACGCCGCGCCCTGCTTCTTGACCGGGCCGCGCAGCAGCAACTGTTCCAGATCGTCGAGCGCCTCGTTCGACACCGGGCCGAGCGTAGCGATGCGATAGACGATCTCTTCCTGATATTCGGACGGCAGCAATTGCAGCACGTCGGCCGCGACGGGCGCTTCCAGATGGGCCAGCACGATCGCCATGATCTGCGGATGCTCCATCTCGATCAGCGTGCCGATTTCCTTGGCGTCCATCCATTTGAGCATTTCCAGCTGGGTGGAGCGGGTCGGCGGGGTGATGCGGGCCAGGATGGTTTCCGCGCGTTCCTCGCCCAAAGCCTTGGTCATGGCGCCACGGATATGGCGGGTCGCGCCATAGCCGATGGTGGTGCGCTTCTTCGCCTTGGTCACGAAATGATCGAGCGCTTCGTTGACCTCTTCGGGATCGACATCCTGCACGTCGTACATGGCATAGCCGAGCTGACGCACTTCTTCGGGTTCGAGACGCGAGAGGATCTGGGCGGCTTCGTCTTCATCGAAGAGCATGAGGAGGACGGCGGCGGCGGCGCTGCCCTTCAGCGCCTCGGGACGACCGGGAACGATCTCAGGCATTTTCCTTCTTCCCCTCCTTCAGGAGGTCACGGACGACGAGCGCGGCGCGATCGGGGTCTTGCTTGACGAAGTTGCGGATGAGGTCTGCGCGCTGGGCGTAGTCGTAAGTGGAGGAGATCATGTCGAGCGTGATCTTGGGCGCGGCACCGTCGGGTGTCGCGGCAGTCGCCTGCTTGGTGATCTCGCTCGAAATCTCGCGACCGATGCGCTGGCCTTCCTCCGGGGTCGGCGCAGCCAGGGCGTCCGGTGCGGCGGCGCGGCGCTTGAGCAGCGGGCGACCGATGCCGAAGATGACCAGCAGCGCGACCAGCAGGGCCGATATGTTGCGCACCAGCGGCGACATCCAGTCGGCTTCATACCAGGGCGGGGTAACCTCCGCCGTCTTGAGGAAGCTGCGCGAGGACAGGGCCACCACATCGCCGCGGGCCTGGTCGAAGCCGACCGCGCCCTTCACCAGCGCTTCCAGCGCGGCGATTTCCTGCGGCGTGCGCGCCTTGCCGTCCGGCGCGGTGTCGAGCGCGACAGCGACCGACAGGCGCTTGACCGTGCCGATGGCGTCGCGGGTGACCGACACTTCGCGGCCCAGCTCGAAGCTGCGGTTGAACGTTTCTTCGGTCTTCATCAGCGGGTTGGGCGGGGTGCCGGGCTGACCCGCCTGCGCGCCCTGCGCGGTCTGGCCCTGCGCCACGGCCTGGCCATTGGGGTTGGTCTGGGTCACGGTCGGGTTGACCGGGGCCTGATTGCTGAGCGCGCCGGGAATGCCGGATGCTTCGCCCGCGCCCTGGCCGCGCGGATCGGACGCCCAGGTGCCGGTTTCGTTGCGCAGACGGGCTTCGTCCTGCGGATAGGTTTCGCGGGTCGCCTGACGTTCGGCGAAATTCAGTTCGGCATGGACCTCGGTCGAGAAATTGCCGGTGCCCAGGATCGGCGTCAGCAGCGCGATCACCGACTGGCGATAGCGATCCTCGATCTTGCCCTGAACGGCGAGCTGGCGATCGTCGGCGGCGTTGCCGTCATTGTTGCTGAGCAGGCGGCCATTCTGGTCGACCACCGAGATATCGTCCGGGTTGAGTTCCGGGATCGAGGAGGCGACGAGATGGACGATCGCACTGACCTGCTGGTCGGTAAGCGTGCGGCCATTGGCGAGACGCAGCATCACCGAAGCGGACGGCTTGCTCCGTTCGCGCAGGAAGACGCTGGGCGGCTCGACGGCGAGATGCACCTTGGCGGTTTCGACGCTGTCGATCGCCTCGATCGTGCGGGCCAGATCCATTTCGCGGGCCGAGCGCAGCTTTTCGCCTTCAACGGCGCGCGAAGCCCCCATCGGCAGGCTGTCGATCATGCTGTTGCCGTCGGGCGCGCTCTTGGGCAACCCCTGCGCGGCGAGCATCATCTTCGCCTTGAAATAATCGTCCTGCCCGACGGTCATGCCGCCGCTATTGTCGAAGCCATATTTGATGCCGTTCTGGTCCAGCACCTGCGCGACGGCCGACTTGTCGGTATCGGGCAAGGCGCGGAACAGGTCGCGCTGGGGCGGTTCGCGCAGCGCGAGCCAGGCCGCGCCGGCCACCGCGACGGTGCCGAGCAGGCCGAGCAGCGGCAGGCTCTTCGCCACCGCAGGCTGCTTGATGAAGCCGGTCAGGCGCGCCTTGAGCGCGTCCATTCCCTTGGCCCCGCCCCCGAAGGAGGTGCTGGAGGGGAGAGCAGGCGCCGATGCGCCGACATTGGTGCTGAGTGCGTTCTCGCTCATGGTTTAAACCGGCATGCTCATAATGTCCTTATAGGCGGACAGGAGTTTGTTGCGGACCTGGAGGGTCGCCTCGAAGCTGACCGACGCCTGCTGCTTGGCCAGCATGACCGCGGCGATATCGGTGGTTTCGCCACGTTCGAACGACGCTGCCGCCTCGCCGGCCTGATTCTGCAGGCCGTTGACCTGTTGCAGCGCGCTGTTGAGCGCTTCGGTGAAGCCGCCGGGCGCCGTGCCCTGCGTGCCGCCGGCGCCCGACGCGCCGTCGACCGGACCGGTCGAGGCGACATCGCGCAGCGCCGCATTCTTTTGCAGGATGGCGTTGCGGATCGCCATCACGCTGTCGGTGGGTGAAATGCCGTTGATGGCCATGGTTCAGCCCTCCTTCAAGCCGCTGCCAGCTCGCGCATCTCGGCGAGCCGATAGCGAAGCGTGCGTTCGGAAATGCCCAGCTTGCGGGCGGCGGCGGCGCGGTGGCCATCGGTTTCGCGCAGGGCGATGCGGATGGCTTCCAGCTTGCTGTGATGGGCGACGTCGCGCAGGCGGGTCGGCTCGACTGCGATCGACGCAGGCGCGACGATCGGCGTGACGACGCGCAGCGGCTGCGGCGCGCGGGCCAGATGCAGATCGTCCGCCTCGATCATCGCGCCGTCGCGCAGCACCAGCGCGCGCTGGAGCACATTGCCCAGTTCGCGGGCGTTGCCGGGCCAGACATGGGCGGTGAGCTTGTCCATCGCTGCGGCGGTCGGCCAGACGAAGCCGGCCTTGCCCATGTCCTGCTGGCGCAGCAGCATGGCGGCGGCGATCGCGGCGACATCGCCGGGGCGTTCGGCCAGCGGGCGCAGTTCCAGCGGCATGACGTTCAAGCGCCAGTAAAGATCTTCGCGGAAACGGCCGGCGGCGACCTCGTTAGCGAGATTGCGGTTGCAGGCCGCGATGATGCGGACATTGACCGGGACCGGATGGGTGGCGCCGACCGGCAGCACTTCGCCTTCCTGCAGCGCGCGCAGCAGCTTGGACTGGAGCGAGAGCGGCAGTTCGGCGATTTCGTCGAGGAAGAGCGTGCCGCCGTCCGCCGCGAGGAACAGCCCTTCCGACGCATTGGATGCGCCGGTGAAGCTGCCCTTCTTATGACCGAACAGCATCGCTTCCATCATGGTTTCCGGGAGCGCCGCGCAGTTGACGGCGATGAAGTCGTGGGCGGTGCGACCCGACTGGGCGTGCAGGAAGCGCGCCATGCCTTCCTTGCCGGTGCCGGTGTCGCCCTGGATCAGGACGGTGGCGTCGCTGCGGGCGACACGGCCGGCCAGCGTCATCAGGCGGGCGCTGCCGCTGTCGCCGACCGCGGGGATCGCGGCGGGACGGGCCAGTTCGGCGATGAGGGCGAAGGCGAAGCCCATGTCCGCTATGCCAAAGGCGACCCGCGCCGGCAGACCATTGGCGGCGGACAGCAGCGAAGGCGCACCGTCGATAACGTTGATCAGGATGTCCCGATAGGTGGCGTGACCGATCTCGGTCGCCAGCAGGATACGCCGGTCGTCCCTGTCACGGGGGTCGGCCGCATCGACGATGCGCACTTCATAGAAGGCATTTTCAAGCCAGTGCTGCAGCCCCGGAAGAAGCGCGCAGACGCCACGGCTCACGTCTAGTGTCGACATGAACAAAACCCCATCATTTGGCTGGCTTGTACCCCCGTACGCCCCAACCCCCTTCGATGGTTAACAAATAGCCCGTCTGTGGTTATCAGATAGTTAATGCCGTCTGCCGGCTTGCCGCAATGCGGCAGTTTTTTTCCGGCAAAAACGGCAATATCTTCGACCTTGGTCTAAGGCGCGCGCGTCGCGCCCGCGTAGGGGGGTTTTCGGACCGCCCGAATCACGCCCTTTCCAAAAAAATCGACATCGGCGCTAAAAGCCCATGGCGCCCCGCCGTTATCCCCTTTCGAGGCCGCAAGCGCTCTAACGGATGGCAGCGACCTGATAGTGAAACGAAAGGGAACACCATGACTGTTATCGGAACCAACACTGCAGCGCTGCGCTCGGCCAATGCTTCGTCGATGGCCAGCAAGTCGCTGAGCACCGCGATGGAACGCCTGTCGACCGGCAAGCGCATCAACAGCGCGAAGGACGACGCCGCCGGTCTCGCCATCGCTTCGAGCATGACGGCGCAGATCAAGGGCATGACCCAGGGCGTCCGCAACGCCAATGACGGCATCAGCCTGGCGCAGACGGCGGAAGGTGCGCTCGGCGAAGTCACCAACATGCTGCAGCGTATGCGTGAACTGTCGGTCCAGGCGCTGAACGGCACCAACGACACCGACGCCAAGGCGAACATCCAGGCGGAAGTCGCGCAGCTCCAGACCCAGATCACCGATACGCTGGCGAACACCGAATTCAACGGCACGAAGCTGTTCGACGGTTCCACCGCCACCGTGACGATCCAGGCCGGCGCCAACGCGTCCGACACTGTCGACATCACGCTGGACGACGTGACGACCGCAATGACCAACGCTTTGGCGGTCGATGTCACCACCGGCACCTCGGCTGACCTCGACACGTTCGACACCGCGATCGCTTCGATCGCCACGACCCGCGCCAACCTCGGTGCGGTGCAGAACCGCCTCGAATCGACGGTCAACAACCTGACCAACAACATCACCAACCTGACCGACGCCCGCAGCCGCATCGAAGACGCCGACTTCTCGGCCGAAACGACGGCGCTCGCCAAGCAGCAGATCCTGAGCCAGGCGTCGACCGCGATGCTGGCCCAGGCCAACCAGAGCCAGCAGGGCGTGCTCAAGCTGATCGGCTAAGGCGTAACAAGATTGGTCGGCTGAGGTCTTGGTCACCGCCAGCCGCCCAAGTGGCCCCCGGCACATCAACAGTCCCCACCGTGCCGGGGGCGACACCTTCGATCGAACGACCAGCCTGTTTGAAGCCTCCGTCCCCCCGGGCGGAGGCTTCTTCGCATGGAGGCGCGGATACAGACTTGGCTTCGCCGGTTGTGCCTCCCATGATAAAGGCCATGACCCAGATCAACCGACGCGCGATGATCGCCGCATCCGCATCCGCCCTTCTTCTTCCGGACATGCTGCTGGCCCAGACTGGCGGCGACGTCTTTTCATGGGATCGACTGGTCGGGCAGGCGCAGCGCCTCGCCCGCGCGCCGTTCAGGGAGACGCCGCCGCATCCCGGCGCGGCGAAGGTCGATTATGACGCCCTGCATCAGGCGCGGTTCCGCGACGAGCGCACCCTATGGGGCGACCTGCCCGGCGACACCGGCGTCCGTTTCTTCCCGCTTTCGGTGAACGCCGCCCAGCCAGTGTCGATCGCGATCGTGGAAAAAGGGCGCGCGACCCCGCTGCGCTACGATCCGACCATGTTCGACACGCCCCCAGGCAATGCCGTGGCGGCGCTGGGGCCGGATGCGGGCTTTGCCGGTTTCCGCATCATGAATGCGACGCGCGACGGCGACTGGCTGTCCTTCCTCGGCGCAAGCTATTTCCGCGCGCCCAGCCCGCAGAAGCAATTCGGCCTGTCGGCCCGCGCGATCGCGATCAACACCAGTCTGGCCGGCAAGGAAGAGTTTCCCCGCTTCACCCATTTCTGGCTGGAACGGACGGGCGCAAGCAGCGTCACTATCTATGCGTTGCTCGACGGCGCATCGATCAGCGGCGCGTTCCGTTTCGTCAGCAGCCTGGGGCCGCAGGGGGTGCGGCAGGATATCACCGCCGCCCTCTTCCCCCGACGCACCATCCCCGAACTGGGGCTGATGCCGATGACCAGCATGTTCTGGTACGATCAGGCGAACCGCATCCAGGGGACCGACTGGCGGCCGGAAATCCATGACAGCGACATGCTGTCGATCGCCAGCGCCGACGGGACCGCCCATGCCCGGCCGATCGTGAACCCGTCCGCGCCGCATTTCAGCGCCTTCAAGGAAGTGAGCCCCAAGGGCTTCGGCCTGCTGCAACGCGACCGCGACTTCGACCATTATCAGGATGATGGCGTCTTCTACGATCGCCGCCCCTCGCTCTGGTCGACGCCGACCGAGCCGCTGGGTGCAGGCGCCGTACGCCTCTACGCCTTCCCCACCGACAGCGAATATACCGACAATGTCGCCGCCTACTGGACGCCCGATGCCGCGCCGCGCGCGGGGGCGCGGATCGACCTGGCCTATCGGCTCGACTGGTCCGCGGCGCCCGCGCCGGCCTCTGCCGGCATCGCCATCGTCGAGAATGTCTGGCGCGGGCGCGGCGACGGCGATGCCGATCGGCTGGTGATCGACTTTGCGGGCGCAGCTGCGGGGAGCAAGCCCGATATCTGGGCGGACGTAGCCGGCGGTACGCTCATCAAGAAGGCCGGTTATCCGGTGCTGGGCCGCGACGGCCTGTTCCGGACGGTGCTCGACATCAAGCGCGCGCAGGGCAAGTCGGCCGATATTCGGCTCCAGTTGCGGACCGGCGATCGCGGATTGAGCGAATATGTGCATTATCCGCTGGGCGCTTAGCGGGAACCGTCTATGCATCGGGCGGTTGTGACATATTGGGTCAATCGCGATGGGTCTGAGGAATGATGGGGAATGGAGGCGTGCAGGCGCCGACCACCGATGCCGGGGGCAAGCCGCTGGCGCGCGCCTTTGAACAGGTGCCGCCGGAAAATCCGCTGGCGATGCCGGAACAGGATTTCGGCGCCCGGCCCGACCTGATCGCGCGCCGCCCGCTCAATATCGACATCTGGGCGCGCCGCCTGCTGGTGGTGCTGCTCGCCCTGCTGCCCGCCGCGATGGCTGCGCATGAAATGCGCCGATCGATCGGGCTGGACGGTATTTCCGCGTGGGAAGGCGTCTATCTCGCGCTCTTCATTCCGCTGTTCGCCTGGATCGCCTTCGGCTTCGCCACCGCAATGATCGGCTTCCTGCTGCTGACGGTTGGCAAGGGGCGGAGCGTGACGCCGCGTCCGCTGAATGCCGCCACCCCGCTGAAGGGCAAGACCGCGATCCTGCTGCCGGTGTGCAATGAGGATTTCCTGGGCGTGCTGGGCCGGCTGTCGATCATGGAGCGGTCGCTGGCGCAGGTGATGGGCGGCGAGCGGTTCGAATTTTTCATCCTGTCGGACTCCAGTCCCGAAAGTGGCGAGGTGGAGCGCCGCGCCTATCAGGAAATGCGCGCCTCCTTCTCCCGCCCGGTTCATTATCGTCGGCGCGCGCTCAACATCGGCCGCAAGCCAGGCAATATCGCCGAATGGGTGCAGCGTTTCGGCGGCGGGTACGATTATATGGTGGTGCTGGACGCCGACAGCGTGGTGAGCGGGCAGACGATGGCCCGCCTCGCCGCCGACATGGAGCGGCATCCGCATGTCGGGCTGATCCAGACCGTCCCCACCGTGATGGGCGCGGCCACGTTGTTCGCGCGCTGGCAGCAATTCGCCAGCCGCCTGTTCGGTCCGACGTCCGCCGCGGGCATGATCTGGTGGGCGGGATCGGAGGGCATGTTCTGGGGCCATAATGCGATCGTGCGGGTAAGCGCCTTCGCGCAAAGCTGCGGCCTGCCCGAACTGCCGGGCCGTGCGCCGTTCGGCGGGCATATTTTGAGCCACGACATGCTGGAGGCCGCCCTGCTGCGGCGGCGCGGCTGGGACGTGCATATGGTCACGGCCGACGACAGTTTCGAGGAATTTCCGCCCTCCATGCCGGACCTGTTCACCCGCGACCGGCGCTGGTGCCAGGGCAATATCCAGCATGTGCCGTTGCTGGTGAAGATCGCCGGGTTGCATCCGGTCAGCCGGTTCCAGTTGCTGGTCGGCGCGTCGGCCTATTGCACGTCGCCGCTGTGGCTGGCGCTGATGCTGGTGGTGCTGGGTGGCGCGCTGGCCGGGGTGTGGCCGCCCGCCGCGATCCTGCCGTCGGGCGGATTGCTGGCGCTGACGGCGGTGCTGTTGTTCGGTCCAAAGATATTGGCGATCATCTGGGCGATGGCCGATCCGGCCCGGCGCATCGGTTTTGGCGGCGCGGCGCGAATGACGCGCGGCGTTCTGGTCGATATCATCCTGTCGATCCTGATGGCGCCGGTGGCGATGCTGACGCAGACGATCAACCTGTTCAGCATCTTGATGGGCCGCAAGGCAAGCTGGAACGGGCAGACCCGCGATCGCGACGGCATGGCGATCACCAGTGCGATCTGGCTGTTCAAATGGCATTTGCTGCTGGGCGCGGGGCTGACCGCGATGGCGGTGAAGGCCGGCAGCCTGGGCTGGATGTCGCCGGTGGTCGCCGGCCTGTTCGCCGCGCCGATGCTGGCCGCGCTGACGGCGCGCAAGGATCTGGGGCGCAAGGCGGAAGAACATGGCCTGTTCCAGGTCGCCGATCCGTGGTGGCGCACGCAAAGCTATCGTCCGTTGCGGTTCCGCTGGCCGACGACGGATGGGCGGCGGGTCGGGCCGCTGGCGGCGAATGATGAGTGATGGATTAGGTAATCAGCCGTTGGGCGCGTCATGGAGATCGTAGGACCGGGTTCCCGCCTTCGCGGGAACACCGCCAGCCTGAAGGTCAGTCGTCCCAGTCGCGCAGTTTTTCGCGCAGCTTGTCGAGCGCCGCTTTCTTGATCTGGCAGACGCGGGCGGCGCCGATGTCCAGCGTGTGGCCGATTTCCTCCAGGTTCAGTTCCTCGACGAAATAGAGTTGCAGGACCATCGCTTCGCGCTGGGGCAGTTCGCCGATGCAGGCGGCCAGCGCTTTTTTGAGGGACTCACGTTCCATGATGTCGTCGGCGCGATCCTCCACGTCCGCGAACCACATCGACTGGTCGGAATAGACTTCGTCCATGCTGGTATGCTGAACCATTTCGACGCTGTCGGCGATCTCGCGATAGGCGGCCGGCTCAAGCCCCATGTCGGCCGACATTTCGGCCTCGGTCGGCAGGCGGCCGAGCTTCTGCTCCAGCCGGTTGCGGACCCCGGCAAGTTGTTTCCGCCTGGCCATTGCCGACCGGCAAATCGTTGCCTGCCGCCGCAGATGGTCGATCATCGCGCCGCGCACGCGCAACTGGGCATAGGCGGCGAAGCCCAGACCCCGATCCTCGAAGCTGTTGGCGGATTCGACCAGTGCGACCATGCCGATCTGGAGCAGATCCTCTATCTCTATCGCGGTGGAAACGCGGCCATGGACGTGCCAGGCGATCTTGCGCACCAGCGGCATATATTGGCGGGCCAGCCGTTCCGGGCTGTTTTCGCCAGGCTTGCCATAGGTGTGGGCGCCAGCCGCAATCTTGTTCATATACATGGCTCAGCCTCCTTTCAGGCGACCCGCTCGCGCGTTTGTTCCTGGCGCGGTGCGGGGTCGTGGCGGGGCGTGGGACGTTGTTCATTGCCGACCACGGCGACCACTTCAACGCCCTTGCCATCGGGAATTTCGAGGAAGGACAGCACTGGCGTTTCGGGCAAATGCGGCTTGAACAGCCGGGCGAGCGCGCGACGCGCGACCGGCGAGGTGACGATGGCGAAGTTGCGCGCCTGCCCCATCAGCGGCCGGGCGGCATGAATCACCGCTTCGACGATGCGGTTGGCGAGCGCGGGTTCGATCGGATGCTTGGCGTCGCCCGCGACGCGCATGGCCTGCGCCAGCAAGCCTTCGAGATCGCCGTCAAGGGTGATGACCGGCAGCGGCATCTTGACCGGGACGAGCCCCTGGATGATGAGCGCGCCGATGCGCTGGCGCACCGCCTCGACCAGTTGTTCGTGGCTCATGTCGGGGCGTGCGGCGTCGACCATCGCCTCGCAGATGCGGCGGAAGTCCTTGAGCGCGATGCCTTCGCCCAGCAGGGCGCGACACAGAGCGCTGATCTGCGTCAGGCTGAGCGTGCCGGGCGTCAGGCCATCGACCAGTTGCGGCGCAGCGTCCTTCAGATTGTCGAGCAGCTTGCGCGCTTCATCCAGGCCGAACATTTCGGCGGCGTTCATCGCGATGAGCTGATTGAGGTGCGTGGCGACCACCGTCGGCGGATCGACGACGGTATAGCCCGCAACCACGGCTTCGCTGCGCTTGGCCTGCGATATCCAGACGGCGTCGAGGCCGAAGGTCGGGTCTTTGGCCGGGCGACCGGCGACCGTGCCTTCCAGCGCGCCGCTGTCGAGCGCGAGCAGATCGTCGGGCCAGATTTCGTCCTCGCCCACGACCACGCCCGCGATGGTGATGCGATATTGATTGGGTTCGAGCGCCAGATTGTCCTTCACGCGAACCATCGGCACGACGAAACCCAGTTCCTTGGATAGCTGGCGGCGGATGCCGGTGATGCGGGCCATGAGCGGCGCGCCCTTGCGCTCGTCCACCAGGCTGATGAGGCCATAGCCGATCTCGAGACCCAGGATCGCGCCGTCCGACACATCGTCCCATTCGATGACGGCCGGGTTGGGCGCGGGGGCGACCGGCGCAGGCTCGGCCGCCTTTTTCTGGACAGCCTTGCGCAATTGCCAGGCAATGCCACCGGCGACCGCCGCGGCCGACAGGATGATGAGATGGGGCATGCCAGGCAGGATGCCCAGAAAGCCCAGGATCGCGGCGACCGGCACCCAGGCGCGGCCCGACCCGAACTGGCCGGCGATCTGGCCGCCCAGATCCTGCTCGCTCTTGACGCGGGTGACGATGGAGGCGGCGGCGATGGAGAGCAGCAGCGCGGGGATCTGCGCCACGAGCGCGTCGCCGATCGCCAGAATGATATAGGTCTGCGCGGCTTCGCCAATGGCGAGGCCATGGCTGACCACGCCCAGGATGATGCCGCCGACGATGTTGATGACCAGGATCAGGATGCCAGCGACCGCATCGCCCTTCACGAACTTGCTGGCGCCGTCCATCGAGCCGTAGAAGTCCGCCTCGGTCGCGACTTCGACGCGGCGGATTTTGGCTTCTTCCGGCGTCATCAAACCGGCGTTCAGGTCGGCGTCGATCGCCATCTGCTTGCCCGGCAAGGCGTCCAGGGTGAAACGCGCCGACACTTCGGACACGCGTCCCGCGCCCTTGGTGATGACGACAAGGTTGATGATCATCAGGATGGCGAAGACGAAGATGCCCACGACATAGTCGCCGCCGATCAGGAAGTGGCCGAAGGCTTCGATCACCTGCCCGGCCGCGTCGGAGCCTTCATGTCCCTGCACCAGCACGACGCGGGTCGAGGCGACGTTGAGCGCGAGACGCAGCAGGGTCGCGAACAACAACACGGTGGGAAAGCTGGAGAAATCGAGCGGCTTGCCCGCGTTCAGCGCCACCATCAGCACCGCAAGGGAAATCATGATGTTGGTGATGAAGCCGATGTCCAGCATGATCGCCGGCACCGGGACCATCATGAACACGACGACCATCAGCGTGGCGAACGGCAGCACGGCGCCCTTGACGGCGCTCATCCAGATCTTCGCTTTGACTTGGGCAGGAGACATTGCGGCCGTTTACCTTCCGAGGGTGGCGAGCATGAGATAGGCGAGGCGGGCGGTCTGCGGTTGCGGCTTGACCATGATGTCAGGCTGCTCGGCGAGGCGCTGGGTTTCGATCCGCACATAGTCGGCGGGCTGGACCGTCTTCGCGCCCGAAGGCAGCGCAGCGGAGGCATATTGGATGTCGGCGCCGAGGCCGTCGGAGTTCTTCTGGAGCTTCGACGCAAAGCGGTCACGGATGTCGGCGAAGCTGCGAGCGTGGCCCTGCTTGTCGAAGAAGATCGAACGGTTGGCGCGCGCCGCGGACGGGAACAGCGATGCCGCCGTCGCATCCGGCGCGCGGTCATGGACCGACAGGAATTTGGAGGCACCGCCGACGCCGAGGAAATGGGCGAGGTAGAGATCGACCGGCTGGGCTTCGCGGCCCAGCTTCGATTCCAGATAGGCCTTGTTGTCGGCCGCATGTTCCGCCGCCATGACCGACGCGGTTTCGGGGTGCTTGCGCAGGTCTAATATCTGTTTGCGCAGGTCGGGGTCGGCCACATAATAGCGGCCGCCGCTCTGCTGGATCGCGTCGGACGCCCAGCCCAGCCCATATTCGCTGCCATGCTTGTCGACGACGGCGAGCCAGCTCTGGTCGATGAACTGATAGAGGCCGGTGGCGGACGATGTCGCCGCACGGGCCGTGGGGTTCAGGCTGGATTCGATCTTGGCCTGACCGAGCAAATAGGAGAAGTCGACACCAGTACGGCGGCTCGCCATCGCAATCGCGTTGGTGACGCGATTACCTGTCGAACTCCCGGTTACTGATATGTCTGCGAAAGCCGACACGACTAAAATCCTCACTTGCTAGCGAGGACATTAGAGCAAGGCTTGTGCCAAGATTTGGTTAACGTGAGTAAGGATTTCGCGCCCTACAACGAAAAACGGCGCCGAAGGGCGCCGCTT
>NZ_JAIQXR010000080.1:0-208 GCF_020166615.1 Sphingobium sp. 3R8 | reverse complement strand
CCCCCATATCACCGATCGGCGCCTTCCAACTGCCGACTGAAATACACCATCTGCATCGGCTTGCCTGGGGCGATGTAATGCCATTCGATCAGACGCTCCTGCGACCAGCTGAGGATGGCCGACGAGGTCAACTCGGTACCGTTGTCGCCGACCACCGTGTGCGGTCGGCACGGCGCGCGGCATGTTCACGATAAGAGGAAGGGGCGAT
>NZ_JAIQXR010000008.1:0-180767 GCF_020166615.1 Sphingobium sp. 3R8 | reverse complement strand
ATAAACCAATGAGTACCTTGGGCTGGTTACCAGAATGGATTGCACTTCAAGTCTCAGTCGCCTTCGACGAAGGCAGCGAATTTCTTCGCCTTAAGCATGAAACATGGCAAATAGATTTATATGATGAAAATGGAAATCCGAAATGGCTTATTCATCCGATTCATGGCACCGACATTGACGTTGGTGTTTTGCCAATTGATAATTTAGATGTCGACGGCAGACTGTATAATGAACCAGTAAATACTCATGACGAATGGATTTCTTTTTCCGGTCGGGTTGGCGATGATGCGTTCGTGCTGGGCTTTCCTAAAGGAATGGATGGTGGAAAGGGATTTCCATTATGGAAACGTGCATCGATTGCCAGCGAAACAAATTTCGATGTCAAAAACCTTCCTTTGATATACATAGATACTGCAACAAGAGAAGGGATGTCAGGATCACCTGTTGTCGTCTTACGTCGAGGATGGATCATGCCTGATGGTGAGGAAGATTTTTCGAAAGCAGTGATTGGTGAAGGCCTTAACTTTCTTGGAGTGTATTCTGGCCGCATAGGCGATGATGAATTGGGTGTACAAATTGGCATAGTTTGGAAACATACGGTAATTGATGAAATTATAACTGGAGGCATCGCCGGAACTTCAGTATTTCCTTGAAATAATTCAGATTTATTACAGATTCGTTATAGTTTTATTGATACTGCGAGTATCACTCTACCTACTCAGCGAATGACCGAATATTTTGCCAGATCCAGGCCATATCGGATCGACCCGCAGACACTACTATTGCTCCAATGCGCCTATTTGATACATTATGCTTATGACCAAGCTCACCCCCATCGAGTCCGAGTTCGCGACGACCGAAGACGCGGAAGCCTATGACGCATGGTTCCGTGCGGAGGTCGAGGCCGCCATGGCATCGGACGAACCCGATATCCCCCATGACGAAGCCATGGCCCGGATGCAGGCCATTATCGGCCGCCGCAAAAAGGCGGACGAGCGCAATACGACATAGTGCTGCCGGTCGTCTGGAGAGCCAGCGCTCTACGAAAACTCGAAAACGTCATCGACTATATCGAAATACGGAATCCGGCGGCGGCCGACCGCATAGGCGCTGCGATCCGGTACGCAGCCGATCGCCTGTCCGACCATCCCTATCTTCACCGTCCCGGCCGTGTTCCCGGCACGCGGGAGGCTGTGGTTCATCCCAACTATATCCTCGTCTATCGCGTCATGGCCGACCGGATTCAGATACTTGCGCTCCACCATAGTCGCCAGCAATATCCCTGAAGATATCCGGGGGCCGCATATGAACGACATCGTCAATCTCGGGATTTTCTTCGTCTGCCTGGCACTGCCGTTCGTCGCCATGCCCCTCCTCTGGCGGCGCATGAAGCGCGTCCGCAACGAAACCTATCAACACAGGAAGCAGGAACGGCGCGCCCAGCCATGGGAAGAATCTCTTGGCTCGGACGGCGAAGTCCGGCTCGCCCGATCCGGCAGCCCGAATGACGATCTCATCGACCTTGGCAGCAAGGCGCGCGAAACCCGCTGGCCGATCGACAATCCCTGACCTTCCTAAAAATCCTATTCCGCTGTCCTACACGCCCCTTTTCTGTCCATCCTACCGGCAAACCCCTCAGCCGGAGGCACGCGACCCATGTCCTATCACGACCCCATCCTCCCCACCCCCGCCCCCGCGCCGCAAAGCCGCGTCGATGGCTGGAGCCCCGCGCGCCAGCGCCGCTTTCTCGAAGTCCTCGCCGCGACCGGCGTCATCCGCCTCGCCTGCGAAGCCGTGTTCATCACCACCCGCTCCGCCTACACGCTGCGCATCCGCCGCGACGGCGCGGCCTTTCGCCTGGGCTGGGACGCGGCGATCCTGATCGCCCGCGCGCGGCTGGCCGACACCTTGCTCGCCCGCGCCATCATGGGGACGGAGGAAACCATCCGCCGCGATCCCGACAATTATGAAATCACCCGCCACCGCCACGACAACCGGCTCGCCATGTCGATGCTCGCCCGGCTCGATCGCATGGCCGATTGCCCGGCCGAGGGGTCCGACGCCGCGCTCGCCCGCGTCGTCGCGCAGGATTTCGCCGCCTATTGCGACATGCTCTGCCCGGAAGCCGACGCCCAGGCCGAAGCCGACCGTCTCGGCCTGCCCCGTACCGGCGCGGAACCGGCCGCACGAACCATGGACGACGCCACCCTCTATGACGGCTCCATGCCCGATACGCCCGCCCCGGTCGACGCCGAAACACCCCTCTCCTCCGGCGCATCGGCAGCCCTCTTCGTCGCCGCGCGCATGGCGCTGCACAAACCGCAAAATCCGCACTTTTCCGTCGATGATGAACGGTGTGAACTTCGGCCCCCGCCGCCCCCGAATCTTACCGATCTCCCGCCGGACGAAGCCGCCCATCGGCTGCGCGGCCTCTGGTGGGACGACCGGCTGGACCGCTGGCGCACCGATTTCCCGCCCCCGCCCGATTTCGACGGCGACGCCAGCGACAGCATCTACGACGTCGATAATTATGAGCGCGACCTGACGGAGGCGGAGGAAGAGGCGATCGCCGCCCAGCAGGAGGCCGAACGCCGCCCCTATGAACAGGCCGCCGCCCTCGCCCGCGACGATTTCTTCGGCTTCGTCCTGGCGCGGGACGCGGGGTGCGCGGCGGTGACGGCCGGGGCGGGATGATCGGGCGGTGTGCGTGATGCCATCGGCGCTGCCTGTGAAAGCGGGAGCGCCCCTCCCTCCGTTCGCCCTGAGCCTGTCGAAGCCTGTCCTGAGCGACTGCCGCAGGCAGACA
Organism: Sphingobium sp. 3R8; assembly: GCF_020166615.1. Lineage (NCBI taxonomy): Bacteria > Pseudomonadati > Pseudomonadota > Alphaproteobacteria > Sphingomonadales > Sphingobiaceae > Sphingobium > Sphingobium sp. 3R8. The sequence continues at coordinate 177,961 of NZ_JAIQXR010000008.1, read as the reverse complement.
GTCGAAGGGGGCCTTTCTTCCTGCGGGGGGACAGGTGCGACAGTGGCCGCCTATCCGCCATCGGGTTCACGCCCCACCCCTATTTGCTATTTAGCCCCCCATGCCCTATGTGGGGGATGCTACAGTCGCAAATCGACGGTTCTCGGCGCTTTGCGGCACCTGTTTCCTTCTTTCCCTGCCCCTTTAGCGATCCGGTGCGACCACACGGGCCGCGCCGCACGAAAGAAGGAACTACCATGAGCATCGTCGGAACCGTCAAATTCTTCAACGCCGACAAGGGCTATGGCTTCATCGCTCCCGATGACGGCAGCCCGGACGCGTTCGTCCACATCACCGCCGTCGAGCGCGCTGGCCTCGCCACGCTGCGCGAAAAGGACCGCGTCTCCTACGATCTGGAGCAGGACCGTCGTGGCAAGATGGCCGCTGTCAATCTTCAGCACGCCGAATAAACGGGGATGGCGGGCGCTCCGGCGCCCGCCTCCTTTTACGGCTGCTGGTCCATATAGACCGAGCCGACCAGCAAGATCGCGATCAGCGCGACCAGCAGCGCGCCGTTGATCCAGCGATGGCGCACGAACAGCAGGGCGATCAGCGCCCCGAACAGCCCCAGCAGCGCCAGCCCCATCCAATAATCGGCATCTGCGCTCAGGGCCGGCCCGGTCGATGGCCGATAGATTTCCAGCGCGATCTGGCCGATGATGCTGCCGATATTGGCGCACAGCACGCCGCCGATCACCAGCCTTTTGTGCCGGTCGTACCAATGATCGAAATCGGGCCATTCCTCCGGTTCGTCGGGAAAGATCAGGGTCGCGGCCAGATAATAGACCCCGACCAGCGCCAGCACCGCCGTCAGCGTCAGATAATTGGCGTCCATCTGCGCCCGCGCCTCGTATGCCGTCAGCCAGAAGCTGGTCAGGTCGAGCAGCACGAACAGCCCCAGAAGCGGCGTTAGCCAGCCGATCCGCACCGCCCTGGCGCCCCGCTTCAGCTTGAGCGCCCTGGAAAAGCCGCCCAGCACCTCGCTGATCGCCAGCCCCAGCAACAGCCCGAAGGCCGCGAACACCAGATCGAATCCCGACATTCGGCTCCCCCGACGCACCGTCCGTCGCAAGCCTAGCAAAAGCGGCCGTCCAGGCAATGCGGCTTGGAACCCCCGGCCCCGCCGCCGGTTATCTCCCCGAACCCGCAACAATGGAGCATCCCATGATCCGCACCCTGATCTTCGGCGCCATCGCCGGCTATGTCGGCAAGAAACTCTACGACGAAGGCAAGCTGACCGAATTCAAGAACGACCTGGTCACCCGCTACAACGACGCCAAGACCAGCCTGGCCGACGAACGCGCTACGGCGGATACGTCGCCGCTCGTCACGTCGGCTGGCGCGATCAACCGGCCGCTGCCCAACTAACCCACTATCCCCATCCGGCGGCCCAGTCCCCCGCTCGTCGCCGGTCACCGCCCGCTCGCAGCCGCTCCCCCTCTCGCGGCCGCAGCGGGCGGTCTTCTTTTCACCTCGAAATTGTACCGCCACGCAACCACCGCCGCTGCGCCGGGTTGTTGCAGCCAGCAGGGTAACAAAAGAAGGAGAGACCCCGTGCAAAAACCCATTCTCGCCGTCGCCATGCTGGCGATGCTACCGCTTGGCGCCTGTATGTCGGACAATGGCGGCGGTGGCGGCTATGGCTATGACCGCCCCAGTGACCGCCGCGGCCCGCCCCGTCATCATCGCCGTCCGATCCGCGACAATGACCAGATTTACCGCGACAGTGACGGCCGCTATTATTGCAAGCGCGACGACGGTACCACTGGCACGATTGTCGGCGCGATTGCTGGCGGCGTCTTGGGTAACATCATCGCACCGGGCGGCTCGAAGACGCTGGGCACCATCCTGGGCGGCGCGGGCGGCGCCTTGGCGGGCCGCGCCATCGACAAGAACGACATCAACTGCGAATGACAAGAAAAGGGCGCGGCCATCGCTGGCCGCGCCCTTTTCCCGATCGCTCGCAAGGTCAGAGCTTGCCGGTCAGTTCCGGCACGACCTTGAACAGATCCCCGACCAGGCCGATGTCCGCCACCTGGAAGATAGGCGCATCCTCATCCTTGTTGATGGCGATGATGGTCTTGCTGTCCTTCATGCCCGCCAGATGCTGGATAGCCCCGGAGATACCGACGGCAACATAGACTTCGGGCGCGACGATCTTGCCCGTCTGGCCAACCTGATAGTCGTTGGGGACATAGCCCGCGTCGACCGCCGCGCGGCTCGCACCAACCGCGGCGCCCAGCTTGTCGGCGAGCGGGAAGATCACTTCCTCAAAGGTCGGCCCATCCTTGAGCGCACGACCGCCCGACACGATGATCTTGGCGCTGGTCAGTTCGGGACGCTCCAGCTTGGCGATCTCGGCGCCGACGAAGCTCGACAGCCCCTTGTCGCCGGTCGAGGCGACGGCTTCCACCGCACCGCTGCCGCCGTCGCGATCCGCCTTTTCGAAGGCCGTGCCGCGGACGGTGATGACCTTCTTGGCGTCCTTGCCCTTGACGGTGGCAATGGCGTTACCGGCATAGATCGGGCGCGTGAACGTGTCCTCGCTCTCGACCGACAGGATGTCGCTGATCTGCATGACATCGAGCAGCGCGGCGACGCGCGGCGCGATATTCTTGCCGTTGCTGGTCGCCGGCGCGACGAAGGCGTCATGATGGCCCATCAGTTCGACGATCAGCGGCGCGACATTTTCCGGCAGCGCATGGCCATAGGCCGCGTCGTCGGCGACATGGACCTTGCCCACGCCCGCGATCTTGGCGGCGGCGGCGGCGACGCCATCGACGCCCTGGCCCGCGACCAGCAGATGCACTTCGCCCAGCCTGGCGGCGGCGGTGATGGCGGAAAGGGTCGCGTCCTTGACGGCGCCGCCCTCATGTTCAACCCAAACAAGTGTCTTGCTCATGCGGCAACTCCCAGCGCTTTCAGCTTGGCAACCAGTTCATCGACGTCGGCGACCTTGACGCCGGCCGAGCGCTTGGGCGGTTCGGCGACCTTGAGCGTCTCCAGCCGCGGGCTGACGTCCACGCCGTAATCGGCGGGGGTCTTCTGCGCCAGGGGCTTGGATTTGGCCTTCATAATGTTGGGCAGCGACGCATAGCGCGGCTCGTTGAGGCGCAGGTCGGTGGTGATGATCGCCGGCATCGACAGCTTCACCGTCTCCAGCCCGCCATCGACTTCGCGGGTCACGTTGACGCTGCCATCGGCGACTTCGACCTTCGACGCGAACGTGCCCTGCGGCAGGTTCAGCAGCGCAGCCAGCATCTGGCCGGTCTGGTTGCTGTCATCGTCGATCGCCTGCTTGCCCAGGATGATGAGGCCAGCGCCTTCTTCTTCCTGCACCTTGGCGAGCAGCTTGGCCACGCCCAGCGGTTCGACCTCATCGTCGGTCTGGATCAGGATCGCCCGGTCCGCGCCCATGGCGAGTGACGTGCGCAGCGTTTCCTGCGCCTTGGCGACGCCGATCGACACCGCGATCACCTCGGTCGCCACGCCCTTTTCCTTCAGGCGGATGGCTTCCTCGATCGCGATTTCGTCGAACGGGTTCATGCTCATCTTGACGTTCGCCAGATCGACGCCCGTCCCGTCCGCTTTCACGCGCGGTTTCACATTATAGTCAATGACCCGCTTCACGGGCACAAGGATCTTCATTTCCAACATCCTCCAGTTTCACGCCATCGCCCGCCAACGCGAACAAGGACGTGGGCGGCCCGTTTCCGGACCACCCACGCCCCATGGCGTATCTCGTTAGGTGGGGTCGTGCCTCAGGCCGCCTTCCTCACTTCCGCCACGATCTTCTTCGCTGCATCGCCCAGGTCGTCCGCGGGGACGATGGCCAGGCCGGACGAAGCCAATATGTCCTTACCCTGCTGGACGTTGGTGCCTTCCAGACGGACGACCAGCGGCACCGACAGGTTCACTTCCTTGGCGGCAGCGACGATGCCATTGGCAATGATGTCGCACTTCATGATGCCGCCGAAGATGTTCACCAGAATGCCCTTCACCGCCGGGTCCTGCAGAATGATCTTGAACGCCGCCGTCACCTTCTCGGTCGTGGCGCCGCCGCCGACGTCCAGGAAGTTTGCGGGGAATTCGCCGTTCAGCTTGATGATGTCCATCGTCGCCATGGCCAGGCCAGCGCCGTTCACCATGCAGCCGATGTTACCGTCCAGCTTGATGTAGGCGAGGTCGTACTTGGAAGCCTCGACTTCGGCCGCATCTTCCTCGGTCAGGTCGCGCAGTTCGGCGATATCCTTGTGGCGGAACATGGCGTTGCCGTCGAAACCGACCTTGGCGTCCAGCACCAGCAGATTGCCCTGCTCGGTCAGCGCCAGCGGATTGACTTCGATCTGTTCGGCATCGGTGTCGAGGAACGCGGCGTAAAGCGACGAGGCGACCTTGGCCGCCTGCTTGGCGAGGTCACCGGTCAGGCCGAGCGCTGCGGCGATCGAACGGCCGTGATGCGGCTGGAAACCTGCGGCCGGGTCGACCGCAAAGCTGTGGATCTTTTCCGGGGTCGAATGGGCGACTTCCTCGATGTCCATGCCGCCTTCGGTGGACACGACGAAGGCGATCCGGCTGCTGCCGCGATCGACCAGCAGCGCCAGGTAGAATTCCTTGGCGATGTCGGCGCCGTCGGTGATGTAGAGGCGGTTGACCTGCTTGCCCGCATCACCCGTCTGGATCGTGACCAGCGTATTGCCCAGCATGTCGGTGGCGTGGGCCTTGACCTCATCCAGGTTGAAGGCGAGGCGGACGCCGCCCTTGGCTTCTGCGCTAAGTTCCTTGAACTTGCCCTTGCCGCGGCCACCGGCGTGGATCTGCGACTTCACGACATAAAGCGGTCCGGGCAGCTTCTTGGCGGCTTCGACGGCTTCCTCGACCGAGAAAGCGGCATAGCCGGCCGCGATCGGCGCGCCATATTTCGCGAGGAGTTCCTTCGCCTGATATTCATGAATATTCATAGGGCCTGCCCTTTTCGCTGAAATCTGATGTCAGCGGCTAAGCACAGCACCAGGCGAGGCGCTAGAAAATTTCGCAAAATGACTTTGCAAAATTGCAAAGCCAATGACGCCATTCCACCCCTTCATCCGCAAAAGCGATCAGACTGTGCAGGCCAGCGCCGATATACTGGTAACCGCAAAAATCTCAGGATCATGTAAAGCCCGCACCTTGTGCAACAGTTGATCTACGGAGATTTTGCCGCTGTGAGACTTGCGGAGCGAAGCGAGCAACTGGAGCCTTCGCAACTGGGTCAGGCTCAGTCGATCGGCCATCCGCTCCGCCATGCAACCTGCCATACGCGGCGAGAGGCCGGCCTCTTCAAGCCCGGCGCGCAAGCGTGATTCGGGCGACAAGGAAGTGCAAGCGGGCAGGAGAATAAGGGTGGCAGCCGACAAGGCGCGTGACGAAATCGAACGCATGGCGCTTTTCATGGCCGCGCCTGGCTGAACAGGAGATAAATGCACCGGTTTTGCAAAGGAAGAATCAGCCATGGATCGGATTTTCGCAGCGATGTCGCACCGGGTCGCCAACTGGGCCGGTCAGCCGTTTGCCTTCGTCCTGGCCTTGGGCACGGTCATTCTCTGGCTCGCGACCGGCCCCGTCTTCCATTATTCCGATACGTGGCAGTTGGTGATCAACACCGGCACCACCATCATCACGTTTCTGATGGTGTTCCTGATCCAGAATGCGCAAAACCGCGATGGCTCGGCGATTCAGGCGAAGCTGGACGAACTGATCCGGGCGGTCGAAAACGCCCGCAACGATTTCATCGGCATCGAACATCTGACCGAAGCGGAACTGCAACGGATCAAGACCGTCCTGGAACGGGAATGCGGCGACGACGCGACCCATCGTCTGGCGATCGACAGGCTGATCCAGCGACGTTGACCCGATCGGTCAATGCGCGTGGATGATCAGCCGTTCATTTTCCCGACGATAGGCATCGATCCGATCAGTATAGCTTTGCGCAAGGCTTTCATAAGCGTCTCGCCCCTTGTCCGATCGGCTGGACTGCGCGCGTATCAGGGACATCTGCTGGCGATGCAGCAGGTAGTTGACGTCCATCTCCATAGTCGCCCTCCTCCCGTCCAAGTTCGAAGAGATTGGTCGATTGGCCAAGGTTGCATACGACTCGCAACATCAGCACCTATAGACTAGCACTCCCGCTACCCGTTGGCGAACCCGCTTATCGCGCCGCCGAGGCGGCCGGGCGCGCAATCCAGCGCAAAACCGCATATCCCGATAGAGCGGACAACAAGGATCCCAGCAGTATCCCTCCCTTCGCTTCCTCGACCAGCAGGGGTTGGCCGGGAAAGGCGAGCGCGCCGATGAACAGGCTCATGGTGAAGCCAATGCCGCATAGCATCGCCATGCCATAGACCTGGCTCCAGCTTGCACCGGCCGGGCGCTCCGCAAATCCCAGGCGTACCGCCGCCCAGACCGCACCGAAAATGCCCAGTTGCTTACCCAGGAACAGGCCAAATGCGACGCCCAGCGACAAGGGGGCGAACAGCATCGCCAATGCCTCCCCGCCTAGGCTGAGTCCGGCATTGGCGAACCCGAATAGCGGGACGATCAGATAGGCGCTCCAAGGATGGATGGCATGTTCCAGCCGGTGCAGGGGACTGTCCGCCGCATCGGGGGCGCCTGGTGTACAGCGCACAGGCACCGTCATCGCCGCCAGCACGCCCGCGACCGTGGCGTGGACACCCGATAGCAGCATCAGGAACCACAGGAGGGCAAATCCCAGGAGATAAGGGGCCAGCGCCTTCACCCCCGCACGATTGAGGCCGTACATCAGCGCCAGCACGCCCGCAGCGCCCGCCAGCGCCGCCAGATCAAGGCCATGGCTGTAGAAAAGGGCGATGATGGCCACCGCCCCCATATCGTCCACGATGGCGACGGCGGTCAGGAACAGTTTGAGCGAGGCTGGCGCGCGACGGCCCAGCAGCGCCAGCACGCCAATCGCGAAGGCGATGTCGGTTGCCGCCGGAATGGCCCAGCCATTGCCCAGCGCCGGCCGCCCGGCCGTAACCAGTAGATAGACCAGTGCCGGGGCGGCCATGCCTGCGACCGCCGCCAGGATCGGCAGGCGTCGCCTGTCCCAGGTGGACAGGCCGCCATCCAGGAACTCGCGCTTGATCTCCAGCCCGACCACCAGGAAGAAAATGGCCATCAGCCCGTCGTTGATCCAGAGATGCAGCGTCATAGGCCCGATCCGCGACGACAATGTCGGCCCCAGCGGCGCATGGAGCATGTCATGGTAGAGATGCCCGGTCGCGCCCGGCAGATTGGCCAATATCATCGCCGCGCCAGCCGCGATCATCAGCAATATCGCCCCGCCGGTTTCCCCCGTCAGAAAATCGCGCAATGCGGATCGCGGCGGTCGATTCATGCCTGTCTGTCCTTTCGGCTGCACCGGCGAAGGCAAAAACTCATGCCTTCGCCAGGATTTCCAAGGGCTTCTGCGTAAAATATGCAAAAGACTTGGAACGATGTGACGCAAATGGCATCCTCTCTCGCATAGGGGGATGGGGGTCAAGTCGTGGGAGACGTGGTGGCCGCAGGCCTATTGGCTCTGCACAGGGAAATCCTGCTTTTTGCCGTTGTCGGACTTGCGATCGGCGGGCTGGACGATTTGCTGGTCGATCTTCTGTTTCTGGCCCGTCGCTGCTGGCGCAACATCGCCATCTATGCCCGTCACCCGCGCATGAGCACGGCGACCTTGCCCGCTTCGGCAAAACCAGGCCGCATCGCCATATTCATCCCCGCCTGGCGCGAAGCGGAAGTCATCGGTCCCATGTTGCGCTACGCGCTCGCCTGCTGGCCTAACGACGATTACCGGATCTTCGTCGGCCTCTACCCGAACGACCCGGACACGCTCGAAGCGGTCGCGCCCATCGCCGCCGGGGAACCGCGAATCGTCGTGGGGATGAACCCCAAACCGGGACCGAGCACAAAGGCGGACTGCCTCAACATCCTGTGGCGATCCATGCTGGCGGAGGAAGCGCGCACGGGCAGAGCGTTCAAGGCGATCGTGCTGCACGATGCCGAAGACGTGGTCCATGCCGAAGAAATCCGGTTGTTCGACTTCATGATCGACCGCTTCGCCCTGGTCCAGTTGCCGGTCCTGCCACTCCCTGGTCGCGGCACATGGTTAGCGCGCGCGATCGCCAATCATTATGGCGACGAATTTGCCGAAAATCATGGGAAAGCGCTGACGGTGCGCGAAGCGCTCGGCGCGTCGATCCCATCGGCTGGCGTGGCATGCGCTTTCGAGCGGGCGACGCTCGGCCGTCTGTCCGACCCAATCCATGGCGGCCCTTTCGATCCGTCGTCGCTGACGGAGGATTATGAAGCAGGTCTGCGGATCGCCGATATGGGCGGGCGCGGCGTGTTCGTCCGTATGCGCGACCGGAGCGGAGCGCTGGTTGCGACGCGCGAATATTTTCCGGACAGCATCCAGGCCGCCGTCCGGCAGAAGGCCCGCTGGATGGTGGGGATATCGCTGGCGGGTTGGGACCGCATGGGCTGGCATGGCGGTCCCGCCGAATGGTGGATGCGCATCCGCGACCGGCGCGCCACCATGGCCGCGCTCGTCTTGTTCGCCGCCTATCTGGCGTTAATCCTGTGGGGACTGATCGTCGCGCTGGGCCTGTTCCTGCCGCTATCCCTCCCGCTCCGCTCGCCCATCGTCGATGCCCTGCTGTGGCTCAACATGGGCTTGATGGGGTGGCGGGCAGCCATGCGCGCGCTGTTTGTCGGCCGGGCCTATGGCTGGCGCCATGGGTTGATGGCGATACCCCGCACCGTCATCGCCAACTACATCGCCATATTGGCGGCCCGACGAGCTGTCTTCCTTTATGGCAAATCGCTCTTGGGCAATCCGCTGAGCTGGGACAAGACCCAGCATCGCTTCCCCGACCTGAAGACCGATCCATGAACCGCACCGCCAGCGGACGCCCGTTGCGTTTCTTTGTCATGGTGTTGGTGGGTTGGGTTGCTATCCGTCTGCTGGGTCAGCAAGGCGTCACGCCGCCGGAACGGCAATATGCCGATATCCGTCATATCTCGTCACCAGCGCTTCTGCCGCAAGGGCTGCTCGCCTCCAGCGCCGTCGCGGTCGTGCAACCACCCATCCGACCGACTGCGCTACCGCCGCCACCGATCGCCACGCAAGCGAGCACAGCGAATATGCAGATATCTGTCGCGCGAGCGCCTGCCGACATCGACAGCGCCATGCCGGTCGATCTGATGGATTTCATCACCTTCACCGTGGCGTTCGCCAACCGCCATTATGCCAGCGACCCGGCCTATATGAGCCGTTTCCAGACGCCGTCAGCCAGCCCGCCTCCTCTCATGGTCGAGCAAAAGACGCGGGATCGATGGCACGCCGCCGCGTGGCTGCTGTGGCGCCAAGGAGGTGCCAGCCCGAGCGGGACGGTGTCGACGGGGCAACTCGGCGGCTCGCAGGCAGGGCTTCGAGTGGATTATGATCTGACGCCGCGCGCCGCCAGCAGAACCGTCGCCTATGGCCGCCTGACCAGCGCGCTCCAGCACCCGGCGGCGCCCGAAGGCGCGATCGGACTGTCGATCCAGCCGGTCCGCGCGGTCCCGATTCGTCTCGCGGTCGAACGGCGCATCGCGCTCGGCACCGGCGCGCGCAACGCCAATGCGGTGATGGTGGTGGGCGGATTTGGCCCGGTGGCGATCGCGCCGGCAGTGGTAGCGGAGGGCTATAGCCAAGCCGGAATAGTGGGCTTCAGGCGGGGAGATGCTTTCATCGACGGTAAATTCTCGCTCTCCACCCCACTGGCGCGATCCCCCATGCGGGTCGGTGCAGCCTTGTCGGGCGGTACCCAACCGGGCATCAACAGGCTGGACATCGGCCCCGAAGTGCAATTCCGCCTGCCCTTGCCGAACGTCGGCGCCCGGATCGCCGTCGAATGGCGCGAACGTATCGCGGGGGACGCCCGTCCGGGATCGGGCCTCGCCATCACTCTCGCCGCCGATTTTTAATCGCCTGACGCCATCGCCGCTTTATATCGCTGCCCGTTGGCGCTACCTCCGGCAGGCATGGATCTTTACCTGCCTATAGCCAATCTGTCGGTCAATGCGCTTGTCATCATCGGCCTGGGCGGTGTCGTCGGGTTGCTGTCCGGCATGTTCGGCGTCGGCGGCGGATTCCTGACGACGCCCTTGCTCATCTTTTACGGCATCCCTCCGACTGTCGCCGCCGCTTCAGCCGCATCGCAAGTGACAGGCGCCAGCGTGTCCGGCGTGTTCACCCATATGTCCCGCGGCACCGTCGATTTCCGCATGGGCGGCGTGCTGATCGCCGGCGGTGTGATCGGCGCTGGCTTGGGCGTCTTCATCTTTCGCCTGCTGCAATATCTGGGCCAGATCGATACCGTCATCGGCATCCTCTATGTGCTGATGCTGGGCGGCATCGGCGCGCTGATGGCCAAGGAATCGATCCAGGCACTGATCGCATTGAAGACCGGCAAACGTCCGCCGGCGCGCAAGCGGCGCCACCATCCCTTGGTGGCGGCGCTGCCGATGCGCTGGCGCTTCTACCGCTCCGGCCTCTATATCTCGCCGCTCGCGCCGCTGCTGCTGGGCATGGCGACCGGAATATTGACGATGTTGCTGGGCGTGGGCGGCGGCTTCATCCTGGTGCCCGCCATGCTCTATCTGCTGGGCATGGCCACGCAGTCGGTGGTCGGCACCTCCCTGTTCCAGATATTGTTCGTGACCATGGCGACGACCATGATGCACGCGATGACGACCAAGGCGGTGGACCTGGTGCTGGCGCTGCTGCTGCTGATTGGCAGTGTGGTCGGCGCGCAGATCGGCACCCGCATCTCCATGTCGATCCGTCCCGAATATCTGCGCATATTGCTGGCCGCGATCGTGCTGCTGGTCGCGGCCCGGATGGCGCTGGGGCTGGGATGGCGACCCGACGAAATCTACACGATCGAGGTGCGCTGATGCGTCGCTGGCCCATCTTGCTCGCCCTGCCCGCCGCGGTGGCGCTGATCGGGGCGGACGAACCGCAACTGGTGCCGGATGTGTCCCAGCGCGAGGTGGAAATCCAGTATAGCTTCACCGGCGCGGACCTGCTGCTGTTCGGCGCGATCGTCTATCCCGACGGGCGGCGTCCCGACAAGCCGGCGGACATCGTCGTCATACTCAAGGGACCGGAACAATCGATCGCCATGCGCGAAAAGCAGAAGGTCGCCGGAATATGGGTGAATGCCGACACCGCCCGCTTCCGTTCCGCCCCCAGCTTCTACGCCATGGCCTCGTCGCGTCCGATCGACCGGATCGTCGATGAACGCACCGCCGCCATTTACGAACTGGGCGTCGACAAGCTGCAACTCTCCCCCTCCTCGCTGAATGAAAGCGCGGAACTGTCGCGCTTTCAGTTGGGACTGGTCGATTTGCGAGCGCGATCCGGCCTGTTCGTCGAGCGGCCGGGCACGGTGGAGATCACCGATGGCGTCCTGTATCGCGCACGCCTGCCCTTGTCGGCGCGCGTCATCGTGGGCGATTATACGGCCGAGACCTTCCTGGTGCAGGACGGCCGAGTGGTCGCCGCCGCGGTGCGCGACATCACCGTGCGCAAATCCGGCTTCGAACAATTCATGGCTACCGCGGCCGAACATTGGTCCTTCGTCTACGGCCTGGTAGCGATCGCCATGGCCGTGGGCATGGGGTGGGCGGCCGGCGCCATCGCCCGCCGCATCTGACGATCGCCCCATCCTCATTCTTTGGATCCAGCCAATTGCCCAAACCCCATTAGTCCGACTAAAATAAACCGAAATGGATCGAGGGGGATTGGACGATGACGGACGCGGTCATGCAGGCGGGCGATGGCCCATTTCCCAACCTGGCGCAGCGCAGCCATGCCCTGCGCGCATCGCTCTCGCGCGAAATGCATATCCGCAAGATGCCGCGGCTCGACACTCCTGCACGCGCCGTACAGTTCGTGATGATCGTCGATGAGCAGGAGGCGCGGGACAGCGTCCCCGCTCTGCAAGGCCTATTACCCCCTAACGACGCCTCCCCCGATGCGAACGACCGCTTCTTTGCCTGCCGCGTCGGCGCATTGGGGTTTTCCTGGGAACGCCACAGCGAGTTCATCACCTACAGCTTCATCGCCGACGGCTATGGCGAGCCGTTCGACCTTGCGCCCTTCCTGCCGGTATCGCACTGGATAGACCAGCTACCGGGGCGGATCATCCGATCGACCCAGATCGCCCTGACCAGGAACGAGCCATCCAACGCGACCATCGCCGGGTATTTCGCTTCGGACGACCTCATCATCTCGGACATCGCGCAAGGACGCGCGCGCATCTGGGGCGATTTCCGGCTGCACGACAATGGGTTCGGCCGACTGCTGATTCAGGATCGAGGACTGGAAGGCGCCGAAGCGTCGCTTTTGGTGCAACGGCTCCAGGAACTGGGCAATTATCGCAAGATCGCCCTGCTTGGCCTGCCCGAAGCGCAGCAGGCGACCCCGGTACTGGCCAGATTGGAGCAACGCCTGACCGATGTCACCGCACGCGTGGCGGAGCCGCAGGCGGACGCCGACGCCGTGCTGGAGGATATCTCATCGCTCAGCGCCGAACTGGCGCAGATCGTCGCTCGCACTCGCTATCGCATGAGTGCGACCCATGCCTATGCGGAACTCTGCTTCGACCGCATTCGCCGTCTGGATGTCGCGCCGGTGCGCGGCTATCGCTCGCTCGACGATTTCACCGAACGACGGCTGCTGCCCGCGATGCGGACCTGCGACGCATTCGGCCGGCGGCTGGAGGACCTGTCGCAGCGCACCGCCTGGACCAGCGCGATGCTGCGGACGCGAGTCGATACCGCCCTGGCGCGCCGCAATCGCGACCTTTTGGCATCGATGGACCGGCGCACCGGGCTGCAACTGCGCCTGCAGCATACGGTCGAGGGGCTGTCGGTGGTGGCGATCAGCTATTATGCGCTGGGCCTGTGGCATCATTTCAAGGAAGCGATCGAGCATCAGGGCGCCCATCTGCCCGGCTGGATCGACCTGGCCCTGATCCCCGCGATCATCGGCGCGGTTTTCCTGGGCCTGCGCCAGATCAAGAAGGTCAAGCGCCCGCCGTCCTTGCGGGACGGCGAGACGCTCGATCATTAGGGTTCATTCGGCGAGCAACTGCACCGGCCCGATCAGGCCGGACGGGCGTAGCGGCGCATCGGGCTTGTAGGTCGGGGCAGCAGTGAAGGTGATCTTCTCCGCTCCGGGCTGCTGGTCGCCGATCAGGCGATTGACCCACAGGTTGGCGACCTTGACCTCCAACTGGTTGTTGCCCGGCTTCACCAGCTTGCCGATGTCCAGGCGATAGGGCGCGAACCAGCTCGTGCCGGCCAGTCGGCCATTGACGCGCACCTCGGCCAGGTCGCCGATCTTGCCGAGATCGATCCACAATGGAACGCCGGACTTCACCCCCTTGGGCAAGGCAAAGCGCGTGGCGTAGGTCGCAATTCCGGAGAAATAGCGCACGCCTTTGTCGGCATTGCTTTCGAGCGGCGTCAGGGTCGACATGGCGATGCTGGCGGGCGCGCCTCGACCGGACTGGAAGCTGACGGCCCAGGGACTGGTTAGCGTTGCGACCGAGCGGGTGGCCTTGGCCGCGATGGTGACGGACGACGCCACCGCAGCCTTGCGGAACAGGATGAACAAGGCGTCCTCCGAGCCGACATCCAGCGGAATCACCGTTTCGCCGCCTTCGGTGCGATAGGAGACGGGCGATGTCGTAGCATCGATGGCGCGCCATATTTCGGGCTGCTTGCCGGTCACGCGAAAACGCGCCTCGATATGGCCAACCTTGGACGTGCGGTTGTTGACGAAATAGAGGTCGCCATCGGCCAGTTTGCGATGGACGAAGCGATAGTCTGCGTCCTGTGCGCCATCGCCGATGCGGAAGTCCGGACCGGTACCAGCGCTTGCGAGCGCCGCTTCGACGTCGCTGCTGGCGATCACGCGCCCTTTGCCTTGCGGAGCGCCGCTCCAGAGACGCCTCGTGAGCGCCTTGAACGCGGCGGCGTCATCCTGCAGGCCCGGCGCGCGTTCGGGCGCTTCGCCGATCACGGTCGCCCCCGCATCGACCAACCCGGCGATCCGTTGCAGCGTTGACAGCGTCATCACCCGGCTCGATCCGCCGAGATAGAGCGCGCGGTAACGGGCGTTGCCGGCCACCAGTTCGCCATCGTCCACGCTCATGCGGTTGGCGATGATATCGGCATTCACAAAGTCATAGGCGTAACGGGTCGGCAGATCTACGGGCACGCCATGTTCGAACAGCGAGGTGATCGGCGCGTCCTCGCCGTAGAAATAAGCGAGGTCGGCATGATCGCGCCCCTGCTGCAACAGATAGCCGGTGCGCGCCATATAATCGACCCAGGGCTTGGCCATTTCTGCCCAAGACTCATGCCGATTGAAATATTGGCCGAAGATCATGAGGCTGAGACCCGGGAGTTTGTCGTCGACCGGCTGGTGGACCGAGGTATGGACGATCGGCCGGTTGACGCCCGATGCGAACTCCAGATCGATCACCCGCTTCAGGTCCGACGGCGCAAAGGCCCAGGGCGCGAAGGCCGATGTCATGGACTCCGCCGACACGATATTCTGGCCATAGATATGGGCGACCGACGCCGCCCCCTTCATGTCGCCGATCAGCGTCGGGCGCGGCGCGGCCCCGCGGTTGAAGGTCCACATCGCCGCCATCGGCACATCGGTATGGAACCGCATGGCCAGATCGTCACCCAGCACCGGGCGACCGTTTTCCAGCGCCTCGCCATAGACGGTCAGACCGTTTTCATGCGCCACCTGTGCCACCGTGCCATAATGGGCGTGGGCCAGCAGGTCGGCGAGTGTCTGGCGATAGTCATGGAGGAAGGCGTCACTGCGCGCAGCGGAGCCGACCACTGCGCCGGTCAGCGTGGGCAGAAACGGCGTCGGGTCATAGCCGCGCCGGGCCTTGAATTCCTCGACCATGCGCGGGGTCCAGTTGGATGCGCCGACCTCGATACTGTCGGTCAGCAGCGCCCGGATGCCTTTCTTGCCGATCCATTCCGCACCCACCGTATCGCGATACATGCCGAGATAGGTTTCAAGATAGCGGCGGACGGCGGCGGCGTCATATTTATCGACCTCCAGGCCGGTCGCTTCGGGCGTGGCGGGATGGTTCATCTTGCCGGTCAGCGAATAGCCCATGCGCAGGATGCGCCAGTCGCTACCCTTGGGTGCGGTCCAGTCGAGCGTGCCGTCGGGACGCAGATGATCGGTGATATCCACGACACTGGCGGGGTCGATAGCCATCGCCGTGGGCACGATACTCTCGCTCAGCCTGTTATAGTCGGGCGCGATGGCGTAGGCGGCCTTCGCTTCATATTGGTCGATCTTCGACTCGGCAGACAGACGCAGGTCGCCGATGCCGAGCGTCGCGCTGGCGGGGCGCCCGAACACGTCGAGCATGATCGCCCCCGGCGCGCCGTCGCCCAGCCCAAGCGACTTGGGTCCATCGTTGGGCGAAAGCACGAGGCGGAAGCGCCGGGCGGTGACGGGCGCGAAGCCGATCGTCGCCGACACTTCGGTCAGGGAAAAGCCGCCGACCGGCTGCCAGCCCTGCACCGTTTCCGCCTCCAGCATCGGGCGATAAACCGGATCGCCAAAAGGCGGCCGGGCATGGGGCACGAACAGGCTAGCGGAACGGATGGTGACGGGCTTGCCATAGTCGAGGATCAGCCCACCCGGATTGGCGGCGTCGCCCTTGGCGATCTGCCCCACGGTTTCGAGGTCGTTATCGAACAACGGCGCTGCGGCGAGCGCCGTTCCGTCCGCCTGAAAGACGCGCGGCTGCGGCAAAAGGCTGGCTTTGATCGGATAGGCAAGGACGCGCGCGTCGGCATAGAAGCTGGGCAGCGCGCCTGTTTCCTCGCCGGCGGCGAGCGGATCGCTGAACTTCGCGCTCTGGAACGCGCCGGTAATGGAGGGCGGCGCGGCCAGCGCTCTCTTCAGGCGCTGACCGCCGCGCAGGTCGGTTTCGCTCCAGACCAGCTTCTTCATCGCGTCCTGCGGCTTGACCCAGGGACCGCCCGTCTCGCTCCAGCCCGGCGAGGCGGCGATGGCGAATTCCAGCCCCTTCGCGTCGGCGGTCCGGACGGCATGGCGGAAGGCGTCCTTCCAGCCGTCCGTCATGTAGATCAGCCGGTCCTTGACGATCTGCGGCGTCATCAGGCTGGCGTCGAAATTCTGTACCCCGCCAATGCCCATGCGCGCCATCCAGTCGAGATCCTTGTCGATCCCTTCCTTGGTCACATTGCCGTTCATCCAATGCCACCAGACGCGCGGGCGCGCCGATTGCGGCGGATTACGGAAGCCGTCGGCCAGTTCGTCGGCCCGGAGCGGCGCGGCGAAGGAGGCGCAGGCCAGCAGGGCGGCGAGGCGAAGAGCTTTACGCGTCATGAGCAATCCTTGCGAAAATCAGCGCGTGCCGAGCAGGCCGCGCATGTCCATCCAGGCGAGGAATTCGGGCAGGAGCATCGCCGTCGTCGTCCCCGGCCGACCCGCACCGAAACCATGATCGCCCCGTTCATAGGCATGGAGTTCGACCGGCCGCTTCGCCCTGCGCCAGGCTTCGACGATGCCGAAGCCCTGCTTGGCGAACAGGCCGTCATCCATCGCGATAGCATTGAACATGGGCGGCGCATCGGCGGGCACCGCGATGTCGATCATGGGGCCGTAGATATAGCCGATAAAGGCAGGACGTTGGTCGCCCTTGCCCTCCAGCGCCGCGTTCAGCGTCGTCATGGCACCCGCCGAAAAGCCGATCATGCCAATCCGCGCCGGATCGACATGCCAATCCGCAGCGCGGCTGTGGATGATGGCAAGCGCTTGCAACGCATCCTGCGTGGCGCGGGGTTCCTTGACCTCCGGCGTTGCGTTGGACTGCGCAGCGGCCGCGAAACGCTGCCCCATGACGCCCAGGAAAGCCTGATCGTCGCGCGGCGTTTCGTTGAGGCGATATTTCAGCACGAAGGCGGCGACGCCATGATCGGCCAGCCAGTGCGCGATATCGCTGCCCTCGCCAGTCATCGACAGCGACAGGAACGCACCGCCGGGCGCAACTACCACCGCCGCGCCGGTCGCCTTGGCGGGATCGGGCAGATAGGGCGTAATGGTCGGGCGCACGACGTTGCGGACCATGATATTGTCGATGCTGTTCGCTCCGATCTGCACATGCATGCTCGACCATTGTTCGTCGTTGCCAGCCTTCACTGCGGGCTGGTCCGGATAGAGCGCGATCGCCCCCTCCTGGCCCTGCGACGGAACCGTTTCCATGCGCACGTCCTGCGCCATCGCGGGCGTGGCGAGCATCAGCGCCAGCGTCATCATAGAACGGATCATCGGGTCATCCTCTTGAGAGCCAGGGTTGTTATGAGGGCGCCCAGCGATCCGCCGTAGAGTAATTTCAGCGCCAGTGCCTGCCCCCAGCCGATAGGCGGTAGAGCGGCAGCGTCGGTCGCCCAGGCCAGCAGACCGCCTAGCACTGCGCCACCGATCGCAAAGCCGAACGCGCGCAGAAGGATGATGCGGACCGATATGGCCAGCCCTAGCCGCTTGCGCGCGATCAAAGACGGGACGAGCGCGCTCATGAGTGCAACTGCGATGCTCTGCGGCACGAAGTCGAGGCCCAGCGCATCGGGTGTGCCCCAGGTGAGCAGGCGCGCGGCCATACCGAAAATGCCGAGGAAGAAGGCCAGGCTGAGGGTCGCATTGATCGCAAAGCCGATGCCAGCTTCGCGCGCGATCGGAAGGACAGGCGCAGCGCTCATTGCGCGGCCTTCGCGGTCAACAGCCCGCGCATCGCCAGCCAGGCTTCAAATTGCGGCAGCACACCCATGGTCGTCGTACCCGGCTTGCCCGTGCCAAAGCCATGGTCGCCACGTTCATAGGCGTGCAGTTCGACCGGCGCATGGGCGCGGCGCCAGCTTTCGACCAGGCCGTAGGAGGGGTTTGGGAACAGGCTGTCGTCATTGGCAATGGCGGCGAACATGGGCGGCGCATCGGCCGGCACCTCGCGCGCCAGCATGGGGCCATAGACATAGCCGATGAAGGATGGGCGATCGCTCCCCTTCCCTTCCAGCGCTGCGTTAAGCACAGTCATCGCACCGGCGGAGAAACCCATCATGCCGACACGCTGCGGATCGACGCCCCATTTGCCGGCGCCGGCGCGCACCAGCTTGAGTGCCGCCAGCGCATCCAGCGTTGCGCGCGGTTCAGTGATTCCCGGCGCGGCAGTCGGATCGCGCAGCGACTCCGCCATGCGCTTGCCCATATAGGCGGACGCTTCGCCGATGTCGGCGGGGGTCTGGTTCAGCCGATATTTCAGGACGAAGGCGGCGATGCCGTGATCGGCGAGCCAGCGCGCGACGCTCCAGCCCTCATGATCCATCGCCAGCAGCATGAAGGCGCCGCCGGGCGCGACCACCACCGCCGCACCGGTCGCCTTGGCGGGATCGGGCAGGACAGGCGTGATGGTCGGCACGGTGACATTGCGCACCGCCAGATCCTTGCCGAAACGCACCCAATTTTCGGTCGATCCTTTGGGTGCCTTCATGTCCGGATAGAGCGGAATGGCGTTCGGATCGGCGGGGGCTTCGGCGGGAACCGGCGTCGGCATCTGGGCGATGGCGGGAACCGCGAGTATAAGGGCGACAGCGGCGGCGAAACGCTTCATGTCTTTCTCTCCTTAGACCGCATTGCGGCTGGCGATCGCGCCATAGACGGCGGCGCTTGGTTTGGCGGTGCGGGCGAAGGTGACCGGATCGACGCTGTGCAGGCCGAACTTGACCTTATAGCCGAATATCCATTCGAAATTGTCGAGCAGCGACCAGTGGCAATAGCCCAGCACCGGCACGCCGTCGTCCATCGCCTTCTTGAGTTCGGCGAGCGCCGCGGGGATGAATGTGGCGCGGATGGTGTCGTCGGTCGTGCCGACGCCATGTTCCGACACCAGGATCGGCACGCCTGTCGCTGCATGGGCGTAGCGGACCGCGCCCGCGAGCGAGGGCGCCCAGACTTCGGTGCCAGACCAATTGACGATCGAACCGGCGGGCGTTGGCAGACGCCCCTTGTCGCCCCAGAGCGCGCGCTCGTAATTCTGAACGCCCATGAAGTCGTCGGCCTTGGCTATCTCCAGCCAGTTGCCGTACAATTCCTTCCGCATCCGGTCGCGCACCGAATTCCTGCCGACCGCCTGATCATCCATCAATGCAAGAGAGAAGCCGACAGGCAGGTCGGGACGTACCGCCTTGATCGCGGCCTTGCCCGCTTTGTGTGCCGCCTCCAGACCGGCCTGCAACGCTGGTAGATCCTCGCCCCCGGCGACATTGGCGGCGACGAATTTCGGCACGCCCAGGCGCTTGGCCGCGGTTTCCAGCGTGAGTTTCTGGATGTCCCACACCTGCGGCGGCAGCATGGGCTTCAAAAGCAGCAGGATATTGGGTTCGTTGAAGGTGATGGCGCTGGCGATCCCCTGCCCCAGCGCGCGCATCGCCTTGTCGCAATAGCGGGCGAACAACTGCGCGCTTTCCGGGTTGGTCCAGCCGCCCTGCGCGCTGAACCAGCGCGGCGCGGTGAAATGGCTGAAGGTCACGATCGGCGCCAGACCGCGCTGGAGGCAACCGTCGATGATCGCCTTGTAATGGGCCAGCATCGCTTGGGAGAAGAGGCCTTTCTCCGGCTCGATCCGCGCCCATTCGATGCCGAAGCGATAGGCATTGAGGCCCATGCCCTTGACCAGATCCAGGTCGGTTTCCCACAGTTCGAAACTGTTGCAGCTATCGCCCGATGGTTCGGCGAAGACAGTCGGCTGCTGGTTTTCGATAAACCACAGGTCGCTGGCGATGTTATTGCCCTCGATCTGGTGCGGCGCGGTGGCGACGCCCCAATAGAAGCCCTGGGGGAAGCCGGGGCTGGCGGCCGCCTTGCGCGCGGCCATGGCGGGAGCGGCCATCATGGCCCCGGTGGCGATTCCGGTCGCGAGCAGCGTCCTGCGATCGAGCATCTGTTTCTCCTGATTATGATTTGGTGGTTTCGCGCACGAAAGCGCAGATTTCGTCCGATAGCCGCCGGTCGGCGGTGCCAAGGTGCATGGCCATGCTGTAATGGTTGTGGCCCGAATGGATGAAGGCCCGCGGCATGGCACCGTGGCGGGTGCGGCGATCCTGCATCAGGCCCAGAAACTCGGCCTGGAAGCGCGGCGGATCGAACTCGGCGCAGGCCAGGAACAGGGGCAGGCTGGTGGAGGCGACCGCATCCAGCGGCATCCGGTCGGGATAGAGCGCCGGGTCGCCATAATAATATGTGTCGCGCTCGTCGAGCGGCGTGTAGCCGTAAAGGCCTGAGAGTAGGATTGCGGCGCGAATGTCGCGGACGCCGGCCAGTTTCAGATAGCCCGCCACATGCACCGAACCGGCGGACGTACCCATCAGCACGATCCGCTCCGGATCGCCGCCATGTTGCGCCGCATGCGCCTTGAGCCAGGCGACGACGGCCGCGACATCTTCCGATCCGGCAGGCCAGACATTGTCCGGTGCAAGGCGATAGTTGATGACGACCCCCACAAACCCGGCCTGTGCCGCCATGCGACCGACATTTGCGTTGGGCCAGGCATCGACGCCGCCCTTGTCGCCCTTGAGGAAGCCGCCGCCGTGGACGAAGACGAGGACGGGCGCCAGATCACTGCCCTGCGGCCGATACAGGTCGAGGCGATGTCGCTCATGCGGGCCATAGGCGATATCCGCGACCGTCACCGGCACCTGCTCGCGCAGGACGGATTGGTCGGCATCGAACAGGGCGCGACATTGCGAGAGAATGTCCGGGCCAAGGTCGGTGCCCATGGCGGCGATCGATTGTCTGATCTGGTTCATTCCCGCATCCCTGACCGCCACGATTGACAAAAAAGAGGCAGGGCGGCGTCACCTGCGCCGCCCTGCCTTATCGCATCAGAATTTGGCGTCGAAGCTGATACCGACCTGACGGAAGGACTGCGGACCGTAGATGGCGCCGATATTTTGCTCCCCGCTATCGGTGGTATAGGGGAAATTGCTCTGCATCAGCGAGGGCTCGTGCACGTCGAACAGGTTGCGGCCGAACACCGCGACGCTGTAGCGATTATCCTCGGTACGGACGCCGATGCGACCGCCGACCAGCCAGTGCGAACGGAAGGTGGTTTCGCTGTTCGAATTGGCTTCATAGCGGACCCGCGACTTCCAGACCGTATCCGCGGCCAGGAAACCGTTGAAGCGGCTGGTGACAGGCACTTCATATTCGCCAGACAGGGTGAACTTATATTTCGGGGCATAGGCCAATTGGCTGCTGCCGATGTCAGTCCCATCAGTGCCGATAAAGCCCTTCGGATAGGTCGCCTTGGCATAGATGAAGCCGGTGTTCAGCGACAGGCCGTCGAACACCTTGCCGAAGAAGTTGATTTCCGCGCCGCGGGACTTCACGCCATCGATGTTGGTCTGCACGCAGGAGATGACCGCTGTGCTATCGACCGTGCATTGTTGCGCCTGGAA
Organism: Sphingobium sp. 3R8; assembly: GCF_020166615.1. Taxonomy (NCBI): domain Bacteria; kingdom Pseudomonadati; phylum Pseudomonadota; class Alphaproteobacteria; order Sphingomonadales; family Sphingobiaceae; genus Sphingobium; species Sphingobium sp. 3R8. The sequence continues at coordinate 156,298 of NZ_JAIQXR010000008.1, read as the reverse complement.
GTTCTTGATCTTCTGATAGAAGACGCTGAGGTCCGCCACCCAGCCGCCGAACAGGGTGCTCTTGAGCCCCGCTTCATAGGCCATCGGAATTTCCGGCAGCACGACGAACGGCTGGAGCGGGGCCGACGGGGTTGCGATCTGGCCCCCTTTGAAGCCGCGCGATGCGGTCGCATAGACCATCGTCCGCTGGTCGAGGTCATATTGCGCGCCCAGATGCCACGAGAATTTCTGAACGTCGAGGACCGTCCTGGTGAACGGATCGGCGGGAATCGCATAGTTATAATAGTCGAGCGACAGGCGGTCGGTGGTGTAGCGACCACCGGCGATCAGGCGCAGGCTGGGCGACAGATGGAAGGTGCCCTGACCGAAGAAGGCGAGCGATTCGTCCTTGATTGCGACGTCGGCGCCAGGATTCCGCACGATGGGAATGACGAAGCCGGGGAACGGCACGACCGAGACCGACAGGGTTTCGGGATCGCGCAACTGCTTCTGGTTCGAATAGAAGGCGCCGAGCGTATATTCCAGGAACTGGTCCGCAGGCGAAGACACCCGGAATTCCTGCGTGAACAGGCTGAGCCGACGATTCACGGCGCCATTGCCGACCTGCAGTTCCAGCGGCTCGCCGCGGAACACGTCGGTCGCTGCGCCAAAGCCGGTCTCGTTCGATTTGCGATAGGCGGTGACGGAGGTCAGTGTGAACGGATCGGCTTCATAATCGATCTGAAGCGAACCGCCGTAATTTTCCGAACGACCGACATAGGCACTGCTGGAGCAATAGTTGCGATTGCCCTCGCCCGGCGTCACACCGCAGCTTGCAAGGCGCGCCGTAATGCCTTGGCCATCCTGGAGCAGGCCGCCCAGTGCCGTGCCCGGTCCGCTGGTCTTGACGAAGGTAAAGAAGTCGCCGCCATTTTCAGCCCGGCTCTTGCTATAGTCGCCGATCAGGTTGACGGTCAGCCGCTCGGTCGGTTCCCAGAGCAGGCGACCGCGCAGACCATAACGGTCATTGTCGTTGTAGTTACCAGTCAGTGTATTGCGGTTGACGCCCTGGCGCAGGTTGGTGACGCCCGACACACGAATGGCCGCGTTCGACGCCAGCGGGATGTTGACCACGCCCTGAATCACCTGATTGCCGAATTTGGAACCGGCAGTGCCGGCATCCGACAATTCGGTGCGGACGCGCGCAGAAAAGCCGTTGGGATCGGGCGCGTTGGTGGTGATATTGATGACACCGGCCGAGGTGGTGAGGCCGAAGAGCGTGCCCTGCGGCCCCTTGAGCACTTCGATCCGCGACACGTCGAACAGGTCGGAGATGTTGGCATTGCCTTGGCTCACCTGATCGACGACGACGCCGACCGAAGCGACCGCGCCGGCCGAGAAAGTCTGGGTCCCGATGCCACGGATCGCGCCGCCGCCGCCGGTATTCTGGCCGGGCGCCTGCTGGATTTCCAGCGACGGCGCGATGCGGCTGAGGTCGTTGACCGTATTGACCTGCTGCCGTTCCAGTTGGGCCTGGTTGGCGACGGTGATGGAAATGGGTACCTCCGTCACCTTCTCGGCCTTGCGCTGAGCGGTGACGATGATGTCCGAATTGGCGTCGGGCGCCGCCTGCTCAGGCGCAGCAGCATCCTGGGCCATGGCGGGCGCCGTCAGCGCGATGACACTGGCACTGGCGAGCGCCGCGATCGAAATGAAGTTACGCATATATATTCCTCCCCTTCTTATGATTGGGTCGTTCAGGCTTATTGTTCGTCGATGATGCGGTTGGTGAGCGTACCGATGGCGCCGATGGCGACTTCCACCTTGTCGCCGGCTTTCATGTAGAGCGGCGGGGTGCGCTTATCGCCGACGCCGCCGGGGGTGCCTGTGGCGATAACGTCGCCGGGGGCGAGCGGCGTGAAGGCGCTGATATATGCGATGACCGTGGGGATATCCCAGATCATGTCGGCGATCGGCTGATCCTGCACCAGTTCGCCGTTGAGGCGGGTCTGGACGCGGAGCGCACCAAGGTCTTCGATTGCGTCCGCCGTCACCAGCGCGGGGCCGAAACCGCCGGTGCCGGGGAAAGTCTTGCCAGGCGTGAACTGGATATTGTGGCGCTGCCAGTCGCGTGCGCTGCCGTCGTTGAAGCAGGCATAGCCCGCAACATAGGCCCAGGCGTCGGCGGCGGCGACCTTGTGGCACGGCTTGCCGATGACGACCGCCAGTTCGCCCTCATAATCGAAGCGCTCGGTCACGCGGGGCTTCACCAGCGGCTGGCCGTCGGCGACCAGACTGTCGGCATAGCGCACGAAGATCGCAGGATGCGCCTTCTGCTCGCGGCCGGTTTCCTTGACATGTTCGGCATAGTTCAAGCCGACGCACAATATCTTGGGAGGATCGGGGATGACCGGCAGCAGCACGACATCGGCGGCGGCGAAGGGCGCGCCGTCGGCCAGCATCGACAGGCTGCCGTCGCTCAGCGCCGCCTTCAGGCTGGGCGTCGCATCGGTCGCCAGTTCCACGATCGTCTCGCCATCCTGGCGACCGAAGCTGGGGGTGCCGTCGGGGCGGCGGAAGCTTACAAATCGGGTCACGTCTCTGTCTCCTCTACCGCGCGGGGCGGCCTTCAATCCTGTCGTTCCGAGCAGCGCGCCGCCAAGCGCGGCGAGCGCGGTGCGGCGGTCAAGCGTCAAGCGGCGCGGCCTCCCAGTCGCGACGGTGGCGGAATTTCTCCTCGGCGGCGCGCAGGCCGCCGAAATCCTTGTCGGACATGCCCCACTGGTCGATCCGCTTTTCGGGCCAGGTCCAGTCCTCGGGCGCGCCGGCCTGATAATCGTCGGGCACTTTGTTCACCGCAGTCGAAAATTCGATGACCGGGCCAAAGGGGGCGATGAAATAGGCGAAGACATTGGCGCCCGGGCCATGACGACCCGGACCCCAGGCCGGGGCCATGTCCTGATCGCGCAGGCGACCGATGCCGCGCATCACCGCGTCCAGATCCTCCATCTCGAAGGCGATATGGTTGAGCGACGCGAAGCCTGCGCGCGCGAAGGCGGTCGAATGATGCGAGTCGTTGCAGCGCACGAAGACCATGCCCTTCGTCCGGTCCGACACGCGGAAGCCCAGCGCATCCTGGACCAGATGGCCGGTCGCTTCGGCGTCAGCGCTGTTGAAGACGACATGGGTGAGCTTGACCGGCAGGTCATGCCCCTCGATCGGCGCCACTTCCGCCGCGTCGACCAGGAAGCGCAGCAGTTCACCCTCGGCCAGTTCGACGATGATGCCGTGGCCGCCGCCCAAATCATCAGAAGTGGCGGGCGCGGCGGTCAGGCCCGCTGCGCTGACCGCGCGCTTGAGCTGCTCCAGCCGGTCGGCGGTGCAGACGAAGGTGGTCGAGCGGACATAGCTGTCGGCTGATTCCTCCAGTGCCACCAGATAGGGGAAGCTGCCCGATCCGCGCAGATAATGGATATTGCCGACGACGTCCGCCGGCGCCATGCCCCAAATGTCGGTCATGAACGCGGCGGCGTCCGCCGCGCCGGGCATCGCCAGTTCGATGCTGCGTAATTTCATTGCACGTCTCCGTGGGAACGGCCGGCGGCGAGGATACCGGCGATGGCGCAGGCTTCGTCGCAATCGCCGGTGTCGCCGCTGATCCCGACGGCGCCGATCACCGTTCCTTCCACGTCACGGATCAGCACGCCGCCGGGCGACAAAGCGAGCCGACCACCGGTGGCGGCGACGACGCTCTGAAAGAATAGGGGGTTGGCAGCGGCGCGCACGGCCAGAAGTCGGGTGTCCGCCCCCATGCCCAGCGCGCCTGTGGCCTTGGCCTTCGCTATGTCGAAGCGGAACAGGCTGGCGCCATCCTCGCGCACGGTGGCAACAGGGTGCGCGCCCGCGTCCAGCACGACCAGGGCAAGCGGCTGCGCGCCATCGGCGCGGGCCTTGTCCAGCGCTGTGTCGATAATCGTGCGCGCCTGGGCGAGAGTAAGGCTCATGCGGCAATCTCCTGTCGAGGGACGCCGGCGATCAGGGCGGCGCTGCGGGCGATGAGGTCCGACGGCTTGCCGGTGCCGAAGACATAATGGTCGGGCCGGACCAGCACGGCGTCGGCGTTGCGATCGGCCAGCCAGGCGGCGATCGCGCCCTGGTCGTCCAGTCGCGCGAGGTCGATGACGGTCAGGTCGGCCCTGTCGATCGGGGTCCGGGTGAAGAGACGCCAGCCGCCGCCCGTCACGTCGTCGAGCAGCCGGTTGCCGACGCGCGGCTGGATGAAGCGTTCGCCAGCGCCCGGCGTATCGCCGGCGATGATGCCGGCGGCGATGGCGGGGATCAGGTCGGCGGCGGTGCCATGTTGCGCGCCCTTTGCGGCTTCGCGCATCGCCGCATCGCGCTCGGCGGCCGCCTGCGGGTCAAGCATACAGATATAGCGGCCCGCGCCCACGGCGGCGGCGATGACGGCGCGAACATGGGGATCGCGTTCAGGCTGGTAGCTGTCGAGCAAGGCGTCGGGTGCATGGTCCTTCAGCACTGCTTCCAGTTTCCAGGCGAGGTTCGCGACATCGCGCAGGCCATGGCACATGCCCTGCCCGAAAAAGGGCGGCGTCTGGTGCGCGGCATCGCCGGCCAGGAAGACGCCGCCCATCCGCCACCGCTCGGCGATCAGTCCATGAAAGCGATAGGTCGCCGCGCGCACCACCTTGTGCGGCACCCCGGAGAGATAGGGTGCAACAAGGGCAGCGACCGCATCGGGCGCCATCATCGCCTGATCGTCTTCGCCCGGCAGCAGCATGAATTCCCAGCGGCGGTGATTGCCGCGCCCCGGCACGATCGTCGCCGGGCGTTCGGGATCGCACATCATCACCGACAGCTTTTGCAGGTCGGCGGCGTCGGGGACGCCCCACAGGTCTGGGAAGCGCACCGGGCCATCGACTTCGGCATCGACCACCAGCCAGGGCTCTTCGAAATCCAGATCGTCGAGGCGGATGTCCAGCGCCTTACGCACCGCGCTGCGCGATCCGTCGCACGCGATGACATAGCGGGCCTGCTCCGCCTGGCCACCCGACAGGCGCAGCGTGACGCCGCTTTCATCCTGTTCCAGCCCTTCAAATGCGACGCCGAGTTGGACAGTTATATTGGGAAAATCCGCCAGCGCCTCGCGGAGATGATCCTCCAGTTCGGGCTGGTAGAAAAAATAGTCGTTGGACCAGCTAAACGGGCGCGCCCGGCCCACCGTCCCCATATAGCGGATGACGCCATGGTCGGCGCCTACATGCAGATGGCCTTCGGTGTCGCGCATGTCGCTCGCCACCCGATCGATCACGCCGGCCGACTGGAACAGGCGCATCATTTCATGGTCCAGATGGACCGCGCGGGGCAGCGGATAGGGATGCGCCTCCTGCTCGATCACCAGGACCGACAGGCCGGATTTGCCCAGTAAATTGGCCGCAAAGGCCCCCACCGGCCCGCAGCCGATGATCGCAACGTCGAACATGGTAGCGTCTTTCCGGTCAGGCGGTCACGGGCTGCGCTGCGGGGGATTTATGCATCCGCCCGCCCAGCATGATCATCTTGATATGATTGGCATCCTGCATGATGCGGACATCCTGCGTCGGGTCGCCGTCGATCAGCAGCAGGTCGGCCAGATAACCCGGCTTCACCTGTCCAACTGGCTGTCCCATAAGCTGCCCGCCCAGCATGGTCGCGGCGCTCAATGCCTCGGCCGGGGTGAAGCCATAATAGGTGACGAAATGCTCCAGGTCGCGGGCGTTGCGGCCATGGGGATTGAACGGAAAGCCATAGTCGCCGCCGGGCAGGATACGTACGCCCCGCGCCTTCAGCTTGGGAACCAGGACTTTCTCCAGTTCCAGACGCTCGGCCGCGCTGGCCTTCATGGAACTCATGTTGATATGCGGCGGCGGCGAGGCTTCCAGCGCGGCGACCGAGACGCCGGGGCCGGGAGCGTAGAAGATGTCGTCCTTCTTTGCCGCCATCGCGTCGATCGCGGCATCGTCGGCGAAGGAGCAATGATAGAGGATGCGCGCACCCGCTTCGAGCGCGAGGGTGATGGCGCGGGGCGAATAGGCGTGGGTGGCGATCCACAGCCCTGCATCCCTGGCGGCTTCGCCAGCCGCCAGCATTTCCGCGTCGGTGTATAGAATGTCGCCCGACGATCCGGGCTTCAGCGCGTCTTCGCCGGAAATGACGAGCTTGAGCGACTTCACCCCTTCCGCTGCGCAATAGGCGACGAAGGCGCGCATCGCGTCGGGACCGCGGCCGTTGAACACGTCTCCGGTTTCGACCCCTTCCTCACCTTCGGGGCTGCGCTCCAGCGTCGAAGGAACGAGACGGGGACCGGGGGTTTCGCCCGCTTCGATCGCGCGGGCCAGTTCGGGCTCGATCTGGTCGCCCAGCGCGCCGGCCGAATAGAGGCTGGTATAGCCATGGTCGAGCAGCACCCGGGCATTGCGCCAGGCGGCGACCTTCAACTCTTCGGGCGGCAGGATGAACTGGTGATAGATTTTCTCGATCGAGCTGCCCCAGGTGAGATGGGTATGGGAATCGACCATGCCGGGCATCAGCGTGCCGCCCTGACCGTCGATCACATTGTCCGCTTCGACCGCGGCGATGGCGGCGTCGTCATGCAGGACGGCTGCGATCCTGTCATCTTCTATGACCACCGCTCCGGCGACCGGGGCGCTGCCCGTACCGTCGAAGATAGCGATGTTGCGGATGATGTGCCGCACGATGGTCTCTCCCGAAAGCTCCTGTTGGGACGCTTATGCGTTGCTTTCGAACCAAAGAAAAATAATGATTTTTGCGAACGTCATAGCTTGGAGCTATGAATAAGAACGTCGAGCAGCGCATCGCCCAGTCGGGACAGCCGCCCGCCTGCCAGCATCCGTACGCCGATGCTGCGTGGAAAGGCGGCTTCCTCGATGGTGATGGCGCGCAGTACGCCAATCGACAGTTCGGCTGACGCGACCTGCATCGGCAAGATGGTGACGCGCTGGCTGCCCCGCACCATCGCCTTGGTGGTGAGCAAGGAATCGCAGCGGATTATGTCCTGCGGCACGGGAATGTCGGCGGCCATGAACAGGGCGTCCACCTGCCGGCGGAAAGCGCCGCGCGCTTCGGGCAAGACCCAGCGCATCAGCGCAGTGTCGCGCAACGACAGGCTGGCGGGGAGATGGTCGTTCTGCTTGCCCACGATCAGGGCGAAGGGATCGCGGGAGAAAGTCCGCTCCTCTATGCCCTCCGGCGGTTCGTCGATGCCGGTGGTGACGAAGGCGAGTTCGATGTCGCCGCGATGGAGCATCGCGGCCAGATCATGGTCGGGCCGCTCCACGACATGCAGCGCGAAGCGGCCGATCCGCGCCTCCAGCCGGTGTACCGCGTCGGGCAACAGGCTGACCAGCGCGCCGGGTGTGCCGCCGATCCGCAACGGTCCGACAATGCCGCGGCTGGCGAGTTGCACTTCCGCCTGCACATCGGCGAGAAGGCTGTCCATCGCCTCGGCGCGGCGGAGCAGCGCCTGCCCTTCCGGCGTGAGCCGGATCCCGCTACGCGAGCGTTCGAACAGCGAGACGCCCAGCGACTGCTCCAGTTGCGCGATGGCATTCGACACCGACGGCTGCGAAATGTTGAGCGCACGCGCGCCGCCGCTGATGCTGTTGGCGCGGCACACCGCCAGGAAGGTGCGGATCGCGCGCGGGTCGATCATGCCGGACCACCGCCGATAATCGCCGCATAGGCTGCGGGATCGACATTGCTGCCGGACAGCAGGACGACACTCGCGCCATCGCACGACGGCGCGAGGTCATGGAGCATCGCCGCCAGCGCGACCGCCCCGCCCGGCTCCACCACCAGCTTGAGCGTGGAAAAGGCGAAGCGCATGGCGTCGCGCACCTGATCGTCGCTGACGACGAGGCCGCCGGACAGCAGCGCCCGGTTGATCGGGAAGGTCATCGCGCCGGGACTGGGCGCCATCAGCGCGTCGCAGATGCTGCGGGCGTCCGGCGCTATGCTTTCGCGCACGCCGCTGGCGAGCGACCGGGCGGTATCGTCGAAATCGGCGGGTTCTACGGTATAGACGGCGATAGCAGGCGCACGCGCCTTCACCGCCGTCGCGATGCCAGCGGTCAGGCCGCCGCCGCCGCAACAGACCAGAATCTGGCCGATAATGGCCCCCGCCTCCGCCGCCTGGTCGAGGATTTCAAGGCCAGCCGTCCCCTGCCCTGCGATGATGAAAGGATCGTCGAAGGACGGCACGAGCGTCGCGCCCCGGTTTCGCGCCAGCGCGGTGGCTATTTCTTCGCGACTTTCGCTGTGGCGGTCATAGGTGACGACCTCCGCCCCCAGCGCGCGGGTATTGACCAGTTTGATCGCGGGTGCATCGACGGGCATCACGATGGTCGCTGGCATGGCGAGCAGTTGGGCCGCAGCGGCTACGCCCTGGGCGTGATTGCCCGACGACCAGGCAACGACGCCGGCCGCCCGCTGCTGCACATCAAGGCGGGCAAGGCGGTTGTAAGCGCCGCGGAACTTGAACGATCCGGTGCGCTGCGCCCCTTCGAACTTCAGCAGGACACGGCGGCCCAGCCGGTCGTTGAGCGCATGATTTTCCAGCAGCGGCGTGCGCACCGCCGCAGGGGCGATGACGCGCGCGGCGTCGATGATGGCCTCGATCGTGACGGCGGGCTGTCGGTCCATGCGCTACTCCTGCTTTGGCCCAAGGCTTTAGCTGCGGGCCGGGCCAGGGAGAAGCGGCAACTTAGGATCTATTGCCATCTTGCGAGGACTCGCTTTCCGGCACCCTGTCGGCGCAGGGCCAGACCCCGTCTGGCCGTCATTGCCGTACAGGATGTTCGGGCGCCGTAGCGATTTCCATTGCTATAAGACGGCAGGATGAGCTTCGAGGGCAGCGGCAGGTACAGTGGCATCCGCATGAACCACCGCCTCCCCGATCAGTATGAGCGCAGGCCGATCTTCTGCAAATGCAGACGCAACGAGCGGCAGCAGATCGAGCCGGGTGCGTAGTCGCCGTTCGTCAGGCAGCGACGCGTCACAAGTGATGAGGACGGGCGTTGCCCCAGGCAATCCTGCCTCGATCAGCGCCTGGCTCAGTTCAGGCGCGGCGTCTCTACCCATGTAGACGGCAAGCGTACAGGCAGGGTCAGCCAATGCGTTCCAATCCAAATCCAATGCCTGCCCTCTACGGCTATGCGCCGTTATGAACTGAACACGGCGCGCCACCCCCCTCAGCGAAAGGGAGATGCCAGCCGAAGCGGCGACCGCACTGGCGGCGGTTATGCCCGGACAGATGCGCACGCTGGCCCCCACAGCGCGCAGAGCGGTTATCTCCTCTGTCGCGCGCGCAAACATCGCGGGGTCGCCTCCCTTCAACCGCACGATCCGCTTCCCTGCCAGCGCGGCAGAAACGAGCATCTCGTCTATCGTTCGCTGGTCCTTGGAATGACGCCCCGAACGTTTTCCTACGCTGACCCGCTCTACGCCCATCGGAATCAGGTCGAGGACGGCCGGGCCGACCAGTGCGTCGTAGAAGACGATCTGCGCCGCCGCGATAAGCTTTTCCGCCTTACGGGTCAGAAGGTCCGGGTCGCCCGGCCCGGCGCCGACCAGCCAAACCTCACCCGGCGCGATCAAGTCATCGGACAGATCATTCTGCTGCATGGAGCGTCTCCTGGGTGGCTTGATTCAGGATGTTGGCAAGTGCAGGGCGGCAAGAACCGCAATTCGTCCCCGCGCCGAGCGCCTTGCCAATGGCCGGGACGTCCACCAGCGCCTGCTCGCGAATGGCCGCGACGATCTGATTGAGGCCGATATCGAAACAGACGCAGATGGTTGCGCCCTTGTCCGGTTGGCTGCCGGGACCGCGCGCGGCGAGAACCGAGCCACCCACCCCTTCCGCCTCCAGTTGCCGGATAAGCCAGTCGCGCGATGGCAGCAGGCCCGTGCGCGTCACCATCATCACCCCGCCCAGCCGACCTTCACTAATGGTGGCAATGCGACGTGTGCCACGCGACGCATCCATGGCTTCGACCCGGTCTCCCTGCGGCATAAGCCCTTCCAGTCGCGCCGGGTCGCCATTGCCCGCAAGTTCGTACAGCGCCCCGCCCGGCACGGTGATACGCGTTGCCCACAGGCATTGCGGCCGCACCGGCTCATCGCCACGCAGGATCAGGAAGCCCCGCCATTGCGTCGTCACCCGTTCAATGCTGGCGGGCGTAGATTTGAAGCCGGGTTGACCGGAATGCGGATCGACCAGCGGACGGGCCAGCAGTCCGGTTCGCCCGCCGCTCGCATTTTGATCGGTCCAGTGGATAGGCGTGAAAATCTCACCTCGCCTTTGCCCCTCACTCAATGCCACGCGAAAAATGCTTTGACCTTGCGCCGTCCGCACCTGCGCCAGATCGCGGTCGGCGATACCCAGCGCCGCTGCGTCGTCAGGATGGATTTCGACCATCGGCTCTTCGCGATGCCGCGCCAGCTTGGGCGACAGACCCGTGCGACTCATCGTATGCCACTGGTCGCGATACCGTCCGGTGTTGAGCGTCATCGGCCATGCCTTGAGCGGTTCTGCCACAGTCATCTGCCTGGTCAGAACCAGCCGCGCCTTGCCATCGGCTGTCGGAAACCGGCCATCCGCGAAGGGCGTCCCCCCCCAGCGAAAGGGCTGCATCGCGTCATAGGCTTCATTGCCCATGGCGGCCTGAGAACGCAGGTTCAACAGTCGCTGCCCGTCATTCTGGTAGGCCGTCAGGCGTGCGTGTTCGCGCCAGATTTCCGCCGGACGATCATAGGCAAAGGCATTGCGCCAGCCCATGCGGCGCGCGACCTCCTTGATGATCCACCAGTCGGGCCGGGCCTCGCCCGGCAATGGCAGAAAGGGACGCTGACGGCTGACGGTACGATCCGAATTCGTCACGGTGCCGTCCTTTTCCCCCCAACCGGCGGCCGGAAGGCGGACATGGGCGTGCGCGCCGGTGTCCGTATCCGCCATTATGTCCGACACGACCACAAACGGGCATGACGCCATCGCTTCGCGCACGCGTCCCGCATCGGGCAGCGATATGGCGGGGTTGGTCGCCATCACCCACAACGCCTTGATCCGGCCTTCATCCATCGCTCGGAACAGGTCCACCGCCTTCAGACCCGGCTTGGTCGCCATGTTCGGCGCCGCCCAGAAGCGACCGACCCGCGCCACGTTGTCGGGCGCAAAATCCATATGCGCGGCAAGGGTCGAGGCAAGGCCACCGACTTCCCGGCCGCCCATCGCATTGGGCTGACCCGTAATCGAAAAGGGAGCGGCCCCAGCTTTGCCTATGCGGCCGGTAGCGAGATGAACGTTGATGATCGCGTTGACCTGATCGGTGCCGCGGATCGACTGATTGATGCCCTGGCTAAACAATGTGACGGTGCGCGGCGTCGCGGCAAACAGTTCGAAAAATTGCTGCAGCACGGCCGGTGCAAGGTCGCACGTCTTCGCCGTGGTCCACAGGTCATGCCCGGACCGGACATGCTCCCAAAAGCCCTCTGGCATATCTACGTGCCGCTGTATGAATGTGGGATCGGTGCCACCATGCCGGTCACACCAGGCAAGCAGTCCGTTCATCAATGCAACGTCTGTGCCTGGCTTTACCGCCAGATGCAAATCCGCCCCTTCGCACGTTTCCGTGCGGCGCGGATCGATCACCACCAGCTTCGTCCCCCGCGCCGCGCGGGCAGCCTGTATCCGCTGATAGACGATGGGATGGCACCAAGCCGTATTGGAGCCGACCAATATGATCAGGTCCGCCTCGTCCAGGTCCTCATATCGGGCAGGCACCACATCCTCGCCAAATGCGCGGTTATGCCCGGCGACCGCACTGGACATGCAAAGGCGGGAATTGGTGTCGATATTGCCCGAACCGATGAAACCCTTCATCAGCTTGTTCGCGACATAATAGTCCTCGGTCAACAACTGGCCCGAAACGTAGAAGGCGACGCTGTCCGGACCATGGCGCGCGATCGTTTCGCGAAAGCGCTTGGCGACCAGATCGAGCGCCTTGTCCCAGCTTGCCCGCTTGCTGCCGATGACAGGATGAAGCAGTCGTCCGGTCAGCGCCACGGTTTCGCCCAGATGCGTGCCCTTCGAGCAAAGCCGCCCGGCATTCGCCGGATGCGCCTCATCCCCCCGAATGGCGACCGAGCGCGCCCCCAGAGGCGTCGCCGCAATGCCGCAGCCGACGCCGCAATAGGCGCAGGTGGTGCGGATCGCTTCGGTCATGCCGCCCGCTTGTCCATCACGGCCGACCGCAGCAGGAAGATGCGGCCTGCATCAACCTTGAGCGGAATCACAGGCACGCAACCCTTGTCCTCGCCCAGCGCCTCTCCCGTCTTCAGCGAAATGTGCCAGCTATGCAGCGGGCAGGTGACGACGCCGCCATGAACAATGCCCTGCGACAACGGGCCATGCTTGTGCGGGCAGCGATTGACCAATGCATGAAAGTCACCCGTCAGCGTGCGAAAGATCGCGATCTCGTCGCCGCCACGCACCGGCAAGGTGCGCGCGTTGCCGGGCGTGATCTGATCCACGGAACCGATGTCGAGCCAATCGCCAATCATCCTACCATCTCCATCGGCCGCACTTCGGCGATATGTTGGTGCAACTCGCCATGCGCGCCGTCAGCGCGTTCAGCCCAGGGATCATCCTGGCTGAAGCTTTGTGAATACAGGAAACGGCAACGCAGTGCCTCGCGACCGGCACCATCCTCGACGATCCGCTGTTTGACATAGTCGACGCCAACCCGCTCGATCCAAGGCGCCGTACGCTCCAGATAGCGGGCTTCCTCGCGATAGAGCTGAATGAAGGCGGCGCAATAATCCATCGCCTCCTGCTCCGTCGTGACCTTGCAGAGCAGGTCGGTGACGCGGACGTGAATCCCGCCATTGCCCCCGACATGCAGTTCATAGCCTGAGTCCACGCACACGACACCGAAGTCCTTGATCGTCGCCTCCGCGCAATTTCGCGGACAGCCCGACGCCGCGATCTTGAACTTGTGTGGCATCCATGACCCCCAGGTCATCCGCTCGATCTTGACGCCAAGGCCGGTCGAATCCTGCGTGCCGAAGCGGCACCATTCCGACCCTACGCAGGTCTTTACCGTCCGCAGCGACTTGCCATAGGCATGGCCGGACACCATCCCCGCGGCGTTCAGATCTGCCCAGACGGCTGGCAGATCCTCCTTCTTGATTCCAAAAATGTCGAGCCGCTGGCCGCCAGTCACCTTGACCATCGGCGCGTTGAATTTTTCAACCACGTCGGCGATCGCACGCAACTCGCGCGGGTTGGTAAGGCCGCCCCACATCCGCGGCACCACGGAATAGGTGCCATCCTTCTGGATATTGGCGTGCATCCGTTCATTGACGAAACGGCTCCGCTGGTCATCGACATAGTCGCCCGGCAACGCGCAGAGCAGATAATAGTTGAGCGCCGGGCGGCAGGACGAGCAACCATCAGGAGTCGACCAGTGCAGCTTCTGCATCACCTCAGGGATCGAACGCATATCCTGCGCCACGATTTCGCGGCGGACATCGTCATGGCCGAAGCTGGTGCATTTGCACATGGTTTTGGGGCCGGACTGGACATCGTCGCCCAGCACCACGGCCATCAGATTTTCCACCAACCCGGTGCAGCTGCCACAACTCGCCGACGCCTTGCATCCCGCACGCACCGCATCCAGGCTACATGCGCCCTGTTCGATGCAGGCCACGACCTGGCCCTTGCTGACGCCGTTGCAGCCGCATATCTCGGCATCGTCCGAGAGCGCCGCAACGGCCGCCTTAGGGTCCAGTGCGCCCCCTCCCGAGGCGAAGGCTTGGCCGAAAATCAGCAGGTCGCGGATATCGGCCACATCCTCCTGCTTCCTGAGCAAGTCGAAATACCAGCCGCCATCCGCGGTATCGCCATACAGCACTGCGCCGACGACCTTGTCGTCCTTCACGACAACGCGCTTATATACGCCGCGAGATGCGTCGCGCAGGACGATATCCTCGCACCCTTCGCCACCAGAGAAATCGCCGGCGGAAAAAACGTCCAGCCCTGCAACCTTGAGCTTGGTCGATGTGACGGAACCTTTATACCCGCTATGCCGGTCGGTCAGTCCATCGGCCAAACTGCGGCACATGTCCCACAGCGGTGCGACGAGACCGTAAACATTGCCGTCATGCTCGACACATTCACCGACTGCCAGAACGTCCGCGTCGCTGGTGACCATATGATCGTCGACCTTGATGCCCCGTCCGACATCAAGGCCCGCTTCTCGCGCCAGTGCTACCGAAGGCCGGATTCCGACCGCCATCACGACCAGACTGGCGGGAATGTCGCGGCCATCCTTCAGGCGGACGCCCTCGACCTTGCCCTCGCCATAGATTTCCGCCGTATCGGCGCCTGTCAGCACGGTCTGCCCCCGCCCTTCCAGCGCGCTCTTGAGGAGCCAGGCGGCCGCTTCGTCGAGCTGGCGTTCCATCAGCGTGGGCATGATGTGCAGCACGGTCACATTCATACCGCGCAAAGTCAGGCCATGCGCCGCCTCCAATCCCAACAGTCCGCCGCCGATCACGACGGCGCTGCCTCCCCCCGATGCCTTGCCCGCTTGCGCTGCGGCCAGCATCGTGTCGACATCCTTCATGTCGCGAAAGCTGATGACGCCGGGCAGGTCCTTGCCCGGCACAGGAATGATGAACGGATCGGAGCCGGTCGCAATCAACAACTTGTCATAGCCAATGGTGCGGCCGGCCTGGCTGGTAACGGTCTTGGCGACCCGATCGATCGCAGTTACCGGATCGCCCACGATCAGATCGATCCGATTGTCATCATACCAGGCACGACTGTTGATGATAATGTCATCGAACGTCTTTTCCCCGGCGAGCACCGGCGAAAGCATGATGCGATTATAATTCACATGGGGTTCGGCCCCGAAGATGGTGACGCGATAACGTCCCGCATCTCGTGCCAGCAATTCCTCCACCGCGCGGCAGCCGGCCATGCCGTTACCCACGACCACCAGATGCTCCCGGACATCGTCCATCGGGACGAGGACATTATCCTCGCTGCTCGTCACCGGCCCCAAACCGTCTTGCAATTCCATCCCCATGACTCCAGAAAACAAAAAAGCCGCCATTCTGGCCTCGGTTAAAAACCGAAGTCAGAATGGCGGCTTTGCCATCATATGTGCCTAGCTGGTTCGTCGCTGAACCGGATCGGCTATGTGAAGAAGGACATCCTTGTCCTTTGCAGCGCAGCATATGGCAAATCAGCCGAGGGCTCAAGTGATTCCTCGAACGCTTTGCAAATCAAATGGCCCAATCGGCCTGCAACCACAGCTTATCGGTATTGGTGGCCAGGGTGCTCGCATCATAATGCGCATAGCGGATCGACAGCATCGCCTTCCTCACCTTCGCAGATGCGAGAATGTCGATTTCATTGCCATAATGCTGATTCAGGCGATCGGCGTCGAAACGATGCCAACTCGCGCCCAGCGCAACCCCAATCAGCGGCCCCATCTGCTTCCAGCCATAGCTGCCCCCGACATAAAGATCGCGCACGCCATTGCCCGGCGTCGTCAGAAACTTGTCGGCCCATCCCTGAAACTTGAAATTGGTCCCAAGCGGCGTTTGAAAACTGGTGAAAGGCAGACCATCGCTGGCCCCAAGCACTTCATAGCCGCCGTTCAGCTTCCAGCCTTTCATTTCCAGCGTAGCGTCGGCCAGCCAGTAATCAGCATCATAGGCATTCGGATTGGCGTGATAATCAGACTGGCGCGCATAGCTGAGCTGGTAGCCGATCTTCATCGTCTTCGACAGGGCCCCGCCGCCCGCCAGCCGCACGCCGTAGGTCTGGCTCGAAAGGCGGAAAGCCTGCACTGCGGCCTCATCCTGATCCACCAGATAGGCAAAGCCCGTGATCGTTCCGATGGGCGCGGCGTAAGACAGGTTCGCGAATATATTGTCGCCGCTTACGGCCTGCTGCCGTGCGCCAATCCCGTCCACGCCCCAGATCGTGCGCACGCTCCACGCATAGGCGACATCCAGTTTCAGGCCCTTGATGGGCGCCAGTTCCGCGCGCACCGCGTCGAACGTCTGCGCATTCTCGCGAAAGCCGACATTGCCGACGAACCGTTCATCATCCAGCGCGATCTTCTGTCGCCCGGCGGTCAATGTGATCGCCTTGCTCCTATATTGCAGTTGCGCGACATAGAGGGCGATATTCTGCGGGTCGGCCACCAGCGGGCGGATCGCTGCGCCATTCAACCCGTCATAATAATGGTCCACCACTGCCAGCGTCCCTTGTCCCACGACTGTCGCGCTGATCGCGCCGCTCGTGGCGGTCAGTCCGGCCCGAGCCCGGATTGTGAGGGCATCGGCCTCTTTGGACAGGCCGTCCTGATCCACATGCTCATAGCGAAGCCGCGCTTCGGCGACAGGTTTCAGCGTGATGTCCCGGGCGCAGGCCGGCGCCGCGACGGCCAGCACGGCCGCCGATGCAAGAAGATATTTCATGGAAGTCCCCCCTTCGGACTGGATGCAATGGAAGACGGCGGCCTGCGATGGGCCGCCGTCCATGCTCTACAGTCAGATACGCGCGCCGCTGGTCCAGGTGGCGCGCCACCTGGCCTTCACCAGGGTAAGGCTCAGCACCGCGATCACCGCAAACCCCGCGAAGATCAGGAAGCCTGACGAAAAGCTGCCCGTCAGTTGCTTGGCTATGCCCAGCGAACTTGCGAGATAAAAGCCGCCGACACCCCCGGCCATGCCAACGAGCCCCGTCATCACGCCGATTTCGGATTGAAATCGCTGCGGCACCAGCTGGAACACCGAGCCGTTGCCCGTGCCGAGGGCCAGCATGGCAAGGACAAAGCAGCCAAGCGCGCCCACCAGCGTCGTTGCGAAAGCGACGCCCGCCAGCGCCAGCGCGGCGACGATATAGACCATCGTCAACGTCTTCACACCCCCGATCCGGTCGGCGAGCGCGCCGCCCAGCGGACGGACCAGCGATCCTGCAAAGACGCAACCGGCGGTGCAATATCCTGCGACGATCGGGGTCAGGCCGAACTGGTCCGTAAAATATATCGGCAAGGATGCGGCTAGGCCGACGAAACCGCCAAAAGTGACGGCATAAAAGGCCATCAGCCACCACGCATCAGCATTTCCAAGCGGCTGGAAATAGTCGATCAGCTTCTTGGGCGCGGGCGGGTTCGGCGCATCCTTGGCCATGACCATATAGGCCGCGAAGACGATCGTGAGGGGGATACAGGCAAGTCCCAGGACCGCGTTCCAGCCGAAAGCCTTGGCCAGCATCGGCGCGAACAGCGATGCCAGAACCGTGCCCGAATTCCCCATTCCGGCAAGACCCATGGCTTTGCCCTGATGCTCGGGCGGATACCAGCGGCTGGCAAGCGGCAGCGCGATTGCGAAACTGGCCCCTGCAAAGCCCAGGATAACGCCCAGCATCAGCGTCCCGCCGAAGCTGTTGACACCCATCGCCCAGGCGCTGAACAAACCGACGATGACGATGATCTGGCTGATCGCACCCGACCGCTTCGGCCCGATCCGGTCCACCAGCAGGCCATTGAACACGCGCAGCAACGCGCCCGCAAGGGTCGGCGTGGCGACCATCAGGCCCTTTTCCGCCGGAGTCAGCATCAATGTCTTGGAAATCATGGGCGCCAGCGGCCCCAGCAGCACCCACACCATGAAGGCAAGGTCGAAATACAGAAAGGCGGCGATCAAGGTCGGCGTGTGGCCGGCCTTCCAGAAGCTTGTCGCGACGGCGGGCGGCGCGCCTCCTTCTTCACGATCCCAATAAGCGGTAGCCATATGACGCTCCCCAATATGCGGAAAATGGACAAAAAAAAGCCGCAGGCCGGACGTCACCCATTGGATGAATCCGGTCAGCGGCTTTGCTGCGAGATATGATGAGAATGGCGATCCCATCATTGGGACGGCGCATCCTGATAAGCGCGCTTCGTCGCGCGACGGCTATCTTATCTCGTGATTCGCGCTATGTTGCAAGGCACAAAATTCCACGTCGATTCAGCGTGGCGCTCCGAAGCCGGCCAAAAATTCGTCGATTTTTTCCGGGTCGAACACACGCCCATCGAAAAAGCGATCCGGCCCCAGCGTCAATTCGCCCCGCCGTGATCCTACCGCCAATGGCAGATTCACCGCCCCTTCCAGCTTCATACTGGCGCCCGGCATGGCGACATCGCTTTCGGCGAGTGCACGGCGGAATATGTCCGGTCGGAACACCGCGCCTGCTTTTGCGGCATTGTCGGGCGAATGCTCGACCATCTTCCAGCGCACAAGCTGAGAATATATCCAAAGGGCCTGGCTGCGCCACGGGAAAAACGTCGCTTCGCGTGCGAAAAGCATGAAGTCAGGATGGGCGATTGGTGCCTCCCCCGAACGCGCGACAATCTGGCCGCTCAATCCGCGACCGATCAACTCCGCCGGTTGATCGACATAGCGTGGATTGGCGAGCAAGGCAGCCAATGCAGAGTGATTGGCCGGATTATCGCACCAGACGGCCGCACGCGCCAACGCCCGCACCAGGCGGTCGACCGTTTCTGCATTGTCTTCCAGCCAAGCTTCGCGAAAGGCCAGTATCTTTTCTATCCCGCGCTGCCAGATGCGTTCGCCGATCGCCACCGTTTCCGCCAGGCCTTCTTCGACGGCCGCGCTACCCCAGGGTTCCCCTGCGATGAAGCCGTCAATCTCGCCCGCGCGCAGTGCTTCGACCGTCAACGATGGGGGCAGCACGCGCAACACCACATCCCGGTCCGGATCGATGCCCGCACTTGCCAGCCAATAACGCAACATCATGGAATGACTGGAAAAGCGATGGACCACGCCGATGATCGGCTTACGCCGCCAAAGGCCGATCGCGGCTGCAAAATCATGCGCCGTGCCCAATGGATCGGCCAGCCGCGCCGCCACGCTCTGGTCGAGCGCCTGGGCAAAATCGCTCGCCATCACCAGCATATTGCCGTTGACGTTGAGCTTGTAAGGAGCGGCCAAGGCGGCGGGCTGCTGGCTCAGCCCCAAAGTTACCGCAATGGCCAAGGGCGCCAGCATTTGCGCGGCATGGACCTGTCCGAATACCAGGCGGTCGCGAAGTGTCGCCCAACTGGTCGTCCGCACAAGCTCCAAATCCAGGCCTTCGGCTTCGGCAAATCCCATGTCGCGCGCGGCGACCAGCACGGCGGCGTCATTCAAAGGCAGGAAGGCGATCTTCACTGTCGTCGTCATATGCCCCCTCCCAGAAGGTCGCTCGCGGTAATCAGCGCCTGCGCCACGTCGACAATCTTCTTCCCCTGGTTCATTGCTCCCGATCGCAGCAGCGCATAGGCGTCTTGTTCCGAGAGATTGCGCTGGTTCATCAGGATCGACTTGGCCCGATCAATAATTTTCCTCTCGGAAAGCGCCGTGCGGGCCTCGTTCAGTTCGGCCTGCATCTTGGCGAAGGCGTTGAAGCGCCGGACCGCAAGTTCCAGCACAGGCCTCACGCGCTCCTTGCGTAAACCGTCAACCACATAGGCGGAAACGCCCGCATCTATTGCGGCACCGATCATGGCCTCGTCCGACTGATCGACGAACATGGCGATAGGACGGGCCAAGGCGCGGCTGACGATCAGCATCTCCTCCAGAGTGTCGCGGCTGGGACTGCCAAGATCCATCAGCACGACATCAGGGGCCATGCGTTCCAATCGTGCGACAAAGGCGCCGCGGGGCGGAACGATGTGAATGTCGTCATAGCCGGCGTCTCGCAGACCTTGCTCCAGCACGGTCGCGCGCAACCCGCTGTCGTCGATAATGACAATTCGCATCAGCGCCCCTTTACCAACGACTATAGCATCGTTTGGACCGCTTGCATCAACCCAAGCGATTATTCGAACCATCCGTGCGAAACAGGCTGACGAAGTGTTGCCTATGACTGGAAGACGGATTTGCGGCCCAAATGCCCGCGGCGCCGACAGGTTGATGACTTCGTCCAATGTCGCGCGCATGACGGCTGAAGTCCGCAGGCCGTCATCCAAAAGTTCAGATTTTGCGGTAGTTTAGGAGAAAACTGGCTGGGGCGGCAGGATTCGAACCTGCGAATGGCGGCATCAAAAGCCGCTGCCTTACCACTTGGCGACGCCCCAGCAGGGCCGATCATCTCGGCGCGGATCGCCATATAACGCGTCATCGGCGAAAGGAAAGCCTAGTCATGATAGTTTCGTGACGCCAATATGCGCTTTGTCTCTTTGCCGGATCACACCCCTTCATGTCGGTTTCCAGTTCCCCCGCCTCGCCCGCCCCGATCTCGCCTGCGTCCCCTCTCTTCCTGCGCGAGGACGAGATCAGGCGAGGGATAGAGATGCTCTATTTCGGCTATTCGGCGCTCACCCGATCGATCGATGAGGGGCTGGCTGCGCAGGGTCTGGGCCGGGCGCATCATCGCGCACTCTACTTCATCTCGCGCCAGCCGGACCTGACCGTCAAAGACCTGCTGCGGCTGCTGGCGATCACCAAGCAATCCCTGGGCCGGGTGCTGAGCGATCTGGTGGAGCGCGGCTATATCGAGACGCGGGTGGGTGCGAGCGATCGCAGGCAGAAACTGCTGCGGCTCAGCCCGTCGGGCAAGGCGCTGGAGGCGGAACTGTTCCGCGCGCTGCGCGAAAAGATGGCGACCGCTTATGCCCAGGCGGGACAGGGATCGGTCACCGGATTCTGGCGCGTGCTGGAAGGGCTGATCCCCGAAGCGGACCGATCGATGGTATTCGGCCTGCGCGGCGGATAGTGTATGCGGGCGAAACCTTCTGCCGCTTCCTGCGCTTATGGAGCTCCATTCAATGGCAAGAGGAGCCACGATGCGCACTTCCCTTACCGCCGCCGCCGCGCTGCTGACCGTCGCCGGCCTGTCCGCCTGCTCGGAAAAGGCGCAGGACAATCTGGACAATGCCGGATCGGCGATCGGCAATGATATGAGTTCGGCGGTAGACCGCGCCGGCGCGAAGATCGATAACGGCCTTGATGACGCCGGTCGCGCGATCGATCATGGTGCGGACAAGATCGGCGCGGCGACCGACAAGGCCGCAGCCGATGCCAAGCGCGAAGCAGGCGAGACGAAGCGCGACGTCGGCGCCTCGCTGGAAAAGGCGGGCAGCGATCTGCGGAACGAGTGAGCGGGCCTGACGCCCCTGTCGCTTAAAAGACCACGTTTCGGACGAACCGCACCGGCCCTGCTTCGTGATTGACGAAGATATAGGGCCGATCGCTGGTGAAGATGAGAAAGTCGCCGGCCACCACTATTTGGGGATCGGCGCCTTCTCTCTCGACCGTCAACACGCCTTCCATGACATAGAGCATCTCGTGCCAGTCGGCCGCATCCGCTTCGGCAGGATAGGTTTCGCCCGCGGCCAGCGACCAGGTCCATAGTTCGGCTTCTCGCGCGGCGGGGACGGTGCCGAGCAAGGTGGCGCGGCTGTCGGGGCTTTGCCCCCGCCACGCCAAGCTGTCGATCCGGCTGTTGTCGCGCATGTCGGGCGGGCGAACAAGGCGCGAAAAGCTGACGTCCAGCGCCTGGGCCAACCGGTCCAGCGTCGACAGGCTGACATTCGCTTCCCCGCTTTCGATGCCGGAAATCATGCGGCGGCTCACACCCGCCTGCGCCGCCAAATCATCTTGGCTGAAGCCGCGCTCGGTACGCAGCGCGCGGACATTGCCCGCAACATGGGCGAGGACATCCGGGCGCCGCTCCTGCGTCGGCATATCTTGACTGTGCAATATAGTGCTCATAGGGCAATGTGCATTATGTTGCACAATGATCCTTCCGACAAGCCTGCAGAAAGCCGAATGATGATCGGCCGCCCCGAACTCGCGTTGATCGGGGTGACGATCCTGTGGGGCGGTACTTTCCTGATCGTGCATCAGGCGATGCGCGAAAGCGGGCCGCTCTTCTTCGTGGGCCTGCGCTTTGCGACCGCCGCCCTGCTGACGCTGCCGCTCGCCCTGCCGGTGCTGCGCGGGCTGACGCGGCGCGAACTGGTGGCGGGACTGGTGATCGGGCTGGGCATTTTCGTGGGCTATTCGCTCCAGACCTGGGGCTTGCAGACGATCAGCAGCAGCACGTCGGCCTTCATCACCGCCGCTTATGTGCCGCTGGTGCCGATATTGCAGTGGGTGATCCTGCGGCGGCGGCCAAGGCTGGCGAGCTGGGCCGGGGTCGCGCTGGCCTTTGTCGGGCTGCTGCTGATCGCCGCGCCCAAGGATGGACTGGCGCTGGGGACCGGCGAATTGCTGACCTTGCTCAGCACCGTGGCGATCGCGCTGGAGATTATCTTCATCAGCCTGTGGGCCGGGCGCGTGAATGTTGCGCGGGTGACGGTGGTGCAACTGGCGGTGACCGCCCTGCTCGCCTTCGCGTGCATGGGGCCGGCGGGCGAGAGCGTGCCGCCCTTTTCCTGGTCAGTCGTTTTGAGCGCCTGCGGCCTGGGGGCGATGACGGCGCTGATACAGTTGGTCATGAACTGGGCGCAGCGCACGGTGTCGCCGACGCGGGCGACCCTGATCTACGCCGGCGAGCCGGTCTGGGCCGGGATCATCGGCCGGGTCGCGGGCGAAAGGCTGCCGCCGACGGCGCTGGTCGGCGGACTGCTGATCGTCGCAGCGGTGATCGTCAGCGAGATACGCTTTGGTCGAAAGGCCGATTAGCTCCGTCGAAACACCGGCGCGCGTTTTTCGAAGAAGGCGGCAAAGGCTTCCTGCGCCTCGGGCGAGGCAAGCGTTTCGCGGAACAGGCGTGCTTCCTCTTCGATCCGGGCATTGAGCGCGGTGGGATCGCCCTTCATCAAACGGCGGGTGGCGGCCAGCGCCTGTGGCGGCTTGGCCATCAGCGCCGCCGCCTTGGCGCGGGCATGGTCGAACAGACCCGCGGCCGGGACAATCGCAGTGACGAAACCGGCGCGGTCGGCGCCGTCTGCATCCATCGGTTCGCCCAGCAACAGCATCGCCGCCGCCTTGGCATGGCCCATGACCGCGGGCGCGAGCAGGCTGGAGCCGGCTTCGGGCACGATCCCCAGATTGACGAAGGGCATGACAAAGCGCGCGTCGGGCGCGGCATAGACGAGGTCGCAGTGGAAGAGCATGGTCGTGCCAACGCCCACCGCCAGCCCCTGCACCGCCGCGACCAGCGGCTTGTCGAAGGCGGCGATGGCGCGGATGAAGTCGAAGGCGGCGGCCCCGCCCTCCGGCCCGGCGGTGAAATCCTTCAGGTCGTTGCCCGCGCAAAAGGCGTCGCCCCGACCCGCGATCAGCACGGCGCCGATGTCGGCGCGGGCCGATGCGTCGGCCAGTGCGGCGGTCATGGCGCGATACATCGCCGCGGTCAGCGCATTCTTCTTGTCCGGGCGATCGATGTGGATTTCGATCACGCCCGCCTCGTCCACGATCGCGATATGGTCGCTCATGGTCAGAGTCTCCCTGTCCTGTCTAACTTGTGCCGGCCCAAGGCGAAGTTGTTGGCGCATCCCATGGCCTGCGTCTATCCCCCCGCCTATTCTATCGCCTGACCGAAGCTGATGATGAACCGCCTGCGCCAAGCCCTGGACCCGTTTCTGCTACTCCTGCTTGCGACCGTCGCCCTAGCGTCGCTGCTGCCGGCACGCGGCGAGGGCGCGCGCATCGCCGGGATCGTCGCGGACGCGGGGATCGTGCTGCTTTTTTTCCTGCATGGCGCAAAATTGTCGCGCGAGGCGATCTGGAGCGGTGCCAAGGCGTGGAAATTGCACCTGGCGACGCTGGGGACGACCTTCGTCGCCTTCCCGTTGCTGGGATTGCTGGTCGGCCGATTCGGCTTCGTGCCGCAGGATATGCGCGCGGGTCTGCTGTTTCTGGCGCTGCTGCCGTCGACGGTGCAATCGTCCATCGCCTTCACCGCGATCGCGCGGGGCAATGTGGCTGCCGCGGTGGTCAGCGCCTCCTTCTCCAACCTGCTGGGCATCTTTCTGACGCCGCTGTTGGTCGCGCTGCTGATGCAGCGGAGCGGCAGCGGGAGCCTGATCTCGCTGTCTTCGGTCGAGGGGATCGTGCTGCAACTGTTGCTTCCCTTCGGCGTGGGGCATCTGTTGCGACCGTGGATCGGCGGCTTCGTGACGCGGCACAAGATGATGCTGGGACGGGTCGATCGCGGATCAATCCTGCTGGTGGTCTATGCCGCCTTTTCCGCCGCGGTGGTCGAGGGGCTATGGTCCAGAGTGTCGAGCGAGGAACTGCTGGTGCTGGCGGGGCTGTGCATCGCGATGCTGGTCGTCATCCTGCTCTTCACGCTGATGCTGGGGCGGATGCTGGGCCTGTCGCGGGAAGATGCGATCGTGCTGCAGTTCTGCGGGTCCAAGAAAAGCCTGGCGTCGGGCGTGCCGATCGCGGGCGTCTTGTTCCCGGCGGCGGCGGTCGGACCGATCCTGCTGCCGATCATGGTCTTCCACCAAATCCAGTTGATGGCCTGCGCCATGCTGGCGCGGCGGTACGGGGCGCAAGCGGATGCCAAAAGCGACAGCGAGTCGGACAGCTGAATCGATTTGGGATGGCGTTCCGCACGGTTACATTATACAATCGTAAAATTATGAATTGACGCTAGGGAATCCTTACAAGGTGGCGGGGCAGATCGACAGGATGGTGGACCCGGACGCCGGGTGGAGCCTGCCCGCATGGACCTATAGCGATCCTGAATTTTTCGCGGTCGAGGTGGAGCGCATCTTTCGCCCGGCCTGGCAGATCGTCTGCCACCAGAGCGACATTCCCACCCCCGGCGATTTCCACACGCTCGATATGATCGGCGAGAGCGTGATCGTAATCCGCGGCGACGATGGGACGGTGCGCGCCTTTACCAATGTCTGCCGCCATCGGGGCGCGCGGATCGTGGATGGCGCCAGCGGCTGCGCGAAGAAGCTGGTCTGCCCCTATCATGGCTGGACCTATGAGACGGACGGGCGGCTGACCGGCGTGCCGATGAAGGCCAGCTATGGCGCGGCTTTCGCGATGGCGGATCATGGCCTGATGCCGGTCGAGGTGGAAAGCTGGCAGGGCTTCCTGTTCGTGCGGCTGGCCAATGATGGCGGGCCGTCGGTGGCGCAGATGATGGCGCCCTATAAGGACGAGGTAGCCGCCTATCGCTTCGAGGACATGCGGGCGCTGGGGCGGGTGACGCTGCGGCCACGGCCGGTGAACTGGAAGAATATCGGCGACAATTATTCGGACGGGCTGCATATCGCGGTCGCGCATCCGGGCCTCAAGCGGCTGATGGGCGATGGCTATGGCGTGGAGGCATCGCGCCACGCCGACAAGATGTGGGGACCGATATTGGACCGGCCGTCGGCCAACCTGTCCGAGCGGGCCTATCAGCACTTCCTGCCGGACGTGCCACATCTGCCGCCGGAACGGCAGCGGCTGTGGACCTATTATAAGCTGTGGCCCAATTTCGCGTTCGACATCTATCCCGACCAAGTGGATTTCATGGCCTGGCTGCCGGTGTCGCCGATGCAGACGCTGATCCGCGAGATTAGTTACGCCCTGCCCGATGCGCGGCGGGAGATGAAGGCGGCGCGCTACCTCAACTGGCGGATCAACCGGCAGGTCAATGCCGAGGATACCGATTTGGTCGCGCGGGTGCAGGCGGGGATGGCGTCGGCCAGCTTCACCGTCGGGCCATTGAGCGAGCGGGAAGTGGCGCTGCGGCATTTTTGCGGGCGGGTGCGCGATGTGATCCCGCAAGCGCGACTGCATCGCGCGCCGGGGATGGGGTGGAGTAATAAAGCATGACCAAATCCTACGACGCCGTCATTATCGGGGGCGGGCATAATGGGCTGGTCTGCGCCTTCTATCTGGCGCGGGCGGGCTATAAGGTTCGCATCCTGGAACGGCGCGACGTCGTAGGCGGGGCGGCGGTGACGGAGGAGTTCCATCCGGGCTTCCGCAATTCGACCGCCAGCTATACCGTCAGCCTGCTCAATCCCAAGGTCATCCGCGACATGCAACTGGCCGATCATGGCTATCGCGTGATCGAGCGGCCGATCAGCAATTTCCTGCCGCAGCCCGATGGCGGCTATCTGAAACTGGGCGGCGGGCTGGAAAAGACGCAGGCGGAATTCGCCAAGTTCAGCGCGCAGGATGCCGAGGCGCTGCCCGCTTATTATGCGGCGCTGGAGGTGGTGGCGGACGTGCTGCGCGACCTGGTGCTGAAAAGCCCCCCCAATGTCGGCGACGGGCTGACCATGATCGTCGAGGCGCTGAAGCAAGGACGGCGCGTCGCGGGACTGGGGCTGGAGCAGCAGCGCGACGTGCTGGACCTGTTCACCAAGTCGGCGCGTAGCTTCCTCGACGGCTGGTTCGAGAGCGACGCGGTAAAGGCGGCGTTCGGCTTCGACGCGGTGGTCGGCAATTACGCCAGCCCCGATACGCCGGGCAGCGCCTATGTGCTGTTGCACCATGTGTTCGGCGAGGTGAACGGCAAGAAGGGCGCATGGGGCCACAGCGTCGGCGGCATGGGCGCGATCACGCAGATCATGGCTAAAGTCGTGACCGCCATGGGGGTGGAGATCAGCCTGGAGGCCCCGGTCGAGACGGTGCTGGTGGATGGCGGGCGCGCGGTCGGCGTACGGCTGGAGAGCGGCGAGGAAGTGATGGGCGGCGCGGTGATCGCCAATGTCGGGCCGAAGCTGCTCTATGAGCGGATGATGGACCCAAGCGACCTGCCGGCCGATTTCACCAAACGGGTCAAGGCGTTCAAGGCGGGATCGGGGACGTTCCGCATGAATGTGGCGCTGAGCGCCCTGCCCGACTTCACCTGCCTTCCGGGCGTGGGGGAGCATCACCAGTCGGGGATCATCATCGCGCCGACGCTGGACTATATGGACCGCGCCTTCATGGACGCAAAGCGGGACGGCTGGTCGAAGGCGCCGATCGTGGAGATGCTGATCCCGTCGACCATCGACGATACGCTCGCACCCGCAGGTTGCCATGTGGCGAGCCTGTTCTGCCAGCAATTCGCGCCGGAGCTTCCCGTTGGGCGGAGCTGGGACGAGGAGCGCGAGACGGCGGCGGACGATATCATCGCGACGGTGGAGGCGCAGGCGCCGGGCTTCGCCAGGAGCGTGATCGCGCGGCAGATTCATTCGCCGCTCGACCTGGAGCGCAAGTTCGGGCTGGTCGGCGGCGACATCATGCATGGCAATCTGACGCTGGACCAGATGTGGGCGGCGCGCCCGGTATTGGGCCATGGCGCCTATCGCGGGCCGGTGAAGGGCCTCTATATGTGCGGCGCGGGGACGCATCCGGGCGGCGGCGTGACCGGCGCGCCCGGGCATAATGCCGCGCGCGAGGTGATGAAGGACAAGGCGATCTTCGGGAAATGGCGCGGGCGGGGATAAGCGCGCCATCGACGCCTTGCCCTGCCCGGCCGCCTTCCCTAAAGCACCGGTTCATGCCCGACATCTTCATACCCGACGCGACACCCGAGCTGACAGGCCGGGCGTTGTTTCCGCACAAGCATCTTCTGTCCATCGCGGACCTGAAGCCTTGGGAAATCCGCTTCCTGCTGGATGAGGCGGAACATTGGGCGCAGGCGAACAAGGGCCGGGCGCGCAAGCATGACGGGCGATTGGCGGGGATGACGCAGATCAACGCCTTTTTCGAGAACAGCACGCGGACGTTGCTGTCGTTCGAGATTGCGGGGAAGCGGCTGGGCGCGGATGTCGTCAACATGCATGCGGGCCAGTCGAGCGTGAAGAAGGGCGAAACGCTGATCGACACCGCCATGACGCTGAACGCGATGGCGGCCGATGTCATCGTGATCCGCCATGCCAGTTCGGGCGCGGTGCGGCTGATCGCGGACAAGGTGGACTGCCCTGTGCTGAACGCGGGCGATGGCTGGCACCAGCATCCCACACAGGCGCTGCTCGATGCGCTGACGATCCGGCGACGCAAGGGCGGGTTCGAGGGGCTGGTGGTCGCGATCTGCGGCGATGTGCTGCACAGCCGGGTGGCGCGATCGAACATGCTGTGCCTGGCCGCGCTGGGCGCGCAGGTGCGCGCGGTCGCGCCGCCGACTTTGCTGCCGCCCGAGGTCGAGATGCTGGGGGCGACGCCCTTCACCCGAATGGATGAGGGGCTGGAGGGGGCCGACGTGGTGATGATGCTGCGACTCCAGAATGAGCGGATGGACGGAGCGTTCATCCCCTCCCCGCGCGAATATCATGCGCTCTACGGGCTGACGCCGGAACGGCTGGCGCTGGCCAAGCCGGACGCTCTGGTGATGCATCCGGGGCCGATGAACCGGGGCGTGGAGATCAGCAGTTCGGTCGCCGATCATCCCGAGCGCTCCGCCATCACCGAGCAGGTGGCGATGGGCGTGGCGGTGCGCATGGCCTGCCTGGACGTGCTGACGCGCGGGGCGCGGGGAACGGAGGGGTGGGTATGAGCCTTCCATCCTTTGACGGCATTTGGTTTGAGGAAATGACAGCGTGAGCAGGATCGCCATTATCAACGGCAGACTGGCCGATCCTGCCGGCGATGCGCTGACGCCCGGCATCGTGCTGATCGCGGGCGACCGGATCGTCGCGGCGGGCGATGTCGCGGTGCCGGACGACGCGCAGCGGATCGATGCGCAGGGGCTGGTGGTCGCGCCCGGCCTGATCGATCTGGGCGTCTTTGCGACCGACAAGCCGGCCTTCCATTTCGGCGGGATCACGCGCGCGGCGCTGATGCCCGACCAGCGCGCGCCACTGGACGAGGTCGGCCTGATCCGGGAAGCGACCCGCGCGGGCAAGCCCGATTTCTGGGTCCATCCGATCGCCGCGGCGACGCGCGGGCTGCTTGGCCAGGAAATGGCCGAAATGGGCCTGATGCAGATGGCGGGCGCCAAGGCGGTCGGCACCGGACGGCAATGGATCGCCGATTCGGGCGTGATGCTGCGCGTGCTGTCCTATGCCAGCGGCCTGGGCCTGACCGTCATCGCCCATGCCGAAGATGGCGGGTTGACCG
Source organism: Sphingobium sp. 3R8 (assembly GCF_020166615.1). Classification (NCBI taxonomy): domain Bacteria; kingdom Pseudomonadati; phylum Pseudomonadota; class Alphaproteobacteria; order Sphingomonadales; family Sphingobiaceae; genus Sphingobium; species Sphingobium sp. 3R8. Next base: position 127,231 of record NZ_JAIQXR010000008.1, on the reverse strand, counting down.
CCAAGGCGGTGGCAACCAGCGGCGAGACGGCGACCCGCCTCGGCCTCCCCCACGCCCCGGCCTGCGCCGAGGCACTGGCGATCGCGCGCGACATCATGCTGGCGCGCGAAACCGGCGCGGCGATCCATTTCCGGCTGGTGACGACCAAGACGGGATTCGACCTGATCCGCGCGGCCAAGACGGAAGGGCTGAAGGTCACATGCGGCATCAGCCCGGCCTATCTGTTCCTGAACGACCAGGCGGCGACCGACTTCCGCACCTTTGCACGGCTGTCGCCACCGCTGCGCGACGAGCGCGACCGGCAGGCCTGCCTCGCGGCGGTCGCCGACGGGACGATCGACGTCATCACCTCCAGCCACGATCCGCGCGGGCCGGAGGACAAGCGCCTGCCCTTCGCCGATGCGTCGCCGGGCATGGCGGGGGCGGAGACGCTGCTGGCGCTATCGCTCAACCTGGTCCGCGACGGGCAGGTGACGATCAACCGGCTGATGACGCTGCTGTCGGCCAATCCGGCGAAGATTTTGGGCGTCGATGCGGGCGGCTTTGCGGCCGGGAGCGCCGCGGACCTGATCTTCGTCGATCCCGACGCACCCTGGATCGTCGATTCGGCGAAGATGGCGGCCGCGGCGGGGAACACACCGTTCGACCGGCTGCCGGCGCAGGGGCGGGCGCGGCGGATCATGAAGGGCGGCGTGTTTCTGTAGACAGCAGGGTGGAGGGAACCGCCCGACCGCTCGCGCGCTTGCCTTGCATGACCGGCAGGGGATGTGGATGACGCAGAAAGTCGCGCAGCAGGTGCATGTCGATGCGCCATGGAAGATACCGCCGCGAGCGTGGTGGGAAATTCTCAAACGGGTGCATGGCGCGCTGTCGGGCAATCATGTCGGACTGCTGGCCGCGGGCGTCGCCTATTATGCCTTCCTGTCAATCGCGCCGCTGCTGGCCGCGGTCGTGCTGACCTATGGCCTGTTCGGCGATCCGGCGATGGTGCAGCGGCATATGCAGGCGATCATCTCCGTCGTGCCCGCCGATGCCGCGTCACTGATCAACGACCAGTTGCTGGGCGTGGTCAGCACGCGCAAGCCCGCGATCGGATTCGGCCTGCTGCTGGCGCTGGCGATCGCCGTCTATGGCGCGACGCGGGCGGCGTCCGCGATCATGGAGGCGCTCAATATCGTCTATGGGCAGAAGGAAGGGCGCAACATCTTCCGCTTCTATCGCACGTCGATGGGGATCACCTTTTCCGCGGTGCTGGTCGTGGTCGTGGGCGTGTTCACCGCAACGATCATCGGCCTGTTGCAGGATTTCCTGACCAATTGGGGACCGGGCGTGCTGTTCGCGATCAAGGCGACGACATGGGTGTGCGCGGGATTGCTGGCCAGCATCATCTTCGGCCTGATCTATCGCTTCGGCCCCAACCGGCGCCATGCGCAATGGCAGTGGCTGACCGTGGGATCGGTGTCGGCGACGCTGTTCTGGCTGGTCGCGACGCTGGGCGTGTCCTTCTACGTGTCCACCTTCGGCAATTACAACAAGACCTATGGATCGCTGGGCGCAGTGGTGGTGCTGCAACTCTGGCTGTTCGTATCGGCCTATATCGTGTTGCTGGGCGCGCAGATCAACGCGGAAGCCGAGCGCCAGACCAGCGCCGACACCAGCGTCGCGCCGCAAGACGCAAAAGCGGCATAATCGCGCTTGCCCTCCCTGTCATGCCACGCTAAAGCGCCCTCCTTCGCTGGCTAGGGCCAGTGCAGGAGTGTAGCTCAGTTGGTAGAGCGTCGGTCTCCAAAACCGAATGCCGTGGGTTCGAGTCCCTCCACTCCTGCCAAGCGAACTGGCCGCGGACCCTTGAAAATTCGGGGGTTCGCGGCTAAGTGCGCCGAAGCGATTTCGAGGTGGCCGGCAACGGGCACCGTCAAGAAATCGCGGCCGCACAGGCCGGTGAATTTGGTCGCGGAGCATGTGGCCGCACCCCCGGACGCCAGACAGGGCGGGATCGGGAGGGCGGACTGTTGCTTCGCGAATTGGTGTTGGTTCGAGACGTGCAGAGGCAGGCGATGGCGAAGGTTTCCCCCGGCGAATTCGTCAATCAGGTGCAGACCGAGGCGAAGAAGATCGTATGGCCTACCGGCCGCGAAACCATGATGACCGGCGTGATGGTCGTCATCATGACGACGCTGCTGGGCCTGTTCTTCTTCGGCATCGACACCTTCTTCGGCGCGATCGTCCAGTGGTTGCTGGGCGTCGCCGCAGGCCGGGCCTGAGCTTTGTCGGCGCGATTTCCGAGTAAATCGCCCGAGTTTTTGTTGGCGCGATTTTCAAGTAAATCGCTAGAGCCGGGCCTGATTGGGAATTTGAAAGGGTAACATGGCGCGCTGGTACATCATCCACGCCTATTCGGGCTTCGAAAACAAGGTCAAGGAATCGATCCTGTCCGAAGCCGAGCGCATGGGCCTCTCCCAGCTGGTCGAACAGGTGGAAGTGCCTGTCGAGACGGTGACCGAGGTCAAGCGCGGCAAGAAGGTCCAGGTCGAGCGCAAGTTCATGCCCGGCTACGTCCTCGCCAAGCTGGCGATGAACGACGACATCTATCACCTGGTCAAGAACACGCCCAAGGTGACGGGCTTCCTGGGTTCGATGGGCAAGCCACAGGCGATCAGCGAAACCGAAGCCGCCCGCTATTTCGGAGCCCGCAAGGAAGCCGAAGCCGCGCCCAAGCACAAGGTCAGCGTCGATTACGAGATCGGCGACAGCGTCAAGGTGCTCGACGGTCCCTTCGCCAGCTTCAACGGCGTGGTCGAGGAACTGGATTTCGAGAAGAACCGGGTCAAGGTGTCGGTGTCGATCTTCGGTCGCGCCACCCCGGTCGAACTGGATTTCGAGCAGGTCGAACTGTCGAAGTAAGAATTTGGCGGCCTTGCTCCGGCAGGGACGCGAACAGAAATTTCCGGGCGACCGGAAATGTTGTGCGGGAGGAGGCTTCGGCCCCCGGTTGAACCGCTAAACTTGAACCGGGCGCGCCTTGCAGGTGCGTCCAGCAACAGAGTGAGTGACAATGGCCAAGAAGATTACGGGCTATATCAAGCTCCAGGTGCCCGCTGGAGCCGCCAACCCCTCGCCGCCGATCGGTCCGGCGCTGGGTCAGCGCGGTGTGAACATCATGGAATTCTGCAAGGCGTTCAACGCCTCGACGGACAAGATGGAAAAGGGCACTCCGCTGCCGACCATCATCACCGTCTATGCGGACCGCAGCTTCACCTTCACGACGAAGCAGCCGCCGGCCACCTACCTGATCAAGAAGGCGATCAACCTGAAGTCGGGTTCCAAGGAACCGGGCAAGATCGTCGCCGGCAAGATCACGCGCGCCCAACTCGCTGAAATCGCGCAGGCCAAGATGGTCGACCTCAACGCGAACGACATCGACGCTGCAACGAAGATCATCGAAGGCTCCGCTCGCGCGATGGGCCTCGACGTGGTGGAGGGCTAAGACCATGGCAAAGCTGACCAAGAAGGCGAAGGCTCTGGCCACCGCAGTTGACCGTGAAAAGCTGCACGGCGTCGATGAAGCGCTGGGCCTGATCAAGACCCACGCGACCGCCAAGTTCGACGAATCGGTCGAAATCGCGATCAACCTGGGCGTCGATCCGCGTCACGCCGACCAGATGGTCCGTGGCGTCGTCACCCTGCCCGCCGGCACCGGCAAGGACGTCCGCGTCGCCGTGTTCGCCCGCAACGACAAGGCCCAGCAGGCGCTCGACGCCGGCGCCGACATCGTGGGCGCCGAAGACCTGCTGGAATCGATCCAGGCCGGCAACATCGATTTCCAGCGCGTTATCGCGACGCCGGACATGATGGGCCTGGTCGGTCGCCTGGGTAAGGTGCTGGGCCCCAAGGGTCTGATGCCGAACCCCAAGCTGGGCACCGTGACGCCGAACGTCGCCGAAGCCGTGAAGGCCGCCAAGGGTGGTCAGATCGAATTCCGCGTCGAAAAGGCCGGCATCATCCACGCCGGCCTTGGCAAGTCGAGCTTCTCGGCCGAAGATCTTCGCAAGAATTTCGACGCCTTCGTCGATGCGATCGTCAAGGCGAAGCCGTCGGGTTCGAAGGGCAAATATGTCCGCAAGATCGCCCTGTCGTCCTCGATGGGCCCGGGCGTCAAGGTCGATGTGGCGGAAGTCGCCTCGGTCTGATTTTTGCGCTATATAGTTAAGGCAAGCCTCCTTCCTCGGGAACGCGGGAAGGAGGCTTTCTTATTTGGGGGATGGGCGAAACGCTCGTCCCCTTGGCCGTTCCACGGAATGGCGGTTGGGCTACCAACCTGAACGGGTGCGAAATGACCTGACGCACCGGCTGATCGCGCACAGGCGACAGCGAGAAAGGTTATGTTGATTCCGTCGGAAGAAGGCGGGTCGCTTTATCCGATGGAAAACAATAATATGACATTCGACACTCTCCACCCCCTCCTCGCCCAGGCGCTGACCACCAAGGGCTATGAAGCGCTGACCCCGGTCCAGGCCGAAGTCACGCAGGAGGAAGCGCATGGCCGCGACCTGATCGTGTCGGCGCAGACCGGTTCGGGCAAGACCGTCGCCTTTGGCCTGGCCATGGCGAGCGAGCTGCTCGGAGACGCCGATCGCCTGCCCCCGCCCGCCTGGCCGCTGGCGCTGGTGATCGCGCCGACGCGCGAACTGGCGTTGCAGGTCAGCCGCGAGCTGGAATGGCTCTATGCCGGCGCCCGCGCCCGCATCGCCACATGCGTCGGCGGCATGGACGCCGCCAAGGAACGCCGCGCCCTGGCGCAGGGCGCGCATATCGTGGTCGGCACGCCGGGCCGCCTGCGGGACCATCTGGAGCGCGGCGCGCTCGACCTGTCGGCGCTCAAGACCGCCGTCTTGGACGAAGCCGACGAGATGCTCGACATGGGTTTCCGCGAGGATCTGGAAGGCATTCTCGACGCCACGCCCGATGGCCGCCGCACCCTGCTGTTTTCGGCGACCATGCCCAAGCCGATCGTGCAGCTCGCGCGGCGCTACCAGAAGGATGCGTTCCAGATCACGTCGGCCGCCGGTGAGCGCGGCCATGGCGACATCAGCTATCAGGCGATGACCGTCGCCCCCGCCGACATCGAAAATGCCGTGGTGAACCTGCTGCGCTATCATGAGGCGGAGACGGCGATCCTGTTCTGCGCGACACGCGACAATGTGCGTCACCTGCACGCCAGCCTGACCGAGCGTGGCTTCGCCGCCGTGGCGCTGTCGGGCGAACATAGCCAGAATGAGCGCAACCATGCGTTGCAGGCGCTGCGCGACAAGCGAGCGCGGGTGTGCGTGGCGACCGACGTCGCGGCGCGCGGCATCGACCTGCCCTCGCTGACGCTGGTCGTCCATGTCGAACTGCCGCGCGACGCGGAAACGATGCAGCACCGGTCGGGCCGCACCGGGCGCGCGGGCAAGAAGGGCACCGCCGTGCTGATCGTGCCTTATCCCCGCCGCCGCCGCGTCGAATCGATGCTGCGCGGGGCCAAGATCCCGGTCGAATGGACGACGGCGCCCAGCAAGGAAGCGATCGCCCAGCAGGATGCCGAGCGACTGCGCGCGCAGTTGCTGGCGCCGGTGGAACTGGAAGAGTCCGACTGGGCGCTGGGCGCCGAGCTGCTGGAAGCCAAGAGCGCCAAGGAAATTGCCGCGATGCTGGTGAAGAGCGCCCGCTCCGCCATGCCCGCGCCCGAAGAGCTGCTGGACGCCAGCGAAGCCCCGGCGCGCCGCGATGGACCGCGTCCAGGTTTTGAGGATACGCAGTGGTTCCGCATGAATATCGGCCGCACCCAAAATGCCGATCCGCGCTGGATCCTGCCGCTGATCTGCCGCCGCGGCCATGTGTCGCGCGGCGATATCGGCGCGATCCGCATTACCACCAATGAAACGATGTTCGAAATCCCCAAGGCGATTTCGGCCAAGTTCCTGGCTGCGGTCCGCCGTTCGGGCGAAGCGGGCGACGAAGGCGCGGATGTGATGTTCGATCCGGTCGATGGCGCTCCCCGCATGGAAGCGCGGGAAAACCGCAAGCAGTTGCGCCCGTCCAACGATGCGCGGCCCAATCGCAGCGGCCCGCCCCGTGGCGGTCCGGGCGCCGGTTCGCGTGGCGGCGGCGCCCCGCACAGCCCGCGCCCGTTCAAGGGCGCTGGCGCCGGTGGCCCGCGCAAGGGGCCGCCGCGCAGCCGGGGTTGATCGGCTAAATTGGGTTAGAAAAAGCCCCGTTCGGTTCGTACCGAACGGGGCTTTTTCTTTATCCCGCGCCGCAGAGCGTGAGCATGCGCCCGGCCAGTTCGCGTTCGCCCATCACGATATGGGGCACGCCCAGCGATTCGAGATATTCGACCTCCGCGTCCGAATGGGCGCGGGCGATGACCTGCAGCCGGTCGTTCAGATGCCGGGCATGTTCGTGGATCGCCCCGCCCTCAAAGCCTTCGGGGACGGCGATCAGCAGGTGCCGCGCCTCCCCTATGCCGGCGGCGATCAGATATTTATCCTCCAGCGCGTTGCCGCGCACGACCGGCAGGCCGGCTTCCTTCGCCTCCGCCACTTTTTCGGCGTCATCCTCTATGATGGTGAAGTCGATCCGGCGCTGGGCCAGCCGTTCGGCGATCAGCTTGCCCACGCGGCCATAGCCGACGAGGATGACATGGCCCATGCGGGGCGCGGCGGCGGCGGCGCGCGCGTCCTCCTCATCCTGCTCCTCCTGCTTGCGCGCGCGCACCACCAGCGAGAAGAGGATCGGGTTGAGGAAGATCGATACGATCGCCCCGGCCAGGATCAGGTCGCGCGCGTCGGCCGGAAGGACACCAAGTCCGGTGCCGAGCGAGGCGAGAATGAAGGAAAATTCGCCGATCTGCGCCAGGCTGACCGCGATGGTGAGCGCGGTGTCGTTGGGATAGCGGAACAGGCGGACGATGGCATAGGCGGCGATCGATTTGCCCACGACGATGATCGCGACGGTGGCCAGCAGCGGCAGCGGCTGTTCCCACAGGACGGCGGGATTGAACAACATGCCCACCGACACGAAGAACAGCACGGCGAAGGCGTCGCGCAGGGGGAGCGTTTCTTCCGTCGCGCGGCGGCTCAAGGGCGTTTCGCCCAGGATCATGCCGGCGAAGAAGGCGCCCAGCGCGAACGACACGTCGAACGCATAGGCCGCGCCGAACGCAACGCCCAGCGCAATGGCGAGGACGGCGAGGCGGAACAGCTCGCGCGACCCGGTATGGACGACCCAGTGCAGCGCCCAGGGGATGACGCGGCGACCCACCACCAGCATCAGCGCGACGAAGCCCGCGACCTTGAGCAGGGTGCCGACCAGCGGCGCGATCAACGCTCCCGCGCCCCCACCCGCGTCGGCGCTGTTGATGACGTTGGCGAGCGCGGGCAGCAGGACGAGCGCCAGCACCATTACCAGATCTTCCACGATCAGCCAGCCGACCGCGACCCGGCCCCGCCGGGTTTCGACCAGATCGGCCCCCTGGAGGGCGCGCAGCAGCACCACGGTGCTGGCGACCGAGAGCGCGAGGCCGAACACGATCCCGCCCATCAGCGGCCATCCCATCAAGTGGGAGAGGCCCATGCCAAGCAGAGTCGCGACCGCGATCTGCACCAGCGCACCGGGGACCGCGATATATTTGACCGACAGAAGATCCTTGAGCGAGAAATGCAGGCCGACGCCGAACATCAACAGGATGACGCCGATTTCGGCCAGTTCGTTGGCCAGGCCCGCATCGGCGACGAAGCCGGGGGTGAAGGGGCCGACCATGATGCCGGCGACGAGGTAGCCGACCAGCGGCGAGAGTTTGAGGCGATGGGCGATGGCGCCCATGATGAAGGCGACGACGAGGCCGGCGACGATAGTGCCGATCAGGGGCGTGTGATGGGGCATGGAAGCCTTTCGAAACGCTGCTGCCGACGGCGCGATACGGGCCGCGCCGTCGTACAGTCTAACATGATTATTCTACGACGGTCATCATCACCGCGGACAGACCTGCGGCGGCGACGGCCAGACCGGACATGACGGCGGGCATGAACCACCAGGGCGGGCGGCGACGGGTGCGCCGGGCTTTCCTGCGAGCCATGGGATGCTCCTTCTTCCGACGAATGCCCGCAAGGTGCGGGCGGAGAAGCGAATCGTCAGGAAGCGGCAGGCGGCGCGCGGGCGCGACGGGTGCGCGACGGGGTAAAGGGCCGGGGGTTCTGGACGAGACGGACCGTCGGCGCGATCGGCAGGGCATGACGGCCGGCCAGTAGGATGATGGCGAGGGCGATGGCCAGAATCAGCGGCGGCGCGCCGTCGCCATCGGGGCGCGGTGCTGCGACGACCTGCCCGCTGGCCTGGGTGCGCGCCTTCAATACGACGTCGGCAGTGGCGGGATTGAAGGCGGAGCCGGTGGCCCGGCTGAGCGGCGGCCCCAACGGCGCCAGGGCGGACAGCAATGTGACCAGAATCAGCGTCCATAAGGCGATCAGGACGGGCAGGCGCAGGGTTGCGCCCTTTCCGTTCCATTCCTGCCCGATGGCGTGCCGCATATATAGTCGCTATCCCTTGTTCGCCGCCAAGATAGGCATGGTGACGCGGGAAAACCACCCCCGTCCTGCGCCGCCATCGGTTGACAGGCGCGAGTCATTCCACTAACGGGCCACATTCCCGCGCGGGTCGGCTAAGGCGTCATGTCTTTGGTGAGCTGCGTAAAGCAGATTTGAACGAGAAGAGACAAGCCATGTTCGCTATCGTGCGCACAGGCGGCAAGCAGTATCGCGTCGCCGCCGGAGACAAGATCGTCGTTGAAAAGATGGCTGGCGAAGCCGGCGACCAGGTGACGCTGGGCGATGTCCTGCTGGCCGGCGAAGGCGGCGACCTGAAGGACGTAGCCAAGCTGACCGTTGCGGCGGAAATCATCGCGCAGGCGAAGGGCGAGAAGGTCATCGTCTTCAAGAAGCGTCGCCGTCACAATTATCGCCGCAAGAACGGCCACCGCCAGAATCACACGATCCTGCGGATCCTGTCGATCGGCGGCGAAAGCAAGAAGGCCGACAAGGCCGCTGCCAAGACCCAAGACGCAGCGCCGGCTGCTGCCGAAGCCTGATCGCTTCCGGCCAGATATTCCAGGAGTTTAGACAATGGCACATAAAAAAGCTGGCGGTTCGTCGCGCAACGGTCGCGATTCTGAGTCGAAGCGCCTTGGCGTGAAGAAGTTCGGCGGTCAGGAAGTGATCGGCGGCAACATCATCATTCGCCAGCGCGGCACGCGCGTCTATCCGGGCCGCAATGTCGGCATCGGCAAGGACCATACGCTGTTCGCGCTGAACGAGGGCCGCGTGGTATTCCACACCGGCAAGCTCGGCCGCAAATATGTGTCGGTCGACGCACTGGCCCAGGCGGCCGAATAACGGACGATCGATGACGGATCGTCCCCCGCAAAAAGGGGCGATCCTCCCGGTCGGAGCCATGAAGCACTGATCGGTTTTCGAGGGAAACAAGGGGCGCTCCTTCCATGGGAGCGCCCCTTTTTCCGTTGCCCGTTCCTTGCCGGAACTGTGCTGACAGACAAGGGTGCATTTCTCTTCCGATTTCCCTCCAAGCCTCTGGAACTCCACGTCTTCTCGCGCGTCTTGCGGGCGGGGATTCATCCAGAACCGCGCGTCGCGAAGTCGTCATGATTGGCGGCTAAGGGCGCAGACAAGAGGAGAGACGAGAATGTTTGCCCGTACCCCCCGCCTGCTCCTGCGTCCGGGCTGGATGGAAGATGCCGCCACGCTGGCCCAGACGATCAACGACCCGGCGATCCTGCGCAACCTGTCGCGCGCGCCCAGCCCCTATGGACCGGACGATGCGCAGGCGTTTCTGGCCCTGCCGCAGCATCCGCACCTGCCCCGCCTGCTGGCCTTCACCCGCACCCAGGGCGCGCCGCGCATGGTCGGCGGCTGCGGCGTCCATATGGACGAGGATGGCGCACCCGAACTCGGCTATTGGATCGCCCGTCCCTATTGGGGCCTGGGCTTCGCGACCGAGGCCGCGCGCGCCGTGCTGGGCATGGCGCGGGCCAATGGCGTACGCGACATCCGCGCCGGTCATTTCGCCGACAATCGCGCGTCGGGCAACGTCCTGCGCAAGCTGGGCTTCCGCTTCAGCGGACGGACCGCGCAACGCTACAGCCTGGGCCGCGACGCTCTGGTCGATTGTCTGTTGTTCGAGGAAGGCGATGCCGGACGGCAGAGCAACGACCCGGCGATAGACCTGTATCGCGATGCGGTCGTGCCGATGGCGGCCTGATTGGGCGCCTTCCTTTACAGGGGAGGCGCTTTCGGTCGATCGAACACCCGCGTCGGCTTCCCGCCCAGTTCGGTGTCGGTCAGCATCTGGAAACCCAGTTTCTCGGCGACCTTGATCGAGGCCATATTGCCCGGATCGATGATGCAGCGGAGCGATGGCGCTTCGAGATGGGCGTCGCTCCAATTCAATATCGCCTGCATCGCTTCGGTGGCGATCCCCCTGCCCCAGGCTTGCGGACCGAGCACCCAGCCGGCTTCCGGCACGCCCTCCAGTTCGGCAAGACCCCGCTGCGCGCTGAGCAGTCCGGCTTCGCCCAGGAAAGCGCCGCTGTCGCGCGCCTCGATCACCCACATGCCGTAACCGAGCAAAGGCCACATGCCGGCATAGCGCAGGATACGAAACCAGACGGCCTGGCTGTCGAGCGGGACGCCGCCGATATGGCGCACGACGTCCGGGTCGGCCCAGAGGGTACGGCAGGCGCCATAGTCGTCCACCCGATGGGGGCGCAGGACCAAGCGGGCGGTTTCGAGTGTGGGGACATCGGTCATGCGCCGATAAGAGCCCCCTGCCCGCGTCCGGTCAAGCGGTCGAAGGCCATGCGCCGTCAGGCCGCGCATGGGCGTAGGGGCTGTCGGCGAGGGCGATGAGCGCGCGGTCGTCGACCGCCCAAGGATGGAAGCCGGGCAGGAAATAGCCCAGCCACGGCCGCGCCACCTGTCGCACGATACCCGGCCGCACTAGCACATAGCGCAGCAACCCACCCCAGGCGAGGCGCCCGGTAATACCGTCCTGCCGCAACAGGTCCATCATCCCGCGGGCGCGGTGGTGGAGGAAATGCCTGGTCACGACCAGCATCATCGCCGTCTTGACCCACCAGCGTTTGACGCGGCTCCAGTCGCGCGTGGCATGGACCCAGGTGTCGTGCGCCACGCCCTTATGCTCGATCTCCTCGATCGCGTGCCAGCGCCACAGCGCCGCGCTCTCCGGGTCGGCGCCGTCCAGATGGCGCGGGTCGCGAAGCAGCTCATGGGCGAGGATGGCGGTGAAATGCTCCAGCGCCATGGTCGCGGCCAGGCTGGCGATCGGCGGGCGCTGTTTGGCCAAGTCCAGCACCATCGTCACGTCGGCGTCGAGGCGCGACACGTCATAGCCATGGTCGGTCACCTGCCGGTTGAAGGCGATATGTTCGCGGCTGTGGACGACCTCCTGTTTGGTGAAGGCGGCGATCTCGCCCGCCAGCCTGTCGGGCACGCCGTCGCGGAAGGCGCGGACGCTCTCGATGAAAAAGGCTTCGCCGCGCGGGAAGGTGATCGACAGCGCATTGAAGAAAGCCGTGGCGATCGGGTCGCCGTTCAGCCAATGTCGCGCTGTTGCACGGTCTCGCCCGAAACGGCGGTCGCGCGGCGTGATGGTGAGGTCGGTCGGGGTCATGGGAATGTCTCCGGTCGTTACTTACATTGATGTAAATAAGAGTTGCTTACAATCATGTCAATAAAACGCGCGCGCCTCAGCCCGGATGAAAGCCGCCTCGTCGCCGTGGAGGCGGCCCGCGACCTGCTGATCGAGGCAGGGCCGCAGGCGGTGACGTTGAAGGCCGTGGCGGGGCGGGTCGGGCGGACGCACGCCAATCTGCTGCACCATTTCGGATCGGCGGCGGGATTGCAGAAGGCGCTGGCGGCGCATCTGGCCGATACCATCACCGCCAAGATCGGCGAGGCGGTGGATGCCGCGCGACGCGGCGAGGTCAGTCCACGCACGATCGTCGACATGACCTTCGATGCGTTCGACCGGGAAGGCGCGGGCGCGCTGGCGAGCTGGATGCTGGCGTCGGGCAATGAGGATGCGCTGGACCCGGTGGTGGAGGCGATCCACCGGCTGGTCGACAAGCTGGCGGCGAGCGCGCTGACCCCGCATCTGGCCGAACTGATCCGGGACAATACGCTGATGCTGGTGCTGCTGGCGCTGGGCGATTCGCAATTGGGTGGCGCCATGGCCGCCGCGCTTGCCCTGCCGCGCGAAAAAGCGCGCGAAATCGCCACGCGCAGCCTGACTTTCGCGCTGATGCAGGAGGCTGCGGCGATGGCGGCGCAGGCCAAGGTTTAACTTTTCCCCTTTTGCGGTTATGGGCCGCCCATGCATTTTCTCGATCAAGCCAAAATCTATATCAAATCCGGCTGGGGCGGCCCCGGCGCGGTCAGTTTTCGCCGCGAAAAATATGAGGAATATGGCGGTCCCGACGGCGGCAATGGCGGCAAGGGCGGCGACATCATCTTCGAAGCGGTGCAGGGTCTCAACACCCTGATCGACTTCCGCTACACGCAGCATTTCAAGGCGCAGCGCGGCACGCCCGGCATGGGCAAGAACCGCTATGGCGCGGGCGGCAAGGATCTGATCATCAAGGTGCCGGTCGGCACGCAGATCCTGTCCGACCCCAAGCCGATTGAAGGCAGTGAGGACGAGGACGGCCATTGCGACTATGAGGACCAGGACGTCCTGGCCGACTTCACTAAGGTCGGGCAGCGCGTCACCTTCCTGCGTGGCGGCGACGGCGGCCGGGGCAACATGTCCTACAAGACCAGCACCAATCGCGCGCCGCGCCAACATGGCACGGGCTGGCCTGGCCAGGAAATGTGGGTGTGGCTGCGGCTGAAGCTGCTGGCCGATGTCGGGCTGGTGGGGATGCCGAATGCGGGCAAGTCTACGCTCATCAATCAGGTGACCAACACCAAGGCGAAGGTCGGCGCCTATGCCTTCACCACCACCAAGCCGCAACTGGGCGTGGTGTTGCACCGCGACCGCGAGTTCGTGCTGGCGGACATTCCCGGCCTGATCGCGGGCGCGGCGGAAGGGGTCGGCATCGGCGATCGCTTCCTGGGGCATATCGAGCGTTGCCGCGTCCTGCTGCACCTGATCGACGCGACGACCGACGATCCGGTCGAGGCGTTCCATATCGTCACCGAGGAACTGGCCGCTTATGGCGAGGGGCTGGACGAGAAGCCGCAGATCGTCGTGCTCAACAAGGGCGACCTGCTGGGGCAGGAGCTGATGGAGGACATTGCCGACCAACTGCGTGAAGAGGCGGGGGTCGAGGACGTGTTCATCATCTCCGGCGCGACCGGCGAGGGCGTGGGCGCGCTGCTCGACGCGGTGCTGCTGGTAATGGACGAGGATGCGCGCGAGGCGTCCGAAGATAGCGGGGAAGAAAGCGACGGGACATGGTCGCCGATCTGACGGCGCTATAGCCCTACCTCCGTTTGGTTCGAGCTTGTCGAGAACCATGCGCGAGGGTTCTCGACAAGCTCGAACCGAACGGATGTTGTTTTAGACCGCCATGAACGCCCTCTCCGGTTTCCCCCCCGCCCTCGTCCGCCGCCTGGTCGTCAAGATCGGCTCCGCGCTGCTGGTCGATCCGGCGGGCGCGGTGCGGGTGGACTGGTTGCGCACGCTGGTCGCCGATGTCGCGGTGCGTCGCGCGGCGGGGCAGCAGGTCATCATCGTGTCGTCGGGCGCGATCGCGCTGGGCGCGCGGCGGCTGAAGCTGCCCAAGGGCGGGCGCGGGTCGCTGGAGGATGCGCAGGCGGCGGCGGCGACGGGGCAGATCGCCCTCTCGCAATGCTGGGCCAGCCTGCTCGACGAAAAGGGCATCACCGCCGCACAGATGCTGGTGACGCTGGACGACCTGGAAAATCGCCGCCGTTACCTCAACGCCTCGGCCACGCTGGAGCGGCTGATGGCGCTCAATGTCGTGCCGGTGGTCAATGAGAATGACAGCGTGGCGACGGCCGAAATTCGCTTCGGCGACAATGACCGGCTGGCGGCGCGCATCGGACAGGCGGCACGGGCTGACGCGGTTGTGCTGCTTTCCGATGTCGACGGGCTTTACACCGCCAACCCGCACGCCGATGCCGGCGCCATGCTGATAGAGACGATAGAGACGATCGACGCGCGGATCGCGGCTATGGCCGATGACGGATCGGCGTCGGGCATGGGATCGGGCGGCATGGTGTCGAAAATCCAGGCCGCGCGGATCGCAACCGGCGCGGGCGCGCATCTGGCGATCATTTCGGGCAAGGTGGACGCGCCGTTGTCCCACTGGGCCGGTGGCGGCAAGGGATCGATCTTCCTCGCCGCGCAAGGAAAAGGCGCGCGCAAGGGCTGGCTGGCCGGACGGCTGACCACGCGCGGGCGGATCATCGTCGATGCAGGCGCGGAAAAGGCGCTGACTAAAGGCAACAGCCTGCTGCCCGCCGGGGTCGCGCGCGTCGAGGGCGTGTTCGATCGCGGCGACGTGGTCGACATCGTCGCGCAGGACGGTCGGGTGATTGCGCGCGGGTTGATCGAATATGACAGCGAGGCCGCGGTGAAGATCGCAGGCAGGCGCAGCGAGGATATCGCTGCGCTGCTGGGCGAAATGCCGCGGTCCGTACTGGTCCATCGCGACCATATGGCGATGGTCTGAGCGACATGCAGCAGATGCGGATTGCCATGACCGGCGCGACGGGCTTCGTCGGCGCCGAAACGCTGGAGCAGGCGTTGGCGGATGGATTGCGCATCAATGCGCTGACTCGCCGGGCGCAGCCGCCGCGCGCGAAACTGAAATGGGTGCATGGGTCGCTGGAGGATGGCGCCGCGCTCGATACGCTGGTGCGCGACGCCGATGCGGTGATCCACATTGCCGGCGTGGTGAACGCGCCCGACCGCGACGGTTTCGAGGCGGGCAATGCGCGCGGCACCATGGCGGTGGTCGATGCGATGCGGAAGCGCGGGATCAAAAGGCTGGTGCATGTGTCGTCGCTGGCGGCGCGGGAGCCGGGCCTGTCCGACTATGGATGGTCCAAGGAACTGGCCGAGAAGCATGTGAAGGCGAGCGGGCTGGACTGGACCATCGTGCGGCCTCCGGCGATATACGGGCCGGGCGACAAGGAGATGCTGGAGCTTTTCCGCATGGCCAAGCGCGGCATCATGCTGCTGCCGCCGGGCGGGCGGTTGTCGGTGATCCATGTGCGCGATCTGGCGGCGCTGCTGCTGTCCTTGACGCAGGAGCGTGAAAACAGCCTGACGCGCACCTATGAGGTGGATGACGGCACGCCGGGCGGCTGGGATCATCAGGATTTCGGGGCCGCGATCGGCCGGGCTGTAGGGCGGACGGTGCGGACCTTCGCCACGCCGGAATGGCTGCTGAACATCGCGGCGCGGACCGACCGGATGGTGCGGGGCCGGAATGCCAAATTGACGCCGGATCGGGTCGATTATTTCTGCCATCCCGACTGGGTAGTGGGCAAGCGCAAGCAGCCGCCCAAGCGGCTATGGTTACCACAGGTGAAGACGCAGGACGGGTTACAGGCGACGGCTGCGGCCTATCGGGAGAAGGGGTGGCTGTAACCGCTCAACGGAGGTTACTGGTTTTCCATCGCCGGCTTCTTCGCGCGCTGTTCCGCCAGAAATTCGCTGATCGCCTGACCGCTGGCATTGAGCAGCGGATAGGTGCGGGCGTCCGATAGCCAGTCGGGGCGGCGCGCGCCGCTGCCGTAGAATGTGTCGTAGACCAGACTGAAGGCGAGGAAGAGCAGGGTTGCGCCGATCAGGCCCTTCACCGCGCCGAAGCCCGCGCCCAGCACCCGGTCGACCGGCCCCAGCACCGATTGTCGGGTGCGGCGGCCAATGGCGTGGGCGATCAGCTTGCCCGCGCCGAAGGTCACGCCAAACACCAGCACCAGCGCCAGGATCGCCGCGCCGCTGGCGGTGCCGACGAAAGGGGTCAGCACTTCGGCGACCGAGGCATGGAACAGGCGGATGCAGAAGATCGCCAGCACCCAGGCGATGAGCGAGAGGGTTTCGAGCACGAAACCGCGCATGAGGCCCAGCACGGCGCAACCGCCGATGGCGAGCAGGACGGATATGTCGATGGCGTTCATTGCGCCTGTGGCTATCCGCGTCCCAGCATCTGGTCAACAAGCTGCGCGAGGGTGCGAAAACCGCTGACCGCGATTCCCTTCACCCCGTCCGCCGCGGCGGCGGGGATGAAGGCCCGGTTGAAGCCGAGCTTGGCGGCTTCGCGCAGGCGCAGCGGGGCATGGGCAACGGCACGAATCTCGCTCGACAGCGCGATTTCGCCGAACAGGACCACGTCGGAGGGCAACGGCTTTTCCGACAAAGCCGACACCAGAGCGGCGGCGACGGCGAGGTCCGCGGCAGGATCGGACAGGCGATAGCCGCCCGCGACGTTCAGATAGACTTCGCAGGTCGAGAAGCTGAGGCCACAGCGCGCCTCCAGCACGGCCAGCACCATGGCGAGCCGCCCGCTGTCCCAGCCGACCACCGCGCGCCGGGGGGTCGCGCCGCTCGACAGGCGCACGACCAGCGCCTGGATTTCGACCAGCACCGGCCGCGTGCCTTCCAGTGCGGGGAAGACGGTCGCGCCCGTCACCGTCTCGTCGCGCTGGGTCAGGAACAGGGCGGACGGATTGGCGACCTCCTCCAGTCCTTCGGCGACCATGGCGAAGACGCCGATCTCGTCGGTGCCGCCGAAGCGATTCTTGATCGCGCGCAGAATGCGATATTGGTGGCTGCGCTCGCCCTCGAACGCCAGCACGGTATCGACCATATGTTCCAGCACGCGCGGGCCGGCGATGCTGCCGTCCTTGGTCACATGGCCGACCAGGATCAGGGCGGTGCCGCGTTGCTTGGCGAATTTGATCAGTTCCTGCGACGAGGCGCGGACCTGGCTGACGGTGCCCGGCGCGCCCTCGATCAGGTCGCTATGCATCGTCTGGATCGAATCGATCACCAGCAGGGCGGGCGGCGGCCCTTCGCTCAGGGTCGTCAGTATGTCGCGCACCGACGTCGCGCTGGCGAGCATGACCGGCGCATTGCCCAGGCCCAGCCGCTGCGCGCGCAAGCGGACCTGGTCGGTCGCTTCCTCGCCGCTGATATAGGCGACGGACAGCCCGCGCGCGGCGACCCGCGCGGCCGCTTGCAGCAGAAGCGTCGATTTGCCGATGCCCGGATCGCCGCCGATCAGCGTCGCGGAACCCGCGACGATGCCGCCGCCCAGCGCCCGGTCGAACTCGGCGATGCCGGTGCTGGTGCGCGGGGGCAGTTCGACCTTGCTGTCGAGGCCGATCAGCGTGATCGCCCGGCCGCCATTTTGCAGGTCGTGGCGCGAGGAGAAGACGGTTTCGGCCGCTTCCTCGACGATGCTGTTCCACTCGCCGCAATCCTCGCACTGGCCCTGCCAGCGGGCCGCGACGGTGCCGCATTGCTGACAGACGAATTTGCGCTTTGCCTTGGCCATGGGGTCGATATGGCGGGCAAGTGCGAACAATGCAAGAACATCGATTGCGTCGCTGGAAACATCCGGCGCGCTGGCGCATTGTTACGGCCATGAAAACTATCCGCGTCGCGAGCTATAATATCCGCAAAGCCATCGGCACCGACCGGCGGCGGATGCCCGAACGGGTGCTGGAGGTGCTGGCGGAAGTCGACGCCGATATTATCGCTTTGCAGGAGGCCGACCGGCGTTTCGGCGTGCGGTCGGCGGCGATCCCGCCACGGCTGATGGACAGCCAGAGCGACTATAAAGCGGTGCCGCTGGACGTACAGGCCGATTCGATGGGATGGCACGGCAATGCGCTGCTAGTGCGCAAGAACGCCGAACTGGGCGCACATGACGTGCTGCACCTGCCCTATCTGGAGCCGCGCGGCGCGACCATGGCGGAGGTGACGACGGGCGGCGCGAGCCTGCGCGTGTTCGGGATGCATCTCGACCTGTCGGGCCTGTGGCGACGCAAGCAGGCCGCCGCGGTGATCCATGCCGCGGCGCAGGGCGCGGCGATGCCGACGATCTTGATGGGCGATCTCAACGAATGGAGCGCCGGGCGAGGCTGCCTGGCCGACTTTGCGCGCCATTACAGCTTTGCGCCCTGCGGCCGGAGCTTCCATGCGCGGCGGCCGGTGGCGCGGCTCGACCGGATCATGCATTGCGGCAAGCTGACGCTCAAGGATTGCGGGGTGCATGAAAGCGCCGCGGCAAGGAAGGCGTCGGACCATCTGCCGATCTGGGCCGAGTTTGCGGTTGGGTAACCGCTGCCTCCGTTGTTTTGGCTTGTCAGCCTCGACAAGTCCGCCGCGCTCTGCGACGCTTGCCCCATGAAGGAGCGGGAATTGCGCCTGGCGCTGGTCTGCTATGGCGGCATCAGCCTGGCGATCTACATGCATGGCATCACCAAGGAGGTGTGGCATCTGGCCCGCGCCAGCCGCGCCTTCCATGAGGGCGCATCGGGCGGCGGCGGCAGCGAGACGGTCTATGCCCAGGTGCTGGCAGCGATGGAGGCGGCCAGCGGCGTGCGACTGCGCGTCATGCCGGACATCATCGCGGGCGCCAGCGCGGGCGGGATCAACGGCATCTTCCTGGCGCAGGCGATCGAGACGGGCCAGTCGCTGGAGCCCCTGACACGCATGTGGCTGGACAATGCCGACGTCGACCGGCTGCTGGACCCCGATGCGCGGCCGGCCCGCGCCATGACCAAATTCTGGGCCACGCCCCTGGTCTGGATGGCGGCGCGGCGGCCGGGCGACGCGGTGGAGCGCACCGTGGCCCCGGACACGCGCGAGGAAGTGCGGATGAAACTCTCCCGCTTCATCCGGTCGCGCTGGTTCGAGCCACCCTTTGGCGGAGAGATATTCTCCACCATGTTGATCGACGCCTTCGACGCAATGGCGGCGACCGGCAACGGTCCGCCGCTGCTACCCGACGGACATCCGCTGGACCTGTTCGTCACCGTCACCGATTTCGAGGGGCATCCGCAAAGCCTGAACCTCAACAGCCCGCCGCAGGTTATCGAGACGGAGCATCGGCTGTCGATCGGCTTCAAGGCGCGCGGACGCGGGGAGCGACCGTTCGCCGATCAGGCCGAACTGGTGTTCGCGGCGCGCGCGACCGCCAGCTTCCCCGGCGCCTTCCCGCCCTTCACCGTGCGCGAACTGGACCGGGTGTTGAAGCGCCGCCATCGCGCCTGGCCGACTCGCGACGCCTTTCTGGGCCGCGCCCTGCCCCGCCATGCCGCGCGCGGGACGGCCGAGGATGCGGTGCTGATCGACGGATCGGTGCTGGCCAATGCGCCCTTCGCCCAGGCGATCGGCGCGCTGCGCAACCGGCCCTCGCGCCGTGAAGTCGACCGACGCTTCGTCTATATCGATCCCAAGCCGGGGCACCGCTCCATCCGCCTGAACAAGGAAGGCGAGCAGCAGGAGGCGCCGACCGGGGCGGACACGCCCCTGCCCGGCTTCTTCCGCACCATTTTCGGCGCGCTGTCGGACATTCCGCGCGAACAGCCGATCCGCGACAATCTGGAGGCGATCGACCGGCACAGCACGCGCATCCGGCGGATGCGGCGGATATTGGACGCGCTGCGTCCCGGCATCGAGACGGAGGTGGAGAGCGCGATCGGCAAGATGCTGTTCCTGGACCGGCCGACGCCCGCGCGCCTGTCCGCCTGGCGCGCCAAGGCGCAGCAGCGGGCGGCGAGCGCGGCGGGCTTCGCCTATCCGGCCTATGGGCACCTGAAACTGTCGGGCATCGTCGAATCGCTCTGCGCGCTGCTGTTCCGCCTGAGCGGCGAAGACAGCGCCATGATGCGCGAAAGCTATCGCCAGGCGATCTGGGCCGATATCCGCAAGGATGGCGCCGACCAGTTGAGCGCGGAGAGCGGTTCGGCCTCTGCCCCGGTCGCCTTCTTCCGCGCCCACGACCTGGCCTTTCGCATCCGCCGCCTGCGCTATCTCGCGCGGCGGTTGGCCGACACGCTGGAACTGGACGCGCAGGCCGACGATCCTGCGGTGCAGGGGATGCACGACGCCATCTATGGCGCGCTGACGCTCTATGCCGAATGCGAGGATAGCGACTTCCATGGCGCCGACGTCGCCGCGGCGGCCAAGGCGGTGTCGACCGATGCTGCCGCCGCGCTGGCGGCGGTGGCACAGGCGCGGGGGTTGAAGGCGCGGGACGAGGCGGCCGACCAGATGCTGGCCGACGCCTTCGCGGCGCTGCCCAAGACGGGGCGGCGGACGATGCTGCTCGCCTATCTGGGCTTTCCTTTCACCGATATCGCCACCCTACCGTTGCTCCAGGGTGACACTCTGGATGAATATGATCCGGTGAAAGTCGACCGGATTTCGCCGGAAGATTGTGGCGCGATACGCGGCGGTGGCGCGGCCGCCACACTCAAGGGCATTGAATTCAACAACTTCGGCGCGTTCTTTAGCAGGGTCTATCGCGAGAATGACTATCTGTGGGGCCGATTGCACGGCGCCGAGCGGCTTCTGGACATCGTGATTTCGGCAATGCCCGCAGCAAGCCGTCTTTCGCCCGACGCTCTGGCCGACTATAGGCGGGCCGCGTTTCTGGCGATCCTGGACGAAGAAGAGTCGCGGCTGCCCCATGTAGCCGATTTGATCGCCAGCTTGCGGGAGGAGATCGGGTGAGCGGGCGTTTGGGTCTGGTTCCTGTGGTGCTGATGCTGGCCCTGGCGGCTGGCTGTCGCGGCTCGTCCGCCGACAGTGCGCAGGCCGACAATGGCGCTGCGCCGCCAGTCGCGACCGTCGCCACGATCGAGCCGGACCCCACCCCGCTGCTGCCCGCGGCCGAACCGGTGGCGAAGCCGGTGAAGGCGTCGCCGCTCGTGACGGTCCGCGCCCAGCCTGCGCCGCGCAACACGCTGGACCTGCCGCCGTCCGACGATGGCGGGTCGGCGCTGCCCTTCCCGCAGGAAGTCACGGCCTTCATGGTGGACCGCGACGGGTGCGACCATTTCCGCGGCGAAGAACCCTATGACGCCGAACGACGCGCCTATATCGCCGAAAATATCGCCGAATTGTGCAGCGGCACCGACGCGAAGCTGGCGATGCTGCGGCGGCGCTATGCAGGCGATCGATCTGTGACGGCGGCCTTGCGGGGCTATGAGGACCGGATCGAGGGCGTCTCCAACTACTGAATGCTCAATCCGCCAGCGCGTCGATCGCATGGGCGAGGTCGATGTCGCGTTGTGACAGGCCGCCCGCGTCATGGGTGGTGAGAAGAATGTCCACCCGGTTATAGACGTTCGA
This sequence comes from Sphingobium sp. 3R8, assembly GCF_020166615.1. NCBI lineage: Bacteria > Pseudomonadati > Pseudomonadota > Alphaproteobacteria > Sphingomonadales > Sphingobiaceae > Sphingobium > Sphingobium sp. 3R8. The sequence continues at coordinate 105,817 of NZ_JAIQXR010000008.1, read as the reverse complement.
CCATTCGGGATGATGATCCGCCTTTTCGGCCAGGATCGCGACCCGCGTCATGAAGCCGAAGGCGCCGACGAAATCGATGAAGGTGAAGCGGCGCGATATCCCTTCCGGCTCCGCCACGCTGGTCCATTGCGGCAGGTCGGCCAGCGCGACGGCGCGATCCTCTTCGCTCAGTTTGCCAATCATGTCCCTATCCTCATGAAATGCCTTGGGGCCTGAAATGCCTTAGGTTATGTGGCAGGCATGTCGCACCCCGGTCAACCGCTCCGCTTCGCCCCGACCCCCCAGGAGATCGAGACGCTCGCGCTGGAGGCGCTCAGCCGCCTGCCCGACCCGTTCAACGCGCATCTGTCCGATGTCGTGCTGTTCGTGGAGGAGTTCGCGCCAGCCGACATTTTGAAGGAGATGGAGATTGACGACCCGTTCGGCCTGACCGGTTTGTATAGCGGCCGTCCGGTGGGCCAGGAGGCGCAGACCGGGGACGTGCCCCCGACCGTCCATCTGTTCCGCCGCCCGCTGCTCGACGAATGGGTCGAAACCGGCGTGCCGCTCGACGCGCTCATCACCCATGTCGTGGTGCATGAGATCGGCCATCATTTCGGCCTGTCCGACATCGATATGCATGTGCTGGAGGATATGGTCGCCTCATGAGCGGGGCGGCGCTGCGCCTGCACGGGCTGGCCTGCCTGCGCGGGGGGCGGATGCTGTTCCGGGACGTGAACCTGGCGCTGGCGCCGGGCGGCGGGGCGCTGCTGACCGGCCCCAATGGCGTGGGCAAGTCCAGCCTGTTGCGAGTCATTGCCGGGCTGCTGCCGGCCTTCGCCGGCACGGTGGAGCGAACCGGCGGGATCGCGCTGACCGACGAGCGTCTGGCGCTGGACGCCGACCTGCCGCTGCGCCCAGCGCTCGATTTCTGGGCTAGGCTGGATCGGGCCGACGGCCAGGCGGTAGCGGCGGCGCTGGACGCGATGGCGCTGACGCCACTGGCCGAGGTGCCGGTGCGGATGCTATCGACCGGGCAGCGCAAGCGCGCGATGCTGGCGCGGGTGATCGCCAGCGGGGCCGCGATCTGGCTGCTCGACGAGCCGGGCAACGGGCTGGACACGGCGTCCACGGCGTTGCTGGGCGCGGCGGTGGCGACGCATCTGGCGACAGGCGGGATCGTGGTCGCAGCCTCCCACCAGCCGCTGCCGATCGACGCGCCGGTGCTGATCGCGCTGGGCGACTATCAGGCGGAGCCGGCATGAGGCTGCTCTGGCTGCTCGCCGCGCGGGATTTGCGCCAGGCCTGGGCGTCGGCGGGGCTGTGGCTGCCAGTCGCGTTCCTGTTGCTGGTCGCCAGCCTCTACCCCTTTGCGGTCGGGCCGGATGCGGCGCTGCTGGGGCGCACCGGCGGCGGGATGCTGTGGATCGCAGCCCTGCTCGCCAGCCTGTTGCCGGTCGACCGGCTGGTCGCGCCGGACCGGGACAGCGGCGTGCTGGACCAGATCGCGCTGCGCGGCATCGGCGAGGAAATGGTGGTGATCGCCCGGCTGGCGGCGCATTGGCTGGGCTTCGGCCCGCCGCTGATGATCGCCACCCTGCCCGCCGCGGCGCTGCTGAAGCTGGACGGGGCGACGATCATACAACTGGAGATCGGGCTGTTGATCGGCACGCCCGCGCTGGCGGCGCTGGGACTGCTGGTGGCGACGCTGACCGCCGGGCTGCGATCGAGCGGCGCGCTCGCGGGATTGCTGGCGCTGCCGCTGGCGGTGCCGCTGCTGATCTTCGGCGCAGGGACGCTGGGCGACGGCAGCGGCGCGGCGTTGAAGTTCCTGGGCGCAGCGTCGCTGCTGCTGGTCGCGATCACGCCCTTCGCCGGCGGGGCGGCGATCAGGGCCGGGCGGGAATAGGCATTTCGTGACGCGGCCTCCGTTCATTGACGAACGGCGGCGAATCTGGCAGTTTCCCTTACGGCAGCCGAGAAAACATCGGCGCCAGGAGAGGATGCCCATGAACCGAATTCAAACGAATTCCGGAAATCTTTTTCATGCGCTTTTGATGCGATGCCTGGCGGACCAGCATCAGCCCACCGACGAGGAGATCGACCTTGTCGCCGGCAAGATCTGGCATGAGAGCCGCGGATCGGCGACCGGCCAGCCTTGGCTGGATGTGGCGCGGGGCAGCGATGCGCACCGGCAGATGGTCGATGCGGCCATGATGGCGCTCACCCCTTGCGCGCGGGAGCCGGCCCCGCTGCGATAGCCGCGGCGACCTCCCTGCCGAGCGGCCCAATGCCCTCTCCTTTTGACCGGGACGCGGACGCGCGCCGCCGTCCCCTCCTCTCTTCCGCCCGCTCGACATCCCCCTGCCCTTGCGCCAAAGGCGGCGGATGTTCGGTATCGTCGCATCCATTCTGTTCGTCCTGATCTGGTCCACCGGCTTCATCGTCGCGCGGGCGGTGGTGCCGCATGGGGCGCCAGAACTGATCCCGGCGGTGCGGCTGACCGCGACGACGCTGCTGCTGGGCGGGTGCGCGCTCTATGCGCGACAGGCGTGGCCGCGGGGGCGACGGCTGGGATTGCACCTGGCGGCAGGGGCGATGCTGCATGGCCTGTACCTGACCGTAAGCTGGTGGGCCGTGAGCCGGGGGATGCCGGCCGGGATCATGTCGCTGCTGGGCGCGACCCAGCCGCTGATGGTCGCGGTGGCGAGCGTCGCACTTTTGGGCGAACGCTTGCCGGGGCGGAGTTGGGCGGGCCTCGCCATCGCGATCGGCGGGGTGGTGTGCGTGTTGTTGCCGGCACTGGAGCGCAGCGGCGCCGGCGCGATCGGTCTGGTGCCGGTGGTGGCGGGTGTGATCGCGGTCATCGCCATGACCGGCGGAACGCTGATCCAGCGCGGCGCGATCGCCGGTGATCCGATCCTGATGTCGGGCGCGGCACAGAATCTGGGCGGCGCGCTGGTGGCGATCGCCGCAACGCTGATCGTTGGGGAATGGCGCTGGGACAATGACCCGCTATTGTGGATCGGCCTTGGCTGGTCGGTGCTGGGGCTGTCGGCAGCGGGGCTGTCGCTGCTCGTGTGGCTGGTGCGGCATCAGGGGCCGACGCGCATGTCTATGCTGTTGCTGCTGGTGCCGCCGCTGGCCGCCATCGAGGCATGGCTGCTGTTCGGCGAGCGGCTGGGGCCGGCGCAGCTTGTCGGGTTCGCGCTGGCGCTGGGCGGCGTGCTGCTCGGGCGGTCGCAGGGAAAGAAGATGACTGGGGTGGTGGAGCCGGCTTGATCTGCACGGGCTTGGACTAGCCCGTCACCGAACCGTCATCTTCTGCAACATCGCTGTCATGATCGCGCGATAAGGGACGACATGAGCAAGCGCCCGCCTTCCCTCCCCGCCCAGGCCAATGACATGCGAATGCAGATGGCGCTGCGGCAGATCGATTTCGGCGCTGCGCCGCGCGCGGCAGCGGTGCCCGCGCCCAAGCCGCAGACGGCCGAAGATGCGCTAGCGCTCAAGCGGCGCGACTGGCTGCTGGCGGTGCAGGAGCGGCAGCGGGCGTTGTCGCCCTATGCTTCGGGTCTGCTGACCGCGGAAAATCTGTCGGGCGAGGATTTCCTGCACAGCTTCTACGCGCCGGGTCGGCCGGTGCTGATCAAGGGTGCGATGGCCGGATGGCCGGCGCTGGAGCGCTGGACGCCCGACTATCTGGCCGAGACGGTCGGCGACGCCGAGATCGAATATCAGGGCGGGCGATCACGTGCGCAGGATTATGAGCTGAAGAAGGATAGGCACCGCAAGCGCGCGCCCTTCCGCCAGTTCATCGCCCTGGCGCGGGCGGGTGGCAACGACGCCTATCTGACCGCGTCGAACAGCGCCGCCAATGCGCCGGCGCTGGCGCCGCTGGCGGCGGACCTGGGGCATCTCGACGCCTATCTGACGCGCGCGCCGGGGATGCTGTGGATCGGCGGCGAAGGCACGTTCACGCCGCTGCACTTCGACCTGACCAACAATCTGCTGGCGCAGGTGACAGGGACCAAGCGCGTGATCCTGATCCCGCCGTCGCAAACGCAGCGGCTGGCGCACAAGTCGCATGTCTTCAGCGAGGTGCGCGACGTCACCGACCCTGCCCGGCTGGCGCTCCATCCGCAGGCGCGCGACGTGCTACGCTACGAGGTGCTGCTGACGCCGGGCGACCTGCTGTTCGTGCCCATAGGCTGGTGGCATCAGGTGCGGTCGGAAAGCTTCGCGACCATGCTGACCTATACCGGCTTCCATTGGGAGAATGCCGGGCATGAGAGCTATCCGGCGGGGTGATGTCCATCGGCATTGCGAAGGGATTTCAGCCCTCGCGCAATTGCTCGTGGTGGCGGATCACCTCGTCGATGATGAAGCGCAGGAATTTTTCGGTGAAGTCGGGGTCGAGCTTCGCGTCGAGCGCCAACTGGCGCAGGCGGGTGATCTGGCGCTCTTCCCGGCCGGGGTCGGCGGGGGGCAGGTCGTGAGTCGCCTTATATTCGCCCACGGCCTGCGTGACCTTGAACCGTTCGGCCAGCATGAACACCAGCGCCGCGTCGATATTGTCGATGCTTTCGCGATAGCGGTTCAAAGTCTCGTCCACTTGGGCCTCCGGTTCCAGATGGCGCGCTTTTTGCCGCATCCGGCGCGTCGCGCAAGCTATTCCCGCTTGCCTTTCACATTTTGCGCCGCCACATGAGCGCGGTCATGACAGCACCCGCCCCCGGTAACGTCCACCCGATCGGCCGCGCCACAGCCGCGCCTTCGCTCGCCCCCATCATGGCGCTCGTCGCCGACGGCATGAACCAGGTCAATGCCGTGATCCTGGACCGGATGCAGTCGCGCATCCCGCTGATCCCGGAACTGGCCGGCCACCTGATTGCGGGCGGCGGCAAGCGATTGCGGCCGATGCTGACCTTGGCCTGCGCCGACCTGGTCGGCTACGCGGGGTCGCGCCATTACAAATTGTCCGCCGCCGTGGAATTCATCCACACCGCCACGCTGCTGCACGACGATGTGGTCGATGGATCGGGGCTGCGTCGCGGGCGCAAGACCGCCAACATCATCTGGGGCAACAGCGCCAGCGTGCTGGTGGGCGATTTCCTCTTCTCCCGCTCCTTCGAGCTGATGGTCGAGGCGGAATCGCTCAAGGTCTTGAAGATTCTGGCCAATGCGTCGGCGGTGATCGCCGAGGGCGAGGTCAACCAATTGACCGCGCAGCGCAAGATCGACACCAGCGAAGAACAATATCTCGACATCATCGGCGCCAAGACCGCCGCTTTGTTCGCCGCCGCCTGCCGCATTTCCGCCGTGGTCGCCGACCGTGACGAGGCGGAGGAGCAGGCGCTGGACGTCTATGGCCGCAATCTGGGCATCGCCTTCCAGTTGATCGACGATGCGATCGATTATGAATCGGACGGCGCGACCATGGGCAAGGATGCGGGCGACGATTTCCGCGACGGCAAGGTCACCCTGCCGGTCATCCTGGCCTATGCGCGTGGGGATGAGGCGGATCGCGCTTTCTGGAAGGCGGCGATCGCGGGCCACAAGATCGGCGACGAAGACCTGGCCCATGCGACCGGCCTGCTCCGCCAGACCGGGGCAATCGCCGACACGCTGGCGCGCGCGCGCCATTATGGCCAGCGCGCGATCGACGCGCTGGGGCGGTTCGATGCCGGCAAGGCCAAGGCGGCCCTTACCGAAGCGGTCGAGTTCGCTATAGCGCGGGCCTATTGAGGAGACGGGCGGCGTCGCTCGTTTCCTAGCCCGTTCGGGCTGAGCCTGTCGCAGCCCATTTCTTTCATCCCAAAGAAGAGAAGCCCTTCGACAGGCTCAGGGCAAACGGGAACGATAACAAGGCCCGTCACTGCATGATCCTCTCCCCCGAAACCATCGCCTTCCTCATGGCCGCAGCAACGATGGCAGGCTGTATCGACGCGATGGCGGGCGGCGGCGGGCTCATCACCCTGCCCGCGCTGATGGCCGCCGGGATACCGCCGGTGCAGGCGGTGGCGACCAACAAGCTGCAAAGCTGTTTCGGCACGTTCGGCGCCTGTATCGCCTATGCGCGGCGCGGGCATATGGACCTCAAAACCTACAAGGCGCCGATCGCCGCCGCCTTTATCGGGTCGGTGGGCGGCGCATGGCTGTTGCAGCGGGTCGATCCGTCGATCCTGGCCGGGCTGATGCCTGCGCTGCTGATCGCGATGGCCGCCTATTTCACCTTCTCGCCCAAGCTGGGCGACGCCGATCGCCATGCGCGGGTCGGCATGGCGGGCCTGACGGGCCTTGTCGGCGTAGTCGGCTTCTATGACGGCTTTTTCGGGCCGGGCGCGGGCGCCTTCTATACCACCATATTGCTGGCGCTGGGCGGCCTGTCGATCCTGCGCGCCACGGCCCAGACCAAGGCGGCGAATTTCGCGAGCAATGTCGCCGGGCTGTTGACGATGCTGGCGGGCGGGCATGTGCTGTGGGTCGCCGGACTGGCCATGGCGGTCGGCAGCATCACCGGCGGCCAGATCGGGTCGCATCTGGCGATGCGCTTCGGGTCGCGGCTGATCAAGCCGCTGCTGATCGTCATGTCGCTGGCGCTGACCGCCAAGATGCTACTGGACCCGAAAAATCCGATCCATATCTATCTGTTCGGGTAACAGCCCTTGCGTCACCCGCTTCTCGACAGGCTCGAAGCGAACGGAAATTATTCTGCCTGCAAGAGCGTCGCCACACGACGATGCAGTTCGTCCACGGCGAAGGGCTTGGTCAGCACTTCCATGCCATGTTCGATATGGCCGTGGTTCAGCACGGCGTTTTCGGCATAGCCGGTGACGAACAATATTCGCAGGTCTGGGCGCAGCGTGCGGGCGGCGTCGGCGACCTGGCGGCCATTGAGGCCACCGGGCAGGCCGACATCGGTGATGAGCAGGTCGATCCGACCACGGGATTCCAGAATGCGCAGGCCCGACGGGCCATCCGCCGCCTCCAGGCAATGATAGCCCAGGTCGCCGAGCGCATCGACGATCAGCATCCGCACCGACGGTTCGTCGTCGATCACCAGCACCGTCTCCCCCGCTTCCGCCTCGACCGCCGGTTCGGCGATGTCGGGCGCATCCACATCCTCCTCGCCGCGATGGCGGGGCAGGTAGATGCACACCATCGTGCCGTCGCCCGGTTCGGAATAGATGCGGACATGGCCGTTGCTCTGGCGCGCAAAGCCATAGACCATGGATAGGCCGAGGCCCGTGCCCTGCCCTATCGGCTTTGTGGTGAAGAACGGATCGAACACCCGATCCAGGATCGCCTTGTCGATGCCGGTCCCGGTATCGCTGGTGCAGACGGTGACATATTGGCCGGGCGTCAGGCCATGGTCGCGCGCGGTGCGATCGTCCAGCCAGCGATTGCCCGTCTCGATCGTGATCTTGCCGCCCACCGGCATCGCGTCGCGGGCATTGATGCAGAGGTTGAGCAGCGCATTTTCAAGCTGGTTGGCATCGACCAAGGCGGGCCACAGGCCGGAGGCGGCGATCGTCTGCACCTCGATCTGCGGACCGACGGTGCGCCGGACCAGTTCGGAAAAATCGCCGAGCAGCCGGTTGATGACGGTCGGCTTGGGAGTGAGCGTCTGGCGGCGGGAGAAAGCGAGCAGACGATGGGTAAGCGCCGCGGCGCGGCGGGTCGCGCCCTGCCCGGCGGTCAGATATTTGTCGATATCCCCCGTGCGGCCCTGCGCCAGCCGGACGCCGATCATTTCGAACGCGCCGGAAATGCCGGCCAGAAGATTGTTGAAATCATGGGCGAGACCGCCGGTCAGTTGCCCGACCGCCTCCATCTTTTGCGCCTGGCGCAGCGCGCTTTCCGCCTCTTCCCGCTCGGCCAGCGCCTGTTCGATCCGCAATTCCAGCGTTTCGTTGAGGTCGTGCAGCGCCTTTTGCGCCTTCACCTGCGCGCTGATGTCCTTGAACAGGACCGCGACCTGCCGATTTTCGAACGGGCCGACGCGGAAGGAAGAGACATCGAGATAATGGCCGGTCTTTTCCAGCTCTCGCTGAAAGCGGATCGGCTTGCCCGTCCGCAGGACGCCGCCATAAAGTTCGACCCAGCCATCGGCCTCGTCCGGCACCATTTCGCGCAGCTTCTGGCCCACCACATTGGAGATGCCGGCATTGCGTTCATAGGCGGGATTCGCCTCGACATGGATATAGTCGCTCAAGGGACCGTGGGGACCATCGAAAAATTCGATGATGCAGAAGCCGTCCTCCATCGTTTCGAACAGGATGCGATAGCGTTCCGCATCCCCGATCAGGCTGTCCATTGCGCTTGTCGTCCCTTCGTCTGCGCCGCGTCCATGTTCGCGGCAGACGAATATGGATCAATCCCTTTGGCCGCGGAACGTGCGGCAAGGCAACTGTTTCCATGGGCGCTTGCTTTTTGCGCGGCTTGCGATTTGCCGCAATCGGGGCGAGAGGAGGCGCGATGAGCGACCTGCCGATCCACGCTGTCCTGCCCGACCTGCTCGCCGCCTTGCGGACGGGCAGCAATGCGGTGCTGGTGGCGCCGCCGGGCGCGGGCAAGACGACGGCGGTCGCGCCGGCGCTGCTGGGCGAGCCATGGTGCACGGGCCAGGTGCTGCTGCTCTCGCCGCGCCGACTGGCCGCGCGGGCGGCTGCGGAGCGCATCGCCGAGATGATGGGCGAGCAGCCAGGCGGCACGGTCGGCTATGCGACGCGGATGGACAGCAAAGTGTCGGCGCGGACGCGCCTGCTGGTGCTGACCGAGGGTATCTTCGTGCGGCGGATACAGGACGACCCGGAACTGGCGGGCGTGTCGGCGGTGTTGTTCGACGAAGTGCATGAGCGCAGCCTGGACAGCGATTTCGGGCTGGCTCTGGCGCTGGATGCCCAAAGCGCGTTGCGGCCCGACCTGCGGGTCGTGCCGATGTCCGCGACGCTGGACGGCGCGCGCTTTGCGAGCCTGCTTGCCAATGCCGAACGATCCGCGCCGGTGATCGAGAGCGAGGGCCGCATCCAGCCACTGGAGCTGCGTCATATCGGACGCGCGGCGGAAAAGAAGATCGAGGATGAAATGGCGGCGGCGATCCGCCGGGCGCTGGCGGAGGAAGCCGAGGGCGACCTGCTCGCCTTCCTGCCCGGCATGCGCGAGATCGAGCGGACGGCGGAGCGGATAGAGGGCATCGCCGAGGTGCATATGCTGCATGGGTCGCTCGATCCCGGCGCGCAGCGGGCAGCGATAAGGCGCTCCCGCTCAGGCGCGCGAAAGGTCATTCTTGCCACCAGCATCGCGGAAACCAGCCTGACGATCGACGGTGTGCGGATCGTGGTGGACAGCGGGTTGGCCCGGCGGCCGCGCTATGATCGCGCGGCGGGGGTGACGCGGCTGGTCACGGAACGGGCCAGCCAGGCGTCGGCAATCCAGCGCGCCGGTCGCGCGGCGCGGCAGCGGCCCGGCGTCGCCTATCGGCTGTGGGAAGCGGCGGCGAGCGCGGGGATGCCGCCCTTCGATCCGCCGGAGATATTGGAAAGCGACCTGTCCAGCCTGCTGCTCGATTGCGCGCTGTGGGGGGTGAGCGATCCGGGCACATTGCGCTGGCTCGATCCGCCGCCCGCTGCGGCGGTGGAGGAAGCGCGCAGGCGGCTGACCGTGCTGGAGGCGCTGGACGAGGACGGACGCATCACGCCGCATGGCAAGGCGCTGGCGACGCTGCCGCTGTCCCCGCGCATCGCCCATATGCTGGTGCGCGCGGGCGAGATGGGGCTGGCGGATGTCGCGGCCGAAGTCGCCGTGCTGCTGGGCGAGCGCGGCGTGGGCGGGCAGGACACCGACCTGACCCTGCGGCGACAGCGCTGGCGGCGCGAAAGCGGCAAGCGGGCCGACGCAGCGCGGGGCTTGGCGCGGCGGTGGGCGCGGCTGGTGCAGCGCGCGCCGGGCAATGGCGACGGCGACCATGCGGTCGGCCTGTGCCTCGCCCTCGCCTTCCCCGATCGCGTCGCCAAGCGCCGCTCCGCCGACGGCGCGGACTGGGCGAGCGTGGGCGGGCGCGGATTTCGGCTTGATCCCCTGTCGCCGCTGGCGCGCGAGGCGTGGCTGGCGGTGGGCGAGGTGCAGGGCAGCGCGGCGGGCGCGCGCATCCTGTCCGCCGCGCCGATCGGCGAGAGCGAGGTGATCGCCCTGTTCGGCGCGCGGATAGCCGAGCATCGCACGGTCAGGTTCCGCCCGGCCAATGGCGGGATCGAGGCGTTGCGCGAGCGACGGCTGGGCGCGGTGCGGCTGTCGTCGGGTTCCGACGACCGGCCCGACCCGGATGCCGTGGTCGCGGCGCTGGTCGATGGCGTGCGGCAGGGCGGGATCGACCTCCTCCCCTGGTCGGAAGCGGCGCAATCGCTGCGGATGCGGGCTGGCTTTGCCGGGGTAGAGGCAATGTCCGATACCGCTTTGATCGCGACACTGGACGATTGGTTGCCGGCGCTACTGACGGGCAAGCGGCGGCTTTCGGACATCGATCGCTCGCAGCTATCCGGCGTGCTGGAGGGGCTGATCGGCTGGGACGGCAAGAGCCAGCTCGACCGGCTCGCCCCGCCCGATTTCCGCTCGCCCGCCGGCAGTAGCCATGCGATCGACTATGCCGCCGAGGGCGGGCCGCGGGTGGAGTTGCGGGTGCAGGCGCTGTTCGGGCTGGCCGAGCATCCGACGGTGGGCAGCCAGCGCATTCCGCTGGTCCTGTCGCTCACATCGCCTGCCGGACGGCCGATCCAGACGACGCGCGACCTGCCCGGCTTCTGGGCGGGCAACTGGCGCGACGTCGCCAAGGAAATGCGCGGCCGCTATCCGCGCCATCCCTGGCCCGACGATCCGGCCGGAGCCAGCGCCACATTGCGCACCAAAAATGCCGACGCCAGAGGACATGCCTCCCGGAAGTCTTGACTTGGGCGCGGCCGCTGGTGCAACGCAGCATGACGTATTACCGGAGTCTTTCGCGATGAGCGCGCGCATTTACCAGATCCAGAAGAACGCCCTCCAGTCCGGCAAGGCGCTGACCCATAAATGGGTGCTGGAATATGCGCCCGCCGAAGCCAAGCAGGCCGATCCGCTGACCGGCTGGGCCGGTTCGGGCGACACCAAGCAGCAATTGAAGCTGAGCTTCACCTCGCAGGAGGCCGCGATCGCCTATGCAGACAAGCAGGGCGTCGCCTATACCGTCATCGCAACGCCGCCCAAGACGCTGAAATTGCAGGCCTACGCCGACAATTTCCGGTAGGCGCCCGCTTTCGCTGCTTCATATTCGGGCGCGATGCTGCCCGATTGACGCCTTATTCGCTTGCCAAAGAGCGGATCAGAGTCCCATCCGATTGCATCGGATAATGCTCTGATTATTTTTGCTTACCGCATTTTGCGAGTCGTCGGCTGTTCCAGCCGACTTCAAAATGCTTTGGGCGGCAAATGCCGCGCTTTGACGGAAAGATTTTCACGATAATGACGGATCGCACCGATATTTTCGACAGCATCGCGGCCCAGATCGCGCCCTTCAACAAAAAGGGCGTCGACCTCACCGAAGCCACCACCTTCGCCGGCGACCTGGAATGGGACAGCCTGACGGTGATGGATTTCGTCGCGGCGATCGAGGATGAGTTCGACATCATCATCACCATGAACATGCAGGCCGAGATCGAAACCGTCGGCCAGTTGGTGGACGCGGTCGCCAAGCTGAAGGGCTAAGCGCCCACCCTGTCCCCGTTCGCTTCGATCCTGTCGAGAAGGATGCGCTTGGTTCTCGACAAGTTCGAACCTAACGGAGGTTTAGAACCGAACGGATTTTACATATGACCGACGCTGCCGCCACCGCGAACGACGCCCACACCCCGGCCGAAACGCCCGCCGCGCGCGACCTGTTTTCCAAATTCGACGCCCTGATCGCCGAGCGCGAGGCGCTGCTGGCGACCGGCGTGCGCGATCCCTTCGCCATCGTGATGGACGAGGTGAAGTCGCCGACCCAGGCCGTCATCAAGGGCAAGGACACGATCCTGCTCGGCACCTATAATTATATGGGCATGACGTTCGACCCGGACGTCGTCGCGGCCGGCAAGAAGGCGCTGGACGAATTCGGCGCCGGCACCACCGGCAGCCGCGTCCTGAACGGCACCTATCAGGGCCATGCCGAAGTCGAGACGGCGCTGCGCGAATTTTATGGCACCAGCGGCGCGATGGTCTTTTCGACCGGATACCAGGCCAATCTGGGCGTGATTTCGACGCTGGCGGGCAAGGGCGACTATGTCATCCTGGACGCCGACAGCCATGCGTCCATCTATGACGGTTGTTTCCTGGGCGACGCGGAGATCGTCCGCTTCCGCCACAACAGCGTCGAGGATCTGGGCAAACGCCTGGCCCGCCTGCCCGCCGACGCACTGAAGCTGGTGGTGCTGGAAGGCGTCTATTCGATGCTGGGCGACGTCGCCCCCCTGCCCGAGATGGTGGCGGCCGTGCGCCAGCATCCCAACTGCATGATCCTGGTGGACGAAGCCCATGGCATGGGATTTTTTGGGCAGAACGGCCGGGGCGTCTATGAGGAACAGGGCGTCGAGGCCGATGTCGATTTCGTCGTCGGCACCTTCTCCAAATCGGTCGGCACGGTCGGCGGCTTCTGCGTCTCCAACCATCCCAAGTTCGAGATTTTGCGCCTCGTCTGCCGCCCCTATGTCTTCACCGCCTCGCTGCCGCCCAGCGTCGTGGCGACCGCCGCGACCAGCATCCGCAAGCTGATGCATGCGAGCGACAAGCGCGCCCATCTGTGGAAGAACAGCCAGCGGCTGCACAAGGGGCTGACCGACCTCGGCTTCACCCTGGGCACCAAGACGCCGCAGTCGGCGATCATCGCCGTGATCCTGACCGACCAGACCCAGGCGGTCGCGATGTGGCAGACGCTGCTGGAACTGGGCCTCTACGTCAACATGGCGCGCCCGCCCGCGACCCCGGCCGGCACCTTCCTGCTGCGTTGCTCGCTGTGCGCCGAACATAGCGACGAACAGGTCGAACAGATCATCGGCATGTTCGAAGCCGCAGGCAAGGCGACCGGGGCGATCGGCTGATCGCCGGCAGTCGCGGCGCCAACGCGCCCGATCGAGGCGTTTGCACGACGGAATGACGTCATTTTACGGAACTTTTTACCTGCGATATTTCGCGGTTAATGTTGTTCGTCTAGTGTAACGGTCCATGGCCGACAGCGACCATCAGTTTGAACGGGATCCGGAAGGGTGGGCCAGAAGCTGGCGCGCGCTGACGCGGCGCGTCCTGCCGCTGCTGCTGGCCGCCTTGCTGATCGGATCGCTGGGTGCGCTGCTCTACAGCGCCAGCAACGCGTCGCAGGACCATGCGCAGGCGCTTGCCGAACAGCAGAGCAGCTTCGAGGTAATCGCGCTGGCGCGCGGTTTCGAGGCGCGTATGGCCCGCGCCGAGGTGACGCTGGCGCGCTATGTCATCAGTCTCGATCCCGACACAGGACGGCTGTTTCAGGATCAGTGGCGCGGCGCCGCCAGCCAGTTGAAGGCGCTGACCTACGCCACGCGCCGGTCGGGCTGGCAGCATGGCAATGTCGAAGCGCTGCATTATGCCTTCATCCAGCGCGGCAAGACGCTGAGCGAGATCGGCCTGCGCACCACCTACGACCAGAAAATGACGGCGCTGGGCCGCTTTCACCAGGCCGGCAAGAGCCAGGATCTGCGCCGTATCACCGCCCTGCTCGACCTGGTCATCAAGGCGGAGAATGACCGGCTGCGCGAACGCAGCCTGGCGGTGACTCTGGCGGGCGACCGCAGCGAATGGGTGGGCAAGACGTCGCGGCTGGTCGGGCTGGCGATGCTGGTGTGCATATTGTTCGGCGTCTGGTTCGCCAACACGGCCTTTCGCGAACGACGGACGGCGCGGCGGCTGGCGGAGGCGGAAACAGAGCGGGCCGACCGGCTGGAGGCGGCAGTCGCAGCGCGCACGGCCGAACTGTCCGACGCCTATGACCAGTTGAAGCGGGAATCGGCGGAGCGGGCCGCGGCCGAACATGATCTGCGCCAGATGCAGAAGATGGACGCGGTGGGCCAGTTGACCGGCGGCATCGCCCATGATTTCAACAATATGCTGGCGGTCGTGGTCGGCGGACTGGAACTGGCCAAGCGCAAGTTCCGGCTGAAGCCCGAAGAGGCCAGCCGGCATCTGGACAATGCGATGGAGGGGGCCAATCGCGCCTCCGCGCTGACGCGCCGGTTGCTGGCCTTCGCCCGGTCCGAACCCTTGCTGCCCAGCGCGGTCGATCCCGATGCGCTGTTGTCGGGCATGGCCGACCTGATCGACCGCACCATCGGCGACCAGATCACCGTCCGCTTCGCCCAGGGGGCGAGCGACTGGCGCATTTTCGTCGACCAGCATCAGATGGAAAATGCGATCCTGAATCTGTGCGTCAACGCGCGCGATGCCATGGATGGACGCGGGCAACTGACGCTGGCGACCGGCCAGACGGCGCTGGCGGCGGGCGAGATCGGCGAATGCGCGGCGGGCGACTATGTCACCGTGACCGTTATCGACGATGGATGCGGCATGACGCCCGATGTGCTGGCGCGCGTGTTCGAACCCTTCTTCACCACCAAGCCGGTGGGCAAGGGCACGGGCCTGGGCCTCAGCCAGATTTTCGGCTTCGTCCGCCAATGCCGCGGCGAGGTGCGAATCGAATCGGCGCCGGGCGAGGGTAGCAGCGTGCATCTCTACCTGCCGCGGTCCATCGTGGAGGGCGAAGTCGCCAATGCCGAGGTCAGCTTCGCGCGCGCGCCGGTCGAACAGCCGCCGACCCGCATCCTGGTGGTGGAGGACGATCCGCGCGTGCTGAACCAGACGATGGCGGCGCTTAGCGAGCTGGGCCACCTGCCGATCGCCTGCGACCATCCGGCCAAAGCGGCGAAATTGCTGGCCAATAATGGCGACGTCGGCCTGATCATCAGCGACGTGCTGATGCCCGACATGACCGGGCCGGAAATGGTGAAGGCGCTGCCGGCCCGTTTCCGCCACCTGCCCGTGCTGTTCGTCACGGGCTATGCCGGCGACGCCAATGACAGCGCCAATTTCGAGGGGCATCAGGTGCTGCGCAAGCCCTACACGCTGATGGCGCTGGGGCAGGCATTGGCGACGACGCTCGGCGGGCAAGCGCTTTACGGGCAATCCCTCAGCGAATCGCACCACCCCGGAACAGCCGCGGCAGCAGAGTGAGCGCGCCCAGCAGCGGCCAGCGCCGTTGCCAGGGTTTGATCGCGATCTGCGTACCGGCATGGCGATTGATCTTCCACGCCAGATAATCGATGCCGCCCGCATAGGTGAAGCTGGCCTTGGCCAGGCGGATCACGGACAGCCGTTTGCCGCGGCGCTGGAGACCGCGCCAGCGCGCGGGCGCGTCCGCCGGCGAGGACGGCAGGCCATCGGCCAACGCGGCCTCCCCGACGCGGCGATAGCGTTCCGGATCGGCATCGACGATCGAGAGCGAGCGCCCCTTTTTCTCGGCACGCAGCTCCGCATTATAGGTGAGGGTGAAGCCGGTCCGCCACAAGGCGAGCGCATCGCCCTGCCCCTCCGCCATCGGCCGCGCCAGCGCGAGCAGGGTCGGCGCAGCCTGCGCAACCGCGGCGACGGCCCGCTGGCGAGCGAGATCGTCGGCGGCCCAGAGCAGGCGCGAAGGCTGGGCGAAGCGCGCCCAGACCGAGACATTGTCGGCCTCCATGCCGTTCAACCGGGCGAAGTCGGCTTCGGACAGGACCGCATATTTGGCGATCAGGCCCTGATGCTCGAACGGAAAGACATTGGGCGGGATCAGGCGATTGGCGCGCGCCAGCCAGCTTTGGCCATAGGCGGCGGGATAGTCCGACACGATCAGGTAGAAATCGAGCATCAGCCCGTCGAGATTTTGCTCGCGCAGGCAGGAGCCGTAGAAAAGGACAGCGCGGGCGGCCTGCGGATATTTCGCCGCGAGCGCCCCCGCCATCGCCGCCGCGCGGGGATCGGCCGGGGCGCTCAGTTCCGCGGTGACGAGGGGAAGAAGCTGGCTGGGCATTGGACCGTTCAAAAAGGCTTTGACCCGTGTCTAGAGCCATCCCTTACGAAAGAGCAATGACAGGTTGTTCGCGGGCATATCGACAAGGCGATCAAGACCCAGGCCCTGCGCGTCCGCCGCCGCGACCACGTCCTCCACCGATCGCAGCCCCCAGCGCGGATCGCGGGCCTTGAGCGAGACATCGAAGGCAAGGTTGCTGGGTGCGGTGTCGACGCCCGCGCGCGCATAGGGGCCGTAGAGATAGAGGAGGCCGCCGGGCGACAGCGCCTCCCCTGCCCCCTTGAGCAATCCCAGCGTCGCTTGCCACGGGGCGATGTGGATCATGTTGATGCAGACGATCGCATCGGCCTGGGCGTTCGGCCATTCGCCCGTCGCGTCCAGCCGGATCGGCGAACGGAGATTGGACAGGTCCGCTTCGGCGCGCCATGCGGCGATCGAGGCGAGCGCGGCGGGATCGGGATCGCTCGGCTGCCAGTCGAGCGAGGGGAAGGCGACAGCGAAGTGGACAGCATGTTCGCCGCTCCCACTCGCCACCTCCAGCACCAGACCGGAGGACGGGAGCTGGTCGCGCAAGACCGCGACGATGGCGTCGCGGTTGCGCTCGGTCGCGGGCGCGTAGCGTTTATCCGCGACGGCGGGGCCGGAACCGGGTTCCCACGGCTCCGGCCTGTCGATCATTCGGCAGCGACCGCCAGCGCAGGGTCGGTCCAGGTGAGGACCGGCTTGCGCGCCGCGAGGGTTTCGTCAAGCCGCCGGCGCGGCGCGTGATAGGGCGCGCCCTTGAGCGCTTCGTCCCCTGCCTTGGCGCGTTCGGCGAGGCTGCGCAGCGCCAGGATGAACTGGTCCAGCGCCGCCTTGCTTTCGGTTTCGGTCGGTTCGACCAGCATCGCGCCATGGACGACCAGCGGGAAATACATGGTCATCGGGTGGAAGCCTTCGTCGATCAGCCCCTTGGCGATGTCGAGCGTGGTGAAGCCCTCGGCCAGCCCCTTGTCGCTGAACAGCGCCTCATGCATGCAGGGGCCGCTGTCGCCGAAGGGGGCGTCCAGCACATCGTCCAGGCTGCGCAATATATAGTTGGCATTGAGGACGGCGTCCTCCGCCACCTGGCGCAGGCCGTCCGCGCCGTGGGACAGGATATAGGCCAGCGCGCGGGTGAACATGCCCATCTGCCCATGGAAGGCCGACATGCGGCCGAAGCTCTGCGGCATTTCCTCACCGACATTCTCCTCCTCGATCAGGTGGATCGAGCCGTCCGCCATGCGCGCGGTATAGGGGAGCGGGCCGAAGGGCGAGAGCGCTTCGGACAGGACGACCGGGCCGGACCCGGGGCCGCCGCCGCCATGGGGGGTGGAGAAGGTCTTGTGCAGGTTGATATGCATGGCGTCGACGCCCAGATCGCCGGGGCGGACCCGGCCGACGATGGCGTTGAAGTTCGCGCCGTCGCAATAGACGAAGGCTCCGGCGGCGTGGACCGCGTCGGAAATAGTCTTCATGTCGCGTTCGAACAGGCCGCAGGTGTTGGGATTGGTGATCATCACCGCTGCGACGTCGGGGCCGAGGCGGGCCTTGAGCGCTTCCAGGTCCACGCGGCCTTCGGGGGTCGCGGGGATGTCCTCCACCTTGTATCCGCAGAAGGCGGCGGTGGCGGGGTTGGTGCCGTGCGCGCTTTCGGGGACCAGCACGACCTGACGCGCATCACCGCGCGCTTCCAGCGCGGCGCGAATGCAGAGCAGGCCGCACAGTTCGCCATGGGCCCCCGCCTTGGGCGTCATGGCCACGCCGTGCATGCCGGTCAGCTTGATGAGCCATACTGCCAGTTCGTTGATGACGCCCAGCGCGCCCTGCACGGTGGATTGGGGCGCGAGCGGGTGGAGGTCGGCGAAACCGGGCATCCGCGCGACCTTTTCATTGAGCCGCGGGTTGTGCTTCATGGTGCAGGAACCGAGCGGGAACAGGCCAAGGTCGATAGCGTAGTTCTGGCGCGACAGACGGGTGTAATGGCGCACCGTTTCCTGTTCCGACAGGCCCGGCAGGCCGATGGCGTCGGTGCGGGCGAGTTTGCCGAGGCGGCTGGCGACACTGGGTGCTGGCGCGAAATCGACGCCGGTCGTAGCGGTCGAGCCGATCTCGAAGATCAGCGCCTCTTCCAGCATCAGGGCGCGATTGCCGGTGGCGGTTGCGGGGGCCATATGGGCTTCCTTGACGGGTTCGGGCGCGGTGGGGCGACCTTCCTTGAGCATCGTCATGCCAGTTCCTCCTCCAGCGCTGCGGCAAGGCTTTCGATATCCTCCGCCGTGACGGTCTCCGTGACGGCGACGACAAGGCCGTTGCCTATCGCCGACGTCTGCGGGAAGAGGCGGCCGAGCGAGACCCCGGCCAGCACGCCCTTGTCGGCCAGAGTGCGCACGACGTCGCGGGCGTCCTTCGACAGGATCAGGGTAAATTCGTTGAAGAAGCTGTCGTTGAGCAGCGTGACGCCCGGCACCTGGCTCAGGCGATCGGCGGCCTGCGCGGCCAGGCCATGATTCAGCGTTGCCAGTTCACGCAGGCCGCGTTCGCCCAGCAGGGTCATGTGGATGCTGAAGGCCAGCGCACAGAGGCCCGAATTGGTGCAAATGTTCGACGTCGCCTTCTCGCGCCGGATATGCTGCTCGCGAGTGGAGAGGGTCAGCACGAAACCGCGCTTGCCCGCCGCGTCCACCGTCTCGCCACACAGGCGGCCGGGCATCTGGCGGACATATTTCTGCTTGCAGGCGAAGAGGCCAAGATAGGGGCCGCCGAACTGGAGGCCGACGCCGATCGACTGGCCTTCGCCCACGACGATGTCCGCGCCCATATGGCCCGGCGCCTTGATCGCCCCCAGGGCGACGGGTTCGGTGACGACCGCGACCAGCAGCGCACCGGCTGCATGGGCGGCCTCGGCCAGCGGGGCCAGGTCGGCGATGCGGCCGAGAATGTCCGGATATTGGACCACGACGCAGCTCGTATCCTTGTCGATACTCGCGATCAGCGCGTCGATGTCGGTCGCGGCGTCCAATGCCGGGGCTTCATGCGCCAATGCGTCGCCGGTGAATTTCGCCATCGTCCTGGCGACCGAGACATAATGAGGGTGCAGGCCGGACGACAGGATCGCCTTGCCGCGCTTGGTGATCCGGCGGGCCATGCCGATCGCTTCCCAGCAGGCGGTCGAGCCGTCATACATGGAAGCGTTGGCGACGTCGCAGCCCAGCAGGCGCGCGACCTGCGTCTGGAATTCGAACAGCACCTGCAACGTGCCCTGCGCGATTTCCGGCTGATAGGGCGTGTAGGCGGTCAGAAACTCGCCGCGCTGGATCAGATGATCGACGCTGGCGGGGACATGATGCCTGTACGCGCCAGCGCCCAGGAAGAAGGGCGCCTCCCCCGCCGACAGATTTTTCCGCGCCAGCGCCGCCATATGACGCTCGACCGCCAGTTCGCTAGCATGATCCGGAAGGCCGGCGATGGTGCCGGTCAGGCGGGCTTCAGCGGGCACGTCCACGAAGAGGTCGTCGATCGACGCCGCGCCGATGACGGACAGCATCTCCTGCCGGTCGGTGTCGGTAAGGGGTAGGTAGCGCATTCTGCTTCTCCCCCCTCCTTTTTAGGGAGGGGTAAGGGGTGGGTCCGCCGCGCCAGCGGCGGCTCTTTAGGATAGGATTGAGGCTCCCTACGGTCGCCACCCACCCCGTTTTGCAGGTGAACAGCGCCCCGCGCTGTTCAGGTCAAGCCGGGGGCTTGACCGACCTGAAACGCCCCTCCCTTGAAAGGGAGGGGCTTATGTTGTGGGTTAGAGGCTCGCCACGAACTTCTTGTACGCCGCTTCGGTCATCAGGCCTTCCAGTTCGCTGGTGTCGGCGATGCGCAGCTTGAAGAACCAGCCATCCTCTTCGGCGTCGCTGTTCACCAGCGCGGGTTCATCCTCCAGCGCGCTGTTGGATTCGACCACTTCGCCCGAGATCGGCGCATAGACGTCCGATGCGGCCTTGACCGATTCCACGACGGCGGCGTCGTCACCCTTGTCGAAATTGGTGCCTTCGGCGGGCAGTTCGACGAATACGATGTCGCCCAACTGTTCCTGCGCGTAGTCGGTGATGCCGACGGTGGCGATTTCGCCCTCGACATCGATCCATTCATGTTCGTCGGTGAAATAACGGCTCATGGATATACTCCCGTCGGTAAAAGTGGATCAGGCCTTGCGGCGATAGTGATGCGGAACGAACGGCATCGGCGCAACCACCGCGGCGATGCGCTTGCCCCTTACTTCGATTTCCAGCGCCTCGCCGATCACGGCATGGGGCAGGCTGACCCAGCCCATGGCGATCGGCGCGCCCACGGACGGCGCGAAGCCGCCGGAGGTAACTTCGCCCACCAGCACGTCGCCAGCATAGATTTGCGCGCCTTCGCGGGCCGGCAGGCGGCCTTCGATGGTCAGGCCCACCCGCCTGGAACCCGGCCCGTCGGCCAGTTCCTTCGTCACGCGGGCATGACCGATGAAACCGCCTTCTTCGCGGCGGCGCTTCGGAATTGCGAAGCCCAGGTCCGCGCCGATCGTGCTGACCGCAGGCGACAGGTCATGGCCGTAGAGCGGCAGGCCGGCTTCCAGCCGCAGCGAATCGCGCGCGCCCAGGCCGATCGGCTTCACCTGCGGCAGCGCGCACAGCGCGTCGGCGAGCAGGGTGACATCGTCGGCGGGGACGCTGATCTCGAACCCGTCCTCGCCGGTATAGCCCGACCGGCTGATCCACAGCGGGATGCCGCGCCAGGTGAAGGGTCCGGATTGCATGAACAACAGGTCGGCGGTTTGCGGGATGAGCGCGGCCAGCGCATCGCCCGCTTCGGGCCCTTGCAACGCCAGCAGCGCCTGATCGGCCATGTGGTTCATCACCACGGCGTCGGGCAGATGTTCGATCATCCAGCCGATATCGTCATATTTTGTCGCGCCGTTGACGACCATGTAGATGGCCGCGCCGTCGAATGCGCCATCCCCCAAGCGCGACACCATGAGATCGTCGAGGATGCCGCCCTCCTGATCGAGCAGCATCGAATAGCGCTGGCGGAAGGGCTTCAGCCCCTTGATGTCGCTGGGCAACAGATATTCCAGCGCGTCATCGACGTTTTCGCCGGAAAAATTGAGCTGGCCCATATGGCTGACGTCGAACAGGCCGGCATGTTCGCGGGTCCAAGCATGTTCCGCCATGATGCCTTCATATTGGATCGGCATATGATAGCCGGCGAAGCCGACCATGCGCGCGCCACGGGCACGGTGCCAGGCATCGAGCGGCAGGGCCTCCAGCGGCAGTTCCTCTGCGATTGTGGCGATATCGTCATTGCCGGACATGAAGCGTCCTTTCCGTGCGGGGTTGATGGCGACCGATGCAAAGGCCCGGAGTCGGACCTGTCCTATCTGCCACCCCCTCTGTCACGGAACCTGAGAGCTTTGACCAGCGGCCTTGCGGCCACATGGCTTACCCCTTCGGTGGGACAGTCATGCGACTGTCCGCTTTCCAGAGTGCCTTGCGCGCGATGCGGTCCTTTGACCTGAGAGATTCCGGGGCGGTTGCTCCTTCGGTGACGGGGTGGCCTCCAAGGCTTCCCATGCTCTCCCGCATCATGCCCGACGAACGAATCCGCCGGAGACCTGTCCGCATTGCGTCAATCGCAGGGGCGCGTCAATCGGCCAGCGCCATCGCCCCATAGATTTCCGCATGGCGCTTTTCGGCGTAACGGTCGGTCATGCCGGCGATGAAGTCGGCGATGTGGCGGCTGCGGGTGGGTTCCTGCCCGACGCAGTCGTCACGCCATTCGGGCGGCATGAGCGCGGGATCGGCCTGATAGGCGCGGAACAGGTCGGTGACGATGACGCGCGCCCGGTCGGCGGCGGCGAGCTGTTCGGGATGATGATAGAGGGTGGCGTACATGAAACGCTTGAGGTCGCGCTCCTGCGCCGCAAGGTCCGGCGAGAAAGCGACCAGGGTGCGGCCGAGCGCGCGGACATCCTCGACCGTCTCCACGCCCGATGCGGCGATGTTGGCGCGGGTCGATTCGATCAGGTCGGTGGCCATCACGCCGATCTGCTCGCGCACCAGCTCGCGCAGCAGCCGGTCCTCCGCCACGTCGGGATAGCGGGCGCGCACCCGGTCCCAGCAGCCGCGCACGAACGGCACTTCCATCAACTGGTCGAGCGTCAGCAACCCGGCGCGCAAACCATCGTCGATATCGTGATTGTCATAGGCGATGTCGTCGGAAATCGCGGCCAGTTGCGCCTCCAGCGAGGCATGGCTGGTCAGGTCGAGCGGGAAGAGCGCGTCCAGCTCCCGCATCGCCCAGCCGGGATGGACGATCGGGCCATTATGCTTGGCCAGCCCTTCCAGCATTTCCCAGCTCAGGTTAAGACCGGCAAAGCGCGGATAAGGGCTTTCCAGCAGCATCAGCGTGCGCAGCGTATGGGCGTTGTGGTCGAAGCCGCCATGATCGTCGAGCGCGACCTCCAGCGCATCTTCACCGGCATGACCAAAGGGCGGATGACCGATGTCGTGGGCGAGGCACAGCGCTTCGGTCAGATCCTCGTTCAGCCCCAAGGTGCGCGCGGTGGTGCGGCCGATCTGGGCAACCTCCAGACTGTGGGTCAGGCGGACGCGGAAATGATCGCCGTCGGGCGAGACGAACACCTGCGTCTTGTGCCGCAGGCGACGGAAGGCAATGGAATGGATGATGCGATCGCGGTCGCGCTGGAAGACGTCGCGCGGCCCGCGCATCTCGCCGCCCGCTTCGGGATGGAGGCGGCCCCGGCTGGCGGAGGAATGGCAGGCATAGGAAGCGAGGATCGTCATGCCCGCCCTCTTAGAGCCTTCTCCAGCCGGCCGAAACAGCCGACTGCAAAATGCTCATTCGGCCCCCAGCTTCTCCACGACCTCCCCCGCTTCGCTTTTCCAGGCGAAGGCATCGGCGCCGTCGGCCTTCAGATTAGCCTCCAGTTCCTTGGCGCGGGTGAAGCTGGCGAAGGGACCGACCAGCAGGCGATTGGTCCGCCCCCAGCCGGCGCTCCATCCGTCCTGGCGGGACAGGATCGTATATTTCTTGCGCAGCCCCTTCATGGTGAAGCCTAGCGCCGATTTGCTCTGCCCCACGCCGACCTGCAGCCAGTTGCGCGACGGATTGTCGGCCAGGCGCTTCTTCTCTTCGGCCTCCTTCTTCGCCTTGGCGTCGGCTTCCGCCTTGGCTTTGGCGAGGGCGTCCTTCTTCGCCTTGTCCGTGGCGGCCTTGGCCGCGGCCTGCCGCTCGGCGCGGCGGGCGGCCTGGATCGCGGCGATTTCCGTGAGGTCGACGGCGGCGACGGTCGGCTGGCGCTCGGCTTCGGGGACGTCGATCGCGCGAATGATGTCCGCCAGCGTGCGGGTGGCGACCGGATCGGGTTGCGGGACAGAAGGCGGCGGCACGGCCGTGAGCGGCTGGACGGTTGCGGCGGGCGATGTGGTGGCGGTTGCAGCGGCGGGCGGAGCTGAACCCGCAGGTTCAGGCGGCGGCGATGCCTGCGCCAGCGCGATCGCATTGAGCTGCGATCCCGCGTTGGAGGGCGGCGCGGCGGCCGGCGGCGCACGATCGATCGAATCGAAGCCGGGGGCGGGCGGCCCTTGCACCGCGCCATTGGGCGTAGCGGCGGCGGGCGATGCGGCCGCCTGACGCACGGGCGACGGTTCGGACGGCGTTTGCTCCGCCGACGCGGGTGCCGTGGACGACGGCAAGGGCTGGACCACCGGGGCCGGCAGCGGCGCGCTCGGCTGCTGCGCGGGCGGCGGGGTCGGCGTGGATCGCAGCGCAGACTGGACGGGCGCGGATTGGGCCGGCTGGGGCTGGAGCGCTCTGGGCGGGATCGTCTGGGCTTGGGCCAGTTGCGGCTGGGCGGGACGACGAGCGGCGGCCAGTCCCTCGGCGCGGGCGATACGGGCGGCCTCGCGCTGCTGGCGACGCTGTTCGGACCGGCTGAGCGGTTTGGTCTTCGCAGGGCTGGCGGAGGCGACGGCGACCGGCGCGCTGGCGGCCACCGCGATGCCCGGTGCCGGCGGGGTCGGCGTGATCGCGGCGATGCTGGTGCCGATCTGGGCCGGGAAATGGCCGAAATGCAGCGCCGCCGCCTTTTGCGCGGCAGTCAGATAGGGCATTTTCTGCATATAAGGAATGATCGCGGCGGCCAGTTGCGCCGGCATGGTCTGCTCCGCCACCTTCTTCGCATCGGCCTGCTTGTTGTTCATCGCCAGGATGAAGGCGCGATAGCGCCAGGCGGCCCGGTCGCTCTTGTAGAACAGGGGTTCGAGGATCTTGTCGGACGCGGCGACCTGCCCCGCTATGCCGAGCGAAGCGGCGTAGCGGCGCACCAGTTCATCATCGCCGGGGGTGCGTAGGAGCGCGGCCTGATAGTCCCGCTGCGCGCCCGCCTGATCGCCGGTCATGTCGCGCGCCAGGCCGCGGTCGGACAGGATCGTCGCATCGGGATAGCCCAGCCGCCCCGCCTGGTCGAACAGGCGCAGCGCCTCGACCGGGTTTTGCAGCTTGAGCATGACCCGTCCCAGCCCGGCCTTGATCCGGCCATTGCCGCTCTCGATCGCGTCGGCGCGGGCGAAGAAGCCGGCCGCCGCGCGCGGGTCATCCAGCGACAGCGCCGCCTCCCCCGCACCGATCAGCGCGACGACGTCGCGCGGATTGGACGCCAGGCGCGCCAAATTGCTGTTGAGGTCGGCGGCGCCGAGCGGCCGAACCAGTTGCGATTGGTCCTGCTGGGCATGCGCGGGGGCCGCGAGCAGCAGCGCGCCCGGCAGCCAAAGACCGAGAATCCATGGAGAAGTGCGTGTCACATCCGCGCCTTAGCCGATCCCAGGATGAATGGGAAATTAGCCCAACGAAAAAGCGCGCCGGGTCGCCCCAGACGACCGACAGCGCGCTTTTCCTGTCGCGCACGGCCCAAGCCGTGCGTCCTTTTACCGACTGCGCCTTACTGGTTGTTCTGGCGGTTGAGGAAACGGGGGATATCGACGCCCGGCGCGACGTCGTCCGCGGCGCCCGGCGCCTTGTCCGTGCCACGGGTCAGGCCCGCCATCCGCTCGAACAGCGTGCCGCCGGTGGCGACGCGCGGTGCGGGTGCGGCCGGCGCGGCCGCTTCGGCGCTGTCTGCGCCCAGGATCAGTTCATCCTCTTCCGGATCTTCGTCGGAAAAGACCGCGGCGGGCTTGGCCGGAGCGAACGGCGCCGGTGCAACCGTCGGCTGCGCGGGCGCAGGCGCGGCCGGCACGTCCAGTTCAAGCGTTTCGGGCTGCGGCGCAGGCGCAGGAGCAGGCGTCGGCGCAGGCGCTGCAACCGGCGCGGGCTGCTGCGCGACCGGCGCAGGCTTGGGCGCCGCCGACTGAGGCACGGCCACGGCGGGTCGGTTGGCGAAGCTGAACGGCTGGGTCAGCGGCGCGGCATGGTTGCCCACTTCATTGTCGATGCCGGTAGCGACCACCGACACGCGGATCTTGCCGTTCAGATTGTCGTTGAAGGCGCTGCCCCAGATGATGTTCGCGTCCGGGTCCACCAGTTCGCGGATATGGTTGGCGGCCTCGTCCACTTCCATCAGCCGCATGTCCTCGCCGCCGACGATCGAGACGATCACGCCCTTGGCGCCGCGCATCGACACGCCGTCGAGCAGCGGGTTGGCGATCGCCTTTTCCGCCGCCTGGAGCGCCCGGCCGTCGCCTTCGGCTTCGCCGGTGCCCATCATCGCCTTGCCCATTTCACCCATCACCGAACGCACGTCGGCGAAGTCGAGGTTGATGAGGCCGGGCATGACCATGAGGTCGGTGATGCCGCGCACGCCCTGCTGCAGCACTTCGTCCGCCATCTGGAACGCTTCCTTGAAGGTCGTGTTCGGGTTGGCGATCAGGAACAGATTCTGGTTCGGGATCACGATCAGCGTGTCGACATGCTTCTGCAGCTCATCGATGCCCGAATCCGCCGACTTCATGCGGCGATTGCCTTCAAAGGTGAAGGGCTTGGTGACGACGCCGACGGTCAGGATGCCCTTGTCGCGGGCGGCCTTGGCGATGACGGGGGCCGCGCCGGTGCCGGTGCCGCCACCCATGCCCGCGGCGATGAAGCACATATGCGCGCCTTCCAGCGCCTGCTCGACCGACGCGATCGTTTCTTCAGCGGCGGCCTTGCCGATTTCGGGGCGCGAACCGGCGCCCAGCCCTTCGGTGATTTGCGGGCCGAGCTGGATGCGGCGTTCGGCCGGCGAGGCGTTGAGCGCCTGCGCGTCGGTATTGGCCACGATGAAGTCCACGCCCTCGACATGGGCGGCGATCATGTTCGCGATGGCATTGCCGCCCGCGCCGCCGACACCGATCACCGCGATCCGCGGCTTCAGTTCGTCCACATGCGGTGGGCTGATTTCAATGCTCATAAATAGTGCTCCCTCAGCTTCCTCGTCAGGAAGCAACGCCGTCATTAAATGTTAACACCAGAAAATAGGGGAATTCACCACCTATTTTCGTCTTGGTCCAATTTCGTTCAATAGTTGGTCTTCATTGCGCGCATCATGCGTTGCCACCAGAGCGGCGCTCCCAGACGATGCACCGTTTGCGGCGCGGGCGCCATCGTGCGGAGATCAACCGGGTTGGAAGCGCCGTAAAGCGCGAGTCCCGCCAATGTCGCGAAGGCGGGCCCACTATGCGCTTCGGGCATCGCAGACAAGCCCCTGGGTCGCCCGATCCGCACGGCGCGGCCCAGCGCGCCCTGCGCATAATCGGCAATGCCCTTCATTTCCGCGCCGCCGCCGGTCAGCACCACCTGCCGCCCGGTGGAGTTAAAGCCCATGCCGGCCAGCGCTGCATTCACTTCGGTCATGATCTGGTTCAGCCGTTCGCAGATGACCCCGACCAGCGCGGCGCGGGTGATCTTGCCCCCTTCGGCGTTCGGCCCGGCCGCCTGCCCCGGCACCGCCATTTCGCCATGGGGCGGCGCGATCTCTATCATCTCGCGGAAATCGCGCGGGTTCTGCATCGCCGAGCCGTAGAAGCATTTGATCCGCTCCGCCTGGCTGCGGCGGATGCCGAAGGCGGAGGCGATATCGTCGGTAATGTCCGATGCGCCGAACGGGATCGAATGCAGGCCGACCAGCATTCCCCCCGCATAGAGCGAGACGTTGGTGACCCCGGCCCCGATCTCCACCAGCGCGACGCCCAGGTCGCGCTCCTCTTCCGACAGGCAGGCCAGGCCCGTGGCGATCGGCGCGGCGACGATCGAATTGACGTTGAGATAGGCGCCGCGCACGCACAGGTCGAGATTGGCGAGCGGCGCGCCGTCGGCCAGCACGACATGGATGTCGACGCCCAGCAGGTCCGCGTGCATGCCCAGCGGCTTTTTCACCGGCACCTTGCCGTTGATGGTGAAGCAGGTCGGCTGGGCATGGAGGACGATGCGGCCGTCGGGGTCGATGCCCTGCTGGCCGGTGGTCAGGAGATCGTCGATATCGGGCTGTTCGATGCGATAGCCGCCCATGTCGCGTTCGACCGTGACGACGTCGCTGACCAGGCTGCCGCCCGAGAAGCTGACCCAGACATCCTCGATATTGGTGCCGGCGACACGTTCGGCCTGCTCCACCGTTTCGCGCACGGCCAGTTCGGTGCGCTCCATATCGGCGATAAAGCCGCGCCGCACGCCGCGGCTTTCGCGCTGGCCGGTGCCCAGGATCGCCAGCTCGCCCGTGTCGGTGCGCCCCGCAATCAAGGCGGACACCTTCCACGATCCGATGTCGATCGCGGTGATAAGCTTCTCGACCTTGGGCTGCGCCATGGGCCTTAGCCTTCCTCGCCCGGCGTCGCGGCGGCGACGTCCTTCGTCCCGTCGTCCACCGGCTTTTCCTCCACCTTGCCCTGCGGCAGGCGCAGGACGAAACGGTCGGGATCGCGCATGTCGAACTTGACGATGCCGCGACCCAGCAGGCGATTGACGCCGTCCATCCGTGCGAAATTCACCAAGGCGCCCGCCGAATCCTTGTCGCCCTCCGGCAGGGAGAGCGTCTCACCCGACTGAAAGCGCAGATCCCAGCGGCGGTTCCCGACCCAGGTCGCGCCGGCCAGCATCGGCTTGAGCGCCGGGGCGTTTTCCATCAGCCGGTTAAGGCCCGCCGTCTGGCGATTGGCGTTGGGGCCGACGACCAGCGGCAGGTCGGGCATCGCGCTGGCGGACACCGACTGCAACACCACGCCCGACACGTCGATCAGGTGCAACTGGCCATTATGCTGCCACACCGCGACAGGATCACGCTCGACGATGTCGACCACCAGCGTATCGGGCAGGCGGCGGGAAATGCGCGCATCCTTGACCCAGCCGAGCTTGAGCATCTCGCTGCGCACCCTGGGCAGGTCGAGCGAGAGCATGGAGCGATCCACCTGCCCCAGGGCGATATTATAGACCGGCAGTTCATCCATCCGTTCGACGCCGCGCACTTCGACCTTGTCGACCTCGAAGCCGGCGCGCGCCGCGATGTCTGCCGCCTGCTGCCGGGCCATGCCGGGCAGGCCCATGAAGATGGCGATGGCGATGACGATGGCGCCGAAGATGCCGACGATGGCCCAGCTCGCCATGCGTTGCAGCGTGGCTTCGCTGACCGGCAGCATCTCGACCAGCCGGTCGAGGCTGCTCTGGCGCTTCAGGGCGCGGCCGCGACCGCCCCCGGACTTGCCGGCGTTCACCCTGCCCTTCGCGCTGCTCAGCCGCGCGGTGCCGCCGCGCCTGATCCGTGCCTCAGCCATCACCATTTCCTGCCTTGTCTGGCCCTTGGGCGCGGTTCAGCGCCTCCTCGACAATAGTCTCCACCAGCGTGGCATAGTCAATGCCCAGCTTTGCCGCCTGTTCGGGGACGAGGCTGAGCGGAGTCATGCCCGGCTGGGTATTGACCTCCAGCAGGAACAGCCCTTCGATCCCCTGCGTGTCGTCCCAGCGGAAATCGGCGCGCGATGCGCCCTTGCAGCCCAGCAACTGGTGGGCGCGCAGCGCGATCGCCTTGCAGGCCTCGGTAATCTCCGGCGGCAGGTCGGCGGGGCAGACATGTTCGGTCATGCCGTCGGTATATTTGGCATCGAAATCGTAAAAGCCGCTCTTGGGCCGCAATTCGGTGACGAGCAGTGCCTCATCGCCCAGAACCGCCGTGGTGAGTTCGCGGCCGCGAATATAGGGTTCGGCCAGCAGTTCGGGAAAATCCTGCCACGGACCGACGCTGCCGCGGGCGATGGGGTTGCCATAATTGCCCTCCGCCGTGACGATGGCGACGCCGACCGAGCTGCCTTCGTTGACGGGCTTGAGCACATAGGGGCGCGGCAGCGGATCGGCGGCGAAGAGGCTTTCGCTTTCCACGATCTGGCCGCCGGGCATGGGGATGCCGTGGGGCACGAGCGCCTGCTTGGTCAATTGCTTGTCGATCGCGATGACCGAGGTGGCGAGGCCGCTATGGGTGTAGGTGAGGCCCATCAGGTCCATCATGCCCTGCACCGTGCCGTCTTCGCCGGGGACGCCGTGCAGCGCGTTGAAGATCACGTCCGCCCTGGTCTCCGCCAGGCGGGCGGCGACGTTGCGGTCCATGTCGATGCGGGTGACGGTATGGCCGCGCGATTCCAGCGCCTTGGCCACACCTTCGCCGGAGGACAAAGAGACGGGGCGTTCCGCCGACCAGCCGCCCATGAGGACGGCGACATGCCAGGGGCCACGGGTCACTTCACGATCCCGACGCGCTGAATTTCCCATTCCAATTCTATTCCACTTTTGTCTTTGACCCGGCGGCGGACTTCTTCGCCCAGCGCTTCGATATCGGCGCTGCTGGCGTCGCCGCTGTTGAGCAGGAAATTGGTGTGCTTCTCGCTGACCTGCGCGCCGCCCAAAGCCAAGCCGCGACAGCCTGCTTCGTCCACCAACTGCCAGGCCTTGTGCCCGTCGGGGTTCTTGAAGGTCGAGCCGCCCGTCTTGCTGCGCAGCGGCTGGCTTTCCTCGCGCGCGGCGGCGATGCGATCCATTTCCGCCTGGATCGCGGCCGGCTCGCCCGGTTCGCCGCGGAAGGTCGCCGACACCACGATCGCGCCATCGGTCAGGTTGGAATGGCGGTAGGTATAGGCAAGGTCACGGTTCAGGAGCGTCACCTGTTCGCCCGACCGCAGCACGACCTCGCAGGACAGCAATATGTCGCGCGTCTCGCGGCCGTAGGCGCCGCCGTTCATGCGCACGAAGCCGCCGACCGTGCCGGGAATGGAGCGCAGAAACTCCAGGCCCGCTATGCCCGCGTCGCGCGCGGTCGAGGAGACGAGGATGCCTGACGCGCCGCCGCCGCAGGTCAGCGTGGTTTCATCCAGCGCCACGACCTTGGCGAAGGGCTTGCCCAGACGTACGACCACGCCCGGCACGCCACCGTCGCGGACGATGAGGTTGGAGCCGAGGCCCAGCGCCATCACCGGCGCTTGCGGATCGAGCATGGCGAGGAAGTCGGACAGGTCGTCCGCATCCTTCGGCTCGAACAGCCATTGCGCCGCGCCGCCCGCCTTGAACCAGACGAGCGGGGCCAGCGGGGCGTCGGCCTTCAACGTGCCGCGCACCGGCGGAAGGGCGATCGTCGTGCTCAACCGCGCATGCCCCACAGGTTCATCCAGTTTTTCATGGCCTTGAGGCCCGCTTCATTCGCCTGGGTCGTGGCCATGCCGGTTTCGACCTGACGCTGGGCCGCCTCCACCATGTCGCGCGCGGCTTCCACGCCCTGCATCTGGGCGTCGATCATGCGCTTCTGCATTTCCAGGCCGACAGCGAAAAGCTCGAACATCAGACCGCTTCCTTGACCTTGGCGGACACGGCCGCCGACAGCCCCGCCGCCCATTTGGTGATGTCCCCCGCGCCCAGGCAGATGACCATGTCGTCCGGCTGGATATCGGCAGCCACCAGCGCGGCCAGATCGGCCGCGTCGGTGACGGTGGAAGCATGGCGATGCCCGCGCCGCTTGAGGCCGGCGACGAGCGCAGCGCTGTCCACGCCCTCGATCGGCTGCTCGCCCGCGGTATAGACCGGCGCGGCATAGACCATGTCGGCGTCGTTGAACGCCTGCTGGAACTCGTCCATCAGGTCGCGCAGGCGGGTGAAGCGGTGCGGCTGGACCACGGCGATGACGCGGCCTTTCGCGCCTTCTCGCGCGGCGGCGAGGACCGCCTTGATCTCGACCGGGTGGTGGCCATAATCGTCGATCACGGTGGCGGTGCCGCCTGCGATGGCGATCTGCCCGACATTGGTGAAGCGACGCTTGACCCCGCCGAACTTGGCGAAGCCGGTCTGGATCGTCGCGTCATCGATGCCCATGTGCAGCGCCACGCCGATCGCCGCCATGGCGTTCAGCACATTATGGCGGCCGGGCATCGGCATTTCGATACCCTCGATCTTGCGCGTCGATCCGTCGCGCTCGCGCACCTGGATGTCGAAGCGGTTGCCGCCGGGGAAGCTGACGACATTGTCGCCGCGAATGTCCGCCTGCGCCGAAAAGCCATAGGTCACGATCCGCCGGTCCTGCACGCGCGGCAATATCGCCTGCACTTCGGGATGATCCAGGCACAGCAAGGCCGCGCCGTAGAAGGGGACGTTGCCGACGAACTCGACAAAGGCGTCCTTCACCCGGTCGAAGCTGCCATAATGATCCAGATGTTCGGGATCGATATTGGTGACGACCGCGATCGTGCCGTCGAGGCGCAGGAAGCTGCCGTCGCTTTCGTCAGCCTCGACAACCATCCAGTCGCTGTTGCCCAGCCGCGCGTTGGAGCCATAGCTGTTGATGATGCCGCCGTTGATGACCGTGGGGTCCACCCCGCCAGCGTCCAGCAGCGCGGCGACCATCGACGTCGTCGTGGTCTTGCCATGGGTGCCCGCCACCGCGACGGTGGATTTGAGGCGCATCAGTTCGGCCAGCATTTCGGCGCGGCGAATGACGGGGACGCGATTTTCCAGCGCCAGCTCGACCTCCGGATTGCCGCGCTTGATCGCGGTGGAGGTGACGACCACAGCGGCGTCGCCCAGATTTTCCGCCTTATGGCCGATCATCACGCGGATGCCCTTGGCCCGCAGCCCCTCGACCACATAGCCTTCGGCCACGTCCGAACCCTGAACGTCATAACCCAGATTATGCATCACTTCGGCGATGCCGGACATGCCGATGCCGCCAATGCCGATGAAATGGATCGTGCCGATGTCCGTGCCGACACCCTTCATGCGATAAACTCCGAAACTATACGGTTATCCCGGCGGAAGCTGGGATGACGAAGGAAAAGGCCGGTCACGCCGGGACACCCTGCAAATTGAGCGTAGTGGGCGTCGGCCCGACCCGCACCGGATCGTTCATGATCGGCGCAGTGCCGATGCTTTCGAGCAGGTCGGCCATGTCGCGCGCCGCATGGGGGCGGCCGCAGCCGCGCGCGCGCTTGGCCGCGTTCAGCAGCGCGCCGGGTTCCAGCGCCATTTTCTGCATCTGCTTGGCCAGTTCGACCGCGGTGAAGCGGGCCTGCGGTATCGTGCGCGCGCCACCCGCCTCGGTCATTTCCCTGGCATTGGCGGTCTGGTGATCGTCCATCGCGCTGGGCAGCGGGATCAGGATCGCCGGACGCCCGGCGCAGGTGAGTTCGGCCAGCGTCGAGGCACCCGCGCGCGCGATCACCAGATGCGACCAGCCCAGCTTTTCGGGCACGTCGTTGAAATAGGTGGCGAGGTCAGCGGGGATTTCCATCTCCGCATAGGTCTTGCGCACGCGATCGATATCCTCGGCACGGCATTGCTGGGTCACCTGCAACCGGCGGCGGAGCGCCACCGGCAGCATCGACAGGCCTTCGGGCACGACGCTGGAGAGGATGGAGGCACCCTGGCTGCCGCCGATCACCAGCACGCGAAACACGCTTTCGTCGGTCAGCGCGGGGAAATCCTCCTCGCGCAACTGCTTCACTTCCTCGCGCACCGGATTGCCGATCAGGTGAACCTTGCCCGCATAGGCGCTCTTCAGACGCTCCACGTCCGGATAGGCGGTGGCGATGGCGTCGACGCGCCCGGCGAGCAGGCGATTGACCCGGCCCAGCACAGCATTCTGTTCATGAATGGCGGTCGGGATGCCATCCGCCAATGCGCCCAGCAGCGCGGGCATGGCAGGATAGCCGCCGAAGCCGACGACGGCGGTGGGGCGGAAGGTTTCGTTCAAACGGCGGGCCATGGCGCGGCCTGCCAGGATCGCCTTCAGGGCGCCCGGCCAGCTCGACGGATTCTTGGTCATGCGTCCCGCGGGCATGACATGGACCTGCGCCCGATTGTCCGGCGCGTGATCGAAAATGCCGGGGATTTTCGCGCCGCGCTCATCGGTGACGAGCGCGACATGATGGCCCCGCGCCATCAGCTCTTCGGCGACGGCGTGCGCTGGAATCATATGGCCCCCCGTCCCGCCGGCGGCGAGGACGAAGTGACGGGAAATGCTCATCGACCACTCCATTTGACGACGGTATGCCGGCCCATGAAGGGATTGCGCCGGGTAAAGGCGAGCAGCAGGCCGACCCCGATGCAGAGCGCCAGCATAGAGGAGCCGCCATAGCTGATAAAGGGCAGCGTCATACCCTTTGACGGAAATATCTGCGCATTGACGCCCATATTGATGATCGCCTGCAACCCGAACTGGGTGGTGAGCCCCGCAGCGGCGAGGATGGTGAACACATCTTCCTCGTCCAGCAGGCGCAACAGCACGCGCACCACGATAGCGAGATAGACGCAGGCGATGGCGATGCAGGCGAGCAGGCCGAACTCTTCGCCGATGACCGAGAAGATGTAATCGGTATGCGCTTCGGGCAGGCGGAACTTGTTCTGGCCCCCACCCGGCCCGACACCGGTGAAGCCGCCATGGGAAATGGTGCGGAAGGCAAGATCGGTCTGGTCCGGGCCGGCGTCGAGCTGGACACCGATGCCCAGGAAGTCGTTCACGCGCTGGCGGCCATTTTCATAGAACATATAGACCGCGATCAACCCGACCAGCGCCACCCCGCCCATCGCGCCGATGAAGCGCATCGACACGCCCGACAGCAGCAGCAACACGCCAAGGCAGGCGGCGAAGATGACGGTCTGGCCGAAATCAGGCTGGCGCATCAGGATGATGGCGATCAGGCCGGTGACACAGAAGCTCAGCGGCACGACCGGCAGGCTCATATCCTTGGTCCGCAGCGACAGCAGCCAGGCCAGCGCCACGACGAAGACGGGCTTGAGGAACTCGGACGGCTGGAAGCGGAAGCCGGGCAGGTCGATCCAGCGCTTCGCGCCGTTCACCGTCGATCCCAATATCGGCACGCACAGCAGCATGACGAAGAAGAAGGCGCAGCCGAATATCGCCAGCCGCCGCGCCTGCGGCCGGGGGAGCATCGAGATGACCAGCATGATCGGCAGGCCGATGAAGACCCACATCAATTGACGGTAGAAATAGATGAGCGGATTGACCGCCACCGACGCCGTCGACCGGTCGATCGCCGCGACGGGGGACGCGGCCGCGACCGCGACCAGCCCGATCGCCATCAAGGTGACGATCAGCGACAGCAGGACGCGGTCGATCTCCCAGAACCAGATGGCAAGCGCCGTCCGTTCGCGCGGCACGGTGCGGGTGCGGAAACCCTTCACCAGTTCGCCAGCCTTGAACATCCGTGTCGTCCCTTCCCTGCCCATCGTCTCGCCCCCCGGCTATGCTGGCTTAATCGCCCGTCGATCCCAACGCCGCGACGGCGGCAGCGAAGGCATCGCCGCGCGCTTCGAAATCGCGAAACTGGTCGAAACTGGCGCAGGCGGGCGACAATAGCACCACATCCCCCGGCTGCGCGATGCGCGCCGCGCGGCGGACGGCGGCGCTTAGCATTTCACTGTCGTCCACCGCCATAGCGGGGCGCAGCAGATCGGCGAACATATGCCCCGCTTCACCGATGGTATAGGCGTGGGCGACATTGCCGAAATGGGGGACGCATTCGTCCAGATTGTCGGATTTGGCGACGCCGCCCAGGATCCAGTGGATACGGGGCTTGCCGTCCTTTGCCGGCCAGGCGGCGAGCGCGGGCGCGGTGGAGGCGGCGTTGGTCGCCTTGCTGTCGTTGACGTAGAGGACGCCGTTATGGGTGCCCACCGCCTGCATCCGGTGCGGGAGCGAGGCGTAGCTGACGAGGGCGTTGTCGATGGTGGGTTCGTCTATGCGCAGCGCTTTTGATACCGCCATCGCGACAGCTGCATTTTGCGCGTTGTGCGGGCCTTGCAGGGCGGGCCAGCCAAGCTGGGTGGCAGGGTCGATATCGGCCGCATGGACGATATGCCATTTGGGCTTATCACCTCGACGACGCCATTCCTTCTCAGCGATTTCACGCGTCGATGCATCGTCTGCGGCAAAAACAGCGTCGTATTCTGCCGACTGCATCGCAAACAGCCGTGCCTTCGACGCGACATAGCCTTCGAACCCATCATAGCGATCGAGATGATCCGGCGTGATGTTGAGCAGCACCGCGACGTCGCAATCGAGGCTGCGGGTCAGGTCGATCTGGTAGCTGGACAGTTCCAGCACATAGACGCCCACCCCATGCAAATTGGGTTCCAGCGGCGGCTGGCTCAGGATCGGCAGGCCGATATTGCCGCCCATCACCGTGGGGAAAGCCGCCTGCTCGATGATGTGATGGATCAGCGCCGTGGTGGTCGACTTGCCGTTGGTGCCGGTGATGCCGACGACCTTGTGCGGCGGCAACGTCGGACGGGCGAGCGCGAACAGTTCGATGTCGCCGATGATCGGGACGCCAGCAATCTTCGCACGCATCGCGATGGGGTGGCGGTTCAATGGCACGCCCGGCGACACGACGATGCCGTCAAAGCCGCTGAGGTCGATCTCCATCGGGTCGCCCAGTTCCGCCTTGCCCTCGACCAGAGCGCGCGCTTCTTCCCGACTGTCCCACGCCACGACACGCGCGCCGCTGGCGACCAGCGTCTCGACCGTCGCCAGGCCCGACCGCGCCAGACCCAGCACGGCGTAACGCTTGCCCGCAAATGCCTCCGAAACGATCATCCCTTCACCTCAGCTTCAGGGTGGCGAGACCGGCGAGCGCCAGCACGAAGGCGATGATCCAGAAACGGATCACCACGGTCGGCTCGGCCCAGCCCAGTTGCTCGAAATGATGGTGGATCGGCGCCATCTTGAACACGCGCTTGCCGGTGCGCTTGTAGAAGAAGACCTGGATGATGACCGACAGCGCCTCCACGACGAAGAGGCCGCCGATAATGCCCAGCACGATCTCATGATGGGCGGTGACCGCGATCACCCCGATAGTTCCGCCCAGCGCCAGCGACCCCGTGTCGCCCATGAACACCGCGGCGGGCGGCGCGTTGAACCAGAGGAAGGCGAGGCCCGACCCGATGATCGCCCCGCACAATATGGTCAGGTTCCCCGCGCCCGGCACGTGCGGGATGCCCAGATAGGCGGCGAAGTCGGCCCGACCGACCAGATAGACGATCAGCATGAAGGCAAGGCTGGCGATGATGACCGGCATGGTGGCGAGGCCGTCGAGGCCATCGGTCAGGTTCACCGCATTGCCGAAGGCGACGATGACGAAGGCGGCGAAGCAGAAGTAAAATGGCCCCAGCTCGATCGCCGGGCCATTGTAGAAGGGCACGTAGAGCGCGGTATTGCCATGCTGGTTGACGATCATCCAGGCGGCGAAGCCCGCGATAAGGAATTCGAACAGCAGCCGCATCTTCCCCGACAGCCCCTTGTGGCTGGCCTTGGTCACCTTGTCATAATCGTCGAGGAAGCCGATCGCGCCGAAGCCCAGGGTCACGAACAGGCAGGCCCAGACATAGGTGGAGGACAGGTCCATCCACAGCAGCACCGAAATGACCATCGAGGTCAGGATCATCAGGCCGCCCATGGTGGGCGTGCCGCGCTTGGCGAGGTGGGTCTGGGGGCCGTCGTCGCGGATCGGCTGGCCCTTGCCCTGGCGGACGCGCAGCCAGCCGATGAATTTCGGGCCAATGACCAGGCCGATCAGCAACGCGGTGAAGATCGCCGCGCCCGCACGGAAGGACAGGTAGCGGATGAGGTTGAACACCCCCGCGAAATCGAGCGTTTCGGCCAGCCAGTAGAGCATTAGTTCCTATCTCCGTCACGGGCGCTGTTGGCCATGGCGGCGACCAGGCGGGACAAGCCCACACCGTTCGAGCCTTTGACCAGTATCGCGTCGCCCGCGCGTATTTCGCTTTGGATGAGGGGAATGGCCGCCGCCGTATCGGCGACATGCGCATAGGGAATGATGCCGTCGAGCAGATCGGCCAGCGGCGCCATTTCCGCGCCGACCAATATCGCATAATCGACCCGGCCCGTACCGAGCGGTTCGGCAAGGCCGGCATGGAGTTCCACGCTGCGGTCGCCCAGCTCGCGCATGCCGCCCAATATGGCGATACGCCGGTCGGCCTTTTCGCGGCCCAGTTGCGTGAGCGTCGCGGTCATGGACAGCGGATTGGCGTTGTAGCTTTCGTCGATCAGCAGCGCTTCGCCGCCCGCGACCGGCAGGATGCGCCGCTCGCCCCGGCCCGGCAGACCCGGCATTTCGGCGAGCGCCAGGCCCGCTGCGGCCAGATCGCCGCCCACCGCATCGACCGCCGCCAGCACCGCCAGCGCGTTCGACACCCAATGGTCGCCCGGCGCGGCGACGGTGAAGCACAGCTCCGCGTCGGGCAGGGTTGCGGTGACCAGCGTACCGCCGCCCGGCGCCGGCACGGCTTCGCGCGCGCAGATGTCGGCCTGCGGGCTGGCGCCGAAGGTCAGGATGCGCGCCGCGTGGCGTTCCGCCTTGTTGTAGAGCAGCGCGACATGCGGGCTGTCATAGGGGATGATCGCGGTGCCGCCGGGTTGCAGCCCCTCGAAAATCTCCGCCTTGGCCTCGGCGATCTTCGCCTCCGTGCCGAAAAATTCGATATGGGCCGGCGCGATCGCGGTGACGATGGCGACATGGGGGCGGACCTGCCGCGTCAGGGCGGACAGTTCGCCGGCATGGTTCATGCCCATTTCGAACACGCCATGGGCCGACCCGCGCGGCATCCGGGCGAGGCTGAGCGGTACGCCGACATGATTATTGTAGCTTTTGACCGAGCGATGCACCTGCCCCGGCGCGGCGCGATCGAGCGCCTGGAACAACGCTTCCTTGGTGCCGGTCTTGCCGACCGATCCGGTCACGCCGATTACCTTGCCGCCCATACGCTTGCGCGACGCTTTTCCCAGCGCTTCGAGCGCGGCGGCGCTGTCGGGCACCAGGATATGGGGGTGCGCCACCGGCTCGCTGACGATCGCGCCTGCCGCACCCTGCCCGAACGCCTTGTCGATGAACCTGTGGCCGTCGGTCTTCTCGCCCTTCATCGCGACGAACAGGTCGCCCTGCCCGACTTCGCGGCTGTCGAAGGCGACGCCCGAAACGGCGAACGGCGCCGACGCGGCGCCGCCTGTGGCCTCAGCGATTTCGGTGGAGGTCCAGAGGTCTGGCATCAGCGCCAACCCCGGTTCGATTCGGATATAGGGGGGTTAAGCATCAACCCGCGCACTCCCCCGCCACGGTGACGTCATCGAAGGGCAGCACGCGGTCGCCGATGATCTGGCCCTGCTCATGCCCCTTGCCCGCCAGCAGGACGATGTCGTCCGCGCCGGCCATGGCGATCGCGGCGGCGATCGCGGCGCGGCGGCCGCCCATTTCCTGCGCCTCCGGTGCGCCGGCCAGCACGGCGGCGCGGATGGCGGAGGGTTCTTCGGAGCGTGGATTGTCGTCGGTCACGATGACATGGTCGGACAGTTCCGCCGCGACCTTGCCCATCAACGGGCGCTTGCCCGCATCACGATCGCCGCCCGCGCCGAACAGGGTGATGAGCTTGCCGCGCGTATGCGGGCGCAGCGCCTCGATCGCGGCCTTCAGCCCGTCGGGCGTATGGGCATAATCGACATAGACGGGTGCCCCCGCCTTGCTGATGACGGCGCGTTCAAGGCGTCCGCGCACCGGCTGGACCCGGCCGAGCAGTTCCAGCACCTTGGCCGTGTCTCCGCCGGTCGCGATGATGAGGCCCGCAGCGGTAAGGGCGTTGGCGGCCTGATAAGCACCGATCAGCGGCAGGTTGACCTTATAAATCTTGCCATCCGCTTCGATCTCCAGCGCCTGGCCCAACTGGGTCGGGGTGCGGTTGACCAGGCGCAGCGCCTGTCCCTGCACCCCGACGCTCAGCACACGAAGCCCCCGCTTCGTAGCCCGCGCGATGACCTTGTCCGACCAGCCATCGTCCGCCCAGACGACCGCCGCGCCATCCGCCGAAACGACTTCATCGAACAGCCGCATCTTGGCGTCGAAATAGCGATCCATGTCGCCATGATAGTCGAGATGGTCGCGCGACAGGTTGGTGAAGGCCCCCGCCATTACCGGCAGCCCTTCTGTGCGATACTGGTCCAGCCCATGGCTAGACGCCTCGAACGCGGCATGGGTGATGCCCTCGCGGCGCAGGCCCGACATATTGGCGAGGAAGGTGACGATGTCCGGCGTGGTAAGGCCGGTCGACACCTGATCGACCGCGGTGGTGACGCCCAGCGTGCCGATCGATGCGGACTTATGCCCCATCATCCGCCATAGCTGGCGCGCGAGCTCGACCGTGCTGGTCTTGCCGTTTGTGCCGGTGACGGCGACGGTTACGTCCGGGAACGGCGCGAAATAGCGCGCCGCCATCAGCGCCAGCAGGCGGCGGGGATTGGCGTGGGCGATGTGGATCGCGCCGTCGACCTTCGCCTCCGGCCGGGCGACCACGGCGACGGCGCCCGCCTTTACGGCGTCGGC
Source organism: Sphingobium sp. 3R8 (assembly GCF_020166615.1). Classification (NCBI taxonomy): domain Bacteria; kingdom Pseudomonadati; phylum Pseudomonadota; class Alphaproteobacteria; order Sphingomonadales; family Sphingobiaceae; genus Sphingobium; species Sphingobium sp. 3R8. The sequence continues at coordinate 65,824 of NZ_JAIQXR010000008.1, read as the reverse complement.
GATATAATCCTCGCCATTGACGCGCAGCCCCTGGAACGCGCCGAAGACGGTGCCGGGCGCGACCTTGCGATTGTCGATGGCGAAACCGGTCACCGACGAATCGAGGCCGGCACCCGCGCCAGCCTCACCCGATATCGCAGCGTCCAGACCGTCGACCAGCGAGCCAAGGCGCATCATTCTTTCTCCTTGTCGCCGTGCAGCAACGGCATCAGGTCGGAAATATCGACGTCGCGGCTCTCGTCCGGCAATACGCCCAGCATCGGACCGGTGCGCTCAACCACCCGCTTCACCACCGGCGCGGCGGTCCAGGCCGCCGTGCGCAGGCCATATTGCCCCGTCGCCTCGTCCATGATCGCGACGACGACATAGCGGGGATTGTCCATCGGGAAGGCAGAAGCGAAAGTCGTCACCAGCGAAGTCTTGTTATAGCGCCCCTCTTGAGGCTTTTCGGCGGAACCCGTCTTGCCGCCCACCCGGAATCCCTTGGCGTCGGCGCTTCGTCCTGTACCCGCCGACACGATCATCCGCAACAGTTGCCGCATCCGCGCGCTGGTGGCGGCGGAAAAGACGCGGCGTCCCTCCGGCACTTCGTCGGGGCTGAGCTTGCGCACGGTCGCGGGGCGCCAGATGCCGCCATTGACCAAAGCGGCATAGGCGGCCGCCAGATGCAGTGGCGTGACCGCAATGCCATGGCCATAGGCCGTCGTCATGCTGGTGATCCGGCCCCAGCTTGACGGCCAGATGCCCTTGGCGCGCTCGTTGAACTCGATCGGCGCGCGCTGGTCGAAGTCCAGGCTGCGGAACATCTTCTGGAGCGGCGCCGCGCCCATTTCGTCGGCGATCCGTGCCGTGCCGATATTGGAACTGTGAACCAGGATTTCCGGCACGTTGATCCAGCGGCCCATCGCATGGTCGTCCTTGATGCGAAAGCCCGCGACCGCAAGCGGCGCGGTGGCGTCGTACCGCTTGCTCATCGACGTCACCACGCCCGCGTCCATCGCTGCGGCGATCGACAGCGGCTTGAACGAGGAACCCAGTTCGTAGCGCGCCTGCACCATATGGTTGCAGAGCGGCGATTCGCTGCACGTCTTGCCCGCATAATTTTGCAGCTTGTTGGGATCGAAGACGGGGATCGACGCCATGGCGATGATCTCGCCGGTATTGGCGTCCATGATGATGCCGCCCGCGCCCTTGGCCCGCGTCTGTACCAATTGCGCATAGAGTTCGCTTTCCAGCGCGCCCTGCACCCGGCTGTCGATCGACACGGCGAAGGGCTTGCCGCGCTGCGCGGCGTCGGTCAGCCGGTCGTTGAACGCGGCCTCCACCCCCATGCCGCCCACGCCATCGGCATTGGGCGCGAAGCCCAGCACATGCGCCGCGAGCGTGCGCTGCGGATAGAGCCGCTCCTTCTCCCGCGGAAATTCGATGCCGATCTCGCCCAGCGCGTTCACTGCGGCCACCTGTTCGGGCAGCGCGCGGCGGCGCAGATAGGCCCAGCCGCGCCCACGCAGCTTCTTGTAGAAGGCCGCCTCGGGTTCATCGGGAAAGATTTCGTGCAGCTTGCGCGCCAGTTCGGCCGGCTCGCCGATCAGCTTGGACGGGCGGACCGCCACCGAATAGGCGTCCATGGTGCGCGCCAGCGGCACGCCGTTGCGATCGACGATGTCGGCGCGTGCAGGCAGGAAGGCGGACAGACTGCCGTCGCCCGTCGCCCCATGCGCAAAAATGCCGACCCAGGCGAGTCGGCCGATCAGGATGGAGGTGATAGCCAGGAACAGGATCAGCAGCAGCATCAGCCGGTTGTGGGCGATGGCGGTCAGGTTGACCCGCTGCCGCCCCGCCCGTTCCCCGCCTGGCTGGACAATGATTGTGGCCATCAGCGCGCCTCCCTGCGCTTCTCGCGCGCCGCCTTGGCGCTGAGATCGCCCAGCGTGCTGTCGTCCAGCAGCTTGGCGTCGAGCATCGCCATCCGCTCCGCCTTGCGCGCGATCGGATTGGGCTTGGTCACATCGGCGTCAACCTTGGCCTGCTGCGCCGGGGTGCGGGGCGCAGGCTTGGGCAGCTTGTCGACGGCATCGGCGGCATGGGCCTCCCGGATCACGGCGATATCGCTGCGAATCTGGGTCGCAGCCGGGCTTTCGGGCGCCTTTTGCGGCGCGGACGGCAGGTCGGCGGCGGTCTGGACCATCGCCACCATCACCGGCGGCGCGACATAGTCGGGACCATTGGGCTGGACGCCGTCCAGATGCGCCAGCGCCCGCTCGCCGCCCAGATATTGCTGCGCGCTGGGCGTCGCATACATGAAGTCATGCTGGTTCCAGCTTTCGAGCTGGCGCATCGAGGCGCGCGCGCTGAATTCCGTTTCCAGATAGCGAATGTCGCCCTTCGCCCCCGCAATCTGCGCACGCACCTTCATCAACTCGTTGCGCTCGGTCGCGACCTTGAGCGACACCATGTAGGCGCCCAGCGCGCCCAGTGCGACCAGGATCACCCAGATCAGGCTCTGCAACCTCTTGACGGCGATCATGAGCGGGCACTCCGGGGAGACGAGGAAACGGGGGCGGATGTACGGACGGCGGCACGCAGGGTGGCCGATCGGGCGCGGGGGTTGCGCACCAGCTCCGCGTCACCCGGACGCACCGCCTTGGCCGGCTTGGCGAAGGTCGGCTGCGGCCCGGCCGCGCGTTCGGGCAGATGTCTGGACCCCGCCCCCTCGCCGCCGCTGCGCTTGCGCAGGAACTGCTTGACGATTCGATCTTCCAGACTGTGGAAGGTGACGATCGCGAGGCGGCCGCCCTCCTCCAGCAGTTCCTCGGCCGCGTCGAGTGCCAGTTCCAGCTCTTCCAGTTCGCGGTTCACATGGATGCGGATCGCCTGGAAGGTGCGGGTGGCCGGGTCTTTCTTGTCATGCGGCTTGTGCCCCAGCGCGCGGCGGACCACGGCCGCAAGCTGGCCGGTGCGCTCCAGCGGGCGCGCATCGACGATCGCATGGGCGACCCGGCGCGACCGCGGCTCGTCGCCATAGCGATAGATGACGTTGGCGATATCCTCTTCCGACGCGCTGTTGAGGAAATCGGCGGCGCTCATGCCGTCCTGACTCATCGTCATGCTGAGCGGGCCGTCCGACTGAAAGGAAAAGCCCCGCTCGGCGCGGTCGAGCTGCATCGACGACACGCCGATGTCGAGCGTGATGCCAGACACCTTGTCGATGCCGCGCTCCGCCAGCAATTCCGCCATGCGCGAAAATTCGCCCGCGATTAGCGTGATGCCATGGGCGTCGGCGACCGCCTGCCCTTCGCGGATCGCATCGGGGTCGCGATCGAAGGCAAAGACCTGCGCGCCGGCACGGGCCATGGCGCTGCTGTAGCCGCCCGCGCCGAAGGTGCCGTCGACATGGATCTCGCCGGGGGCGATGGCGAGGGCGTCCAGCACTTCGTCGATCAGGACGGGGATGTGGGGCGCGTCGCTCATCTGGCCGCCCCTTCCGCACGCGCGTCGATCCAGCGCCGCACCTTGTTGCGGATCAAAGCCGGGCGATCGGGGCTTTCGACCAGCGCTTCGGGCTTCCAGACCTGGAAATAGCGACCCACGCCATAGAAGAAGATCGCGTCGGTGATGCCGGCTTCATCCTTGATATCAGGGTGCAGGAAGAAACGGCCGGCATCGTCGAAATTGACGTCCTCGATCGTGCCGAGGCGGTTTTCGCGTTCCAGATCGGCGTTGAAATCGCGCCCGGCCTCATAGGCCTGACGTTCCAGCTTTTCGACCTCGTCGAACAGAAACTGCTTGTGGGACAGGCCAAAGCCAGTGGCGCAGCCATTGTCCATATGGATCGACAGGCACAGGCGGTTCTGGCCGCCGCTGGCCTGGGTGACCAGCTTGCGCATCTCCAGGGGCAGCACGAAACGGCCCTTGCCGTCCGCGACGCTGAATGCGTTGCCCGAATAGAGAATGACGTCCGACACGCTGGCAACCGACCCCTTTTATTCGGGGCGCAGGCCGCCTGTCGCCGGAATCATGAGAACACCATCCAGCGCACAGGACAACGCAAAGCCTGACGAACCCCAATGCCGATTTACCTATCAAGCATAGGGGGCGACTGCAATGGGAAAGCATGGGTAGTGATGGGAAAAGACGGTGAAATACGGGACTAACTGGAATTGTTATCTTTCCCGCTGCCATCTTCTCCTTTTGTTCCGGGGGCCGGACCCCGCCTTTCTAGGCGGAGCAGGATCGCGCCCACTATCGCCCATATCGTCCCAGCCAGGAGCGCCCAGCGGATCGCGCGGGTGACGTCCTGCGCCTCCCGCATCCAGCGCCGGTCGCCGGGAATGGACGCCCCACCCAGCCACTGAACGACAAGGGCGGGCGTGTCGGCCACCCAATGGCGCGGGTCGAGCGGATCGGCGGGATCGGCGAGCCACAGCCGGTCGTCGAGCGGATCGGCGTCGCCCAGCAGCAGCACCGCGCCCTTGCCGATGCGCTTGCGCTGCATCAGGGCGTCTCCCGACCGCCCGGCGCCCGACAGGGTGATGAGCGGGCCGTCGGGCAGGAAATGCCGGATTTCCGCCTGATCCACTACGCCCGGCGGCGCGAACCCCCAATGGTCGAGCAGCGCGCCCAGCAGGCTGGCGGACGGTGCGCGGCGGCGATCGCCCAGCGGCAGGTCGGACGGCCAGCGCAGTAGCGGATCGGCCAGCACCAGCGCCGTGCCGCCCACCCCCACCCATTTGTCGATCGCGACCAGTTGCGCGGGCGTCAGCGCGCGCGGCTGGGCCAGCAGGAGTCGCCGTGCGCCCGATGCCCTGAGCTGAACCGGATCGTCGATCGGGATCACGGTGAAGCGGGTGCGCAGGAGCTTGACGATGGGCGCGTCCTGTGGCCCCGCCTCGTTCCAGAAGAGCGGCAAGCCAGCGATGACGGCTAGCCTTGGACGATCCGGTACGGGCTGCAACGGTTGAGCGGGACCGCGCCAGAGGAGCAGCGCCGCCAGGACGAGGAAAATCATGCCCAGGCCCGTTCGCTTCGAGCCCAGTCGAGACGTGTTCGCGCCAGGCTTCTCGCCTTCGCTCGAAGCGAACGGGAAGTGGCGCAGCGTCGCCCCGCCAAAAACGGCCAGCAGCGCCACGGCCAGCAATCCCAGCGCCGCCATGTCATCCGGCGCGCGTCCTGCGGCCACCGTGCAGAAGAGCAGCGCCATCCCGACGCCACCCATCCCCACCCAGGTCAGCATCGCCGGGCCGCGCCGCGCCAGCAGCAGGCCCGCGCCCGCCAGCAGCAACGCCATCGGCAGGCCCCAGTCCCAAGGATCGGTCTGCCCGGTCAGCCAGGCGCGCCAAAGGCCGATCAGGACAATCGCCAGCGGCGGCAGCCAAAGCCACAGGAATCGTTTCAGCCCCGCCATCATCGGCGGCGATCCCGGCCCGGCTGCATCGCTCAGCGCTGCTGCTGCGCGGGGTCGCGGTCCATGGGCTTGCGGATATTGGGATCGGGCTGAAGGTCGGGCACGATCGGCGCCTGTTCCGGCGCGGGCTGCACGCCCAGCTCGGCCAGCGGATCGCGCGGCGACACGGCATTGCCGTTCGTGCTGAGCGTCGGCACCACCGGCGGCGGCAGCGCGGCATCGTCCATCCGCGCCTTTTCGATGACGATATTGGCCAGGCCCACCAGCAGCACCACACCCGCCAGACCGGTCAGGCCGATCTGGACGCGCTGTAACCCTTCCTGTCGGCGGGGCGTTTCAGCCATGGTGACGCTCTGGACCTCTTCGCCGCGACCCGTGTCGGCGGTCATGCAGTCTGCGCGAGCCAGGGGAATACCGTCAAGCCCTTAGATTCCAGCCACTGCCGGTTGTAGAGGGTCGACAGATAGCGGAAGCCGGTGTCGCACAGGATGGTCGCAATCCGCTTGCCCGGCCCCAGCTCCCGCGCGAGCGCCACCGCGCCCGCGACGTTGATGCCCGAAGACAGGCCCAGGCACAGCCCTTCCTCGCTCAGCAGGCGGCGCACCCACTCCATGCCGTCCGCGTCGGAAATGCGGAACTGCGTGTCGATCGGCGCACCTTCCAGATTGGCGGTAATCCGCCCCTGGCCGATCCCCTCGGCCACCGACGACCCTTCGGACTTCAATTCGCCCGTCGCATAATAGCTGTAGAGCGCGGCGCCATGCGGATCGCTGAGCGCGATGGTGATCGCCTCATCCTTGGCTTTCAGGCCCAGGCCCACGCCCGCGATCGTGCCGCCGGTGCCGGCCGCGCAGGTGAAGCCGTCAATCCGGCCGTCCATCTGGGTCCAGATTTCCTCAGCCGTGCCGACGATATGCGCCTTGCGGTTGGCGATATTGTCGAACTGGTTGGCCCAGATCGCCCCTTCCGTCTCTTCGGCCAGTCGGCGGGACGTATGGACGAAATGGCCGGGGTTGGAATAGGGGGCGGCCGGCACCGTGACCAGCTCCGCACCGAGCGCGCGCAGCGTGTCCATCTTCTCGCGGCTCTGGGTTTCGGGCATGACGATGATCGTCTTGTAGCCCTTCGCATTGGCGACCAGCGCCAGGCCGATGCCGGTATTGCCCGCCGTCCCCTCGACGATGGTGCCACCGGGCTGGAGCAGCCCCTTTGCCTCGGCATCGTTGACGATGAACAGCGCCGCCCGGTCCTTGACCGAGGCACCGGGATTGGCGAATTCGCACTTGGCGAAAATGTCGCAGCCCGTCTCTTGCGAAGGGCCGGCGAGGCGCACCATCGGCGTGTTGCCGATCAATGCGAGACTATTGGGTTGAAGCAGCATGACACCCGCATAGCGGAGCGGGCGCGACTTTGCCAAGCAAGGGAATGATGCCGACGCGAAAGCGGCCATTTCATCGCCCCGTCAATCTTTGCCCGGTTAATCTTTTCACCCTCCGGCGTCCCATCGCGGCACAGGCCAAATGCATAGAGGAAAGGAAAAGAAAATTGGGCTAAGGGCGCGTTGGGCGACATGGGGTCGCGCGACGACTAGGGCTTGGCATGGGTTTTCTTGCGCAGTTGCAGGGGTGGAAGGGCCATGGCGCGATCGCCCTGATCGCGCTGCTGCTGCTCGTCGCGCCGCGCCTGATCACCGCCGCGCCGCTCGACATGCTGGATGGCGAACAGAGCCGGTCGCTGGCCGATCCGGCCGAAGATTCGGGCGCGAACTTCCCCGGCTCCGCCTTTTTCTATGCCGAAGGCGCGTTCGATCCGGTGCCCGGCGTCGCCACGGTGCAGAGCGAACATGTGCTGGGCCTGGACGAAGCCAAGGCCGCGCCCGCCATGGTCTTTCGCGGCCTCACTGGCCTCGACAGCTATCGCGCACTCAACTGCCTGACCTCCGCCGTCTATTATGAAGCCGCCAACGAACCCGATGACGGCCAGCGCGCGGTGGCGCAGGTGGTGCTGAACCGCGTGCGCAGCCCGCTCTGGCCCAATACGGTCTGCGGCGTCGTCTATCAGGGGTCGGAACGCACCGACTATAAATGCCAGTTCACATTCAGTTGCGACGGCGCGATGGCCCGGATGCCGGCCGCCGCCGCCTGGGTCCGGGCGCGGCGCGTGGCGGGAGACGCACTGGCGGGCAAGGTCTATGCCCCCGTTGGCCTCGCCACCCATTATCACACGCTGGCGGTACGCCCCCTATGGTCCTCCAGCCTGCAGGCCGTGGCGGTGATCGGCGCGCATATCTTCTATCGCAATCCCGGCTTCAACGGCACGGCCGCCGCCTTTTCGGACCCTTATCTTGGGCGCGAGACGATTTCGGGACCGGCGCGCACCAGTTGGCCCGCGCGCCCGGTGCAGCCGGTCGAGATGCTGGCGACACCCTATACGCCGCCCGCCCCGACCCCGGCGCCGGCCGCGCCGCGCACCGGCTGGACGCCCGCACCGTCGCTCCAGCCCGCCGATGACGGCCTGCCGGAATCCACCATCCGGCCGGAATATCGCAACAGCGGCCGCCCACTCATTTGACGTATGTTTTTGCCCGAAACGCCACTTTCTTGCGGTTAACGATCCGGTGATCATCGAAGTGACTGGAAAAAAGCATATTAAAAAATGCTTTTTTCGGCGCCGAACGGGAACCGATTTGCGCGATGGCGGGTTCTACATTCCGGATAGCAAATCTTTTGCCCCCCGCTCTTGCTATCCAAAAAATATGAGCCCGGATCGCTTCCCCCCCCCCGACGCGTTCCGGGCTCAGAATTTTTCCGGGGCTTTCCCCTTTGAAATCATTATTCTTTTCGCCTGCGGAACGTATCCGTGCAGCGCGGGTTCTTGCTTCGTCACTGCGATGGCGTCGCCATCCGGTCACAGATTTTGACGAGGAGATTTTCCGATGACGAAGAAGATTCTGGCCGCCGTGCTGCTCACCGGATCGCTCATGGTTGCCGCGTGCAACACGGTCGAAGGCGCAGGCCGCGACGTGCAGAGCGCTGGCAAGGCCGTGGAAAAATCCGCGAACTAAGGGTCGCGCAGACTTTCGGTTTACTACCCCGCTCCCTAGCATGGCCCGCCCGTCAAACGGCGGGCCTTTTTTTGGGGTGGAGATGAGGTGGAATAATGGGTTTGGGCCACCTCTTAAGCATCGTCACCCTGAACTTGTTTCAGGGTCCATTTGTCCAAATGGGACAAGGCTTTTGGCGCACCATGGATGCTGAAACACGTTCAGCATGACGAAGTGAAATGTCGGCAATCCGCCAGACAACCCAGCACCGGCTCAGGCCGAGGCCTCCTCCGCCGCTTCCACTTTCGCCGCCCTGCGATCGGTAAACCAGATCGCGACGATGGTGATTTCATAAAGCAGCAGCAGCGGGATCGCGAGCATCAGCTGCGACACCACATCGGGCGGCGTCAACACGGCGGCCAGGATGAACGCCGCAACGATCATGTAGCGGCGCAACCCGATCAGTTGCGCCCGGGTGACGAAACCGGCGCGATTGAGCAGCATCAGCAGCACCGGCATCAGGAAACTGATCCCAAAGGCCAGGATGAACTGCATGACGAGGCCGAGATAGGCGTCCGCGCTGGGCAGCGCTTCGACCGATAGGCCGCTGCTGTTGCCCTGAAACTCCAGGAAAAAGTGGAAGGCGGTCGGCATCACCACGAAATAGGCGAGGCTCGCGCCCATCGCGAACAGGAAGGGCGTCGCCAGGATGAAAGGCAGCAGCGCCTTCTTTTCCTTGGCATAGAGACCCGGCGCGACGAAGGCCCAGAGCTGGTTGGCGATGATCGGAAAGGACAGGCAGAAGGCGCCGAAGAACGCGATCTTCACCTGCACGAAAAAGGCTTCGTAGAGCTTGGTGTAGACCAGCTTGCCGCCGCCGTCGCCGAACGCTTCCTTGAGCGGATGGACCAGGATCGCAAACAGCTGTTCGGAAAAATAGAAGCAGATCGCCCCGGTCGCCACCAGCGCATAGACGCATTTGAGCAAACGGCCGCGCAGCTCGATCAGATGGTCGAGCAAGGGCGCCTTGCTGTCGTCGATATCCCCGATCATGCCGCTGCGTCACCCTTGTGCGGCGGGGTACCAAGCTCCGCCGACGCCTCCGCTACATAGGGCGGACCGTCCGCCGCCGCGGGCGTCACGGGGGCCGACTCGGCGACGAAAGGCGGCTTTTCGGCCGGCGTTTCCGCCACATAGGGAGGCTTGTCGCCAGCATCCGCTTCGTCCGGCGCCGGCAGCGCTTCGGGCGGGGCGACTTCGGGCGGATGCTCGTCCATGATCCGCTTGTTCTGCGCCGCCCACTTCTTTTCCAGCTCTTCCAGCTCCACTTCGCGCACCATGGCGTCGATGCCGGTGCGGAAATGGCGGGCCATGCCCTGCGCCTTGCCGACGATCTGCCCCACCTTGTACAAGGCGCGCGGCAGATCCTTCGGCCCGATCACGATCACGGCGATGATCACGATCACCAGAAATTCGGACGAATCGATACCAAACATGCGGGACTACCGGCCTGCGCTAGAGGATCAGGCCTTGGTCTTTTCTTCGGACGCCGTCGTCGCACCCGGCGCGTCCTGCTCGGGCACGCGATGGCCTTCCAGGCGCGTCGCGGGCTTGGCCGACGTCACATCGTCGTCGCTGTCGTCGGCCATGCCCTTCTTGAAGCTCTTGATGCCCTTGGCCACATCGCCCATCAGGCCGGAAATACGACCGCCGCCGAACAGCAGCATGACGACCAGGAGCACGATGACCCAGTGCATCAGCGAAAAGGAACCCATTTTTTATACTCCTAGCAGAAGGCCTATCTAGGCGTCTTCCTCGTCATTTTCCACAACGGATTGGCCGCCCAGACCCTCCAGCGCCAAATCGACCGGGTCGAGCAGGCCGGCGGCGCGCAGATCGTCCATGCCCGGAAGGTCGCGCCGGCTGCTAAGCCCGAAATGTGACAGAAAATCTACGGTCGTCGCATAGATGAGCGGCCGCCCCGGCACTTCGCGCCGTCCGGCGGGGCGCACCCAGCCCGCTTCCATCAGCACGTCGAGCGTGCCCTTGGCTACCTGCACCCCGCGGATCGCCTCGATTTCCGCGCGGCTCACCGGCTCGTGATAGGCGATGATCGCCAGCGTCTCCATCGCCGCGCGCGACAATTTGCGCGGCTCGTCCTTTTCGCGACGCAGGATATGGGCCAGGTCGCTCGCGGTCTGGAAATGCCATCGGCCGCCCCGCTCGACCAGATTGACGCCCCGTCCGGCATAATGGTCGGCCAGCGCGCCAAGCGCGGCGTCGAGGTCGCCGCCCTCCCCCACATGCAGCTTGATCTCGGCCGGCGTCAGCGGCGTTTCCGCCACGAACAGCGCGGCCTCCACCGCGCGCAGGAAGTCGTCTGGCTCCGCGGTCATGCCAAAGCATCCTGATTCGGCGCGGCGGCGCGCAAATAGAGCGGCGCGAAAATGCCGTCCTGCTGCATCTCCAGTCGCCCCTGCCGCGCCAGTTCCAGCGCCGCGACGAAACTGCTGGCAAGCGCCGACTTCGCCTTGGGCGCGTCCAGATCGGGCGGCAGGAAGGATTCGAGCCGGGTCCAGTCGAGCGCCGAGCCCACCAGCGCGCCCACTCGCTGGATCGCCTCGTCCAATGTCATCACCGGCCGCACCGCGATGGTGTGGACCGCCGGTTGGGTGCGGGCGCGAATCTGGCCATAGGACTGGATCAGGTCGTAGAGGCTGGCCCGCCACAGCGCCTTCTTGACCAGCCGCAGCCCTTCGGGCTTGCGCCGGGCGAAGACATCGCGGCCGACCCGGTCGCGCGCCATCAGCCGGGCGGACGCATCGCGCATGGCGTGGAGCCGCTGGAGCCGCAGTTGCAGCCGCAGCGCCAGGTCTTCGGGGCTGGGATCGGCCTGTTCCTGCCGCGGCAGCAGCAGCGAGGATTTGAGATAGGCGAGCCAGGCCGCCATCACCAGATAATCCGCCGCCAGTTCCAGCCGCAATTCCCGCGCGCCGTCGATGAAATCGAGATATTGTTCGGTCAGCGCGAGGATGGAAATCTCGCGCAGATCGACCTTCTGCGTCCGCGCCAGGCTGAGCAGCAGGTCGAGCGGCCCTTCCCAGGCGTCGAAGCTGACGGTCAGCGTTTCCGGGCTGGGGATGGCAGGCGCGATGAAGAGATCGTCCACTGTCAGGCCGCCACAAGTCCCAGCAGTGAATCCCGCGTCGCCAGCAAATCCTCGATCGGTGGCTGGTCCGCCCCCCGCGCGACCGACGCCATCGCCCGGTCGAGCCGCGCGCGCGCCTTGTCCGTAATCTCCGGCAACAGCGCCGCGATCCCGACCATATCATCCATCCGGCCCCAGCAGTTGAGCGCCAGATCGCATCCCGCCGCGACCACGCCAGCGGCAAGGTCGGGTATGCTGCCCTTCAGCGCCTTCATGTCCAGATCGTCGGACATGAGCAGCCCGTTGAAGCCGATCCGCTGCCGGATGATCTCGCCGATAATCGTCGGCGACAGGCTGGCGGGGCGCTGCGCATCCCATTCGGTATAGACGACATGGGCGGTCATCCCGATCGGCGCCTGGTTGAGCGTGCGGAACGGCGCCAGGTCGGTTTCCAGCGCGTTGAGATTGGCGGTCACCACCGGCAGGTCGAGATGGCTGTCGACCATCGCCCGGCCATGGCCCGGCATATGCTTGACGATGCCGACCACGCCGCCTTCAGCCAGCCCCTCCAGCGTGGCGCGGCCCAGCGCCGCGACGCGCATCGGGTCGGCACCCAGCGTGCGGTCGCCCATGATGTCGCTCGCGCCCTCCTGCCGCACGTCCAACAGCGGCAGCGCATCGACGGTGATGCCCGCTTCCGCCAGAGTCAGCGCGATGGCGCGGGCATTGGCGCGCGCCGCCGCGATCGCACTGGACGGGGCAAGATCGTAGAGCCGGTCGAACTGCGCGCCCGCCGGGAAGCTCGGCCAGACCGGCGCCTGCATCCGCGCCACCCGGCCACCTTCCTGATCGATCATGATCAGCAGGTTGTCGCGCCCATGCAGGCCGCGCAGCTCTTCGGTCAGCGCGCGCAACTGCGCCCGATCGGCGATATTGCGCTTGAACAGGATGTAACCGGCGGGCTGCGCCTCCGCAAAGAAGGCGCGCTCGTCGCCGGTCAGGGTTTCGCCGGACAGACCGAAGATGACGGGTTTCATGGGCGGCAGACTAGCGCCCCTAACGCGCGCTGTCGAAGCAGAATCGCCATGGCCGCCATAATCGACGGCAGCCGTGGCGTGGCCTTTGTCAGGCCGGTAGCGGCTCGGCAGCCACGGCGCGTTCGGCGTCCATCATCGCCTGTAGCATCCGCCGACCCTCCACTGCGTTGCGATCGGTCTTGATCAGCAGCTCGTCGGGATTTTCGCCGATCACCGCCAGCATCTTCTCAATCTCCTCGGTGGCGAACTTGTCCTCCTCCAGCACCGGGCGCAGATAGTCGAACATGAAATCCATCCCCGCCTCATCCTCGGAGGCCATGGCGAAGAAATAGATGCAACTTCCGTGCGTCGCAGGCGTCACAGCATGAAAGACCCGGCTGGTTACGATAGTTTCGCCCGGATGCTCGGCATGATCCTGGGGATAGGCCATATCGCCGATGCCGGCATGGAAGCCGGGCAGGTAGAAGTCCATTCCCGTCACCCGGTCGATCTTGCCGGCATAGCGCCCCGCGGCCGCCATCACCGCCGGCGCATCCGCATTACGCATCGTGCGGCGGCAACTCAGGAAACCCGGTCTCTTGGTCAGCACTTCGGGGGCCGACGCATTTTCGGCCGTGCCGATGCTGCTGGCATGGAGATAAGCCAGGTGCGATAGGTCCAGCAGATTGTCGTTGAGCAATTGATAGCGCCCCAGCACCTCCTGCACATAGAAAGGCCGCGCGACCATGCCGGGCGCGGTGACGCCGATCTCGTCCAGATCGGGCAGCAGCGATATATCCGCCTTGTCCGCATCCCCCATCCAGATCCACGCCCACAGCCCATGTTCGACCAGGGGATAGCTGGGTATGCGATAGGCGCGCGGCACGACATTCTGGCTGGGGATATCGACGCACTGGCCATCGGCCCCGAAGGCGATGCCATGATAGCCGCAGACGATCGTGTCGCCGGTCAGGCAGCTTTTGCCGAGCGGAAAATGCCGGTGCGGGCATCGCCCGCCTACCGCGACCGCTTCGCCATCTTCCTTGCGATAGAGGACGACCGGCTGGTTGAGAATCGTGCGCGCGATCAGGTCGCGCCCCAATTCGTTGCGGAAGGCCGCGACATACCAGCCGTTGCGAACCGCGAAGCTGCCTTCCCGAAATGGATACATATGCGCCTCTCCCTGTATCACGGGCCGCGCGATTTTGGCGCTGGCCCCGATCAAACTAACGATGTTAGACTAACACTGTTAGTTTTCAGGGTCAATGGTGTGATCGAACCCGCGCAGCAAGGCGTCCAGCCCCTGCGCAAAGGCCGTATCGATCGACATATGGGCTTGTAAATAGGCCGCATTCGGGCCTTGGGCAAAGCTGGTCCAGCCGGTGACGAACGCCTGAACCGACGCCTGCATCGACAAAGCCTGTGGCGCGCTCAAACCCAGTGCGGTCAAGGGCGCGAGGACGGCGTGCTCCATCCGCACCAGAACCGCCTCGTCCTGCGCCGTCATCAGGATCAACCGTCCGGCGTCGCGCGTGTGCTTCTGCGCCTGCCACAGCGCCTCGCCAAAAGCGCGCAGCCAGTCGCGCCAATGCGCGCCCGCCGGAATACGCGCCAGGCAATCAACGAACACGCTTTCCGCCAGCAACGCCAGCAACGCATTCTTGTCCGCGACGTGCCAATAGAGCGAGGGCGCTTTCACATCCAGCCGGGCAGCCAATTTGCGCAGGCTGAGCTGGTCCAGCCCCTGCTCATTGAGAAGGTCCAGCGCGGCGGCGGCGATGCTATCACGGGTCAGTTTCTTGTCGGCCATGACGGCTTGTCGATCAGGCCGGTGCTATTGTCCACCCGATCGCCATCCCGCCTACCCCGCCGACACGCCGTTAATTGACCACCATGCAGCTTTCGCCGGCGACCTTGAGCTTGCCACAGATCATGCTCGCCTGGCCACCGGCGCTCGCGCGCAAGCGATAGACGGTGCCGCCGCCGACCTGGGCCGGCTCCACCGTCATGGCGAGCGGGGCGAGATAGGCGAAGCGCTTGGACAGCTTGGTCCAGGCATCCTTGGCGCCTGACGCGCTGCCATAGGCGCCGAGCTGGATCATCGCGCCACCGGCAGCCGCCTTGGGCGCTTGCGCCGGGCGGACGCCGGTTTCGTCGGTCACGCGCGCGGTCACGCTGGCGGCCGGCTTGTTCGGAGCGGCTGGCGCAGGACCGGCGGGCGCAGGCGCTGTCTTGGCGATCGGCGCTTCGGGCACCCGGCTCGGGTCGATGCGGCCATCGCGCTGCACACCTTCGCTGGCGGCGAAGCTGGCATCGCCTTCGCCATCGAACTTCTTGGCGTCGGCCTCGTTGGCGGCGATCTTGTAATCCTGCGTCGGCGCGGCGATCAACCGCCCCTCGCCAGCGCCACCGCCGCCATTGCGGTTCTGCATCCACCAGACGCCCGCCACCACCGCGCCGATCAGCGCAAGGCCAAGCAGGATCAGGCCCAGCAGCCGCAGCGGCGAGATCGGTTCGTCACCGTCGTCGTCGATAGCCGGCTCCAGCCAGGGCAGACGATCCTCATCGTCCAGATCCAGTCGCCCACGCGCATAATCGCTCATTTCCCGCGCCTCACTGCATTTCCGTCAGGGCCGCAACGCCCATGAGCGCCAAGCCGTTGCGGATAATCTGCCCTATTCCTTGGGCGAGGAAAAGCCGCGTGGCGGTCAGCGCCGGATCGTCGGCCACTATGACGCGCGCGCGCGGATCGTCGTTGCCCATATTCCACCAGCCATGGAAGGCGGAGGCCAAGTCATTGAGATAGAAGGCAACGCGATGCGGTTCGCGGGCCAGCGCCGACCCTTCCACCACCCGCGGGAACTGCGCCGCCAGCTTGACGATCGCCAATTCCGCCGTCCCAAGAAGGGACAGGTCGGGCGCCGGCAGGACGATCCCGGCCTCTTCCGCCCGCCGGCCGAGCGAGGAAATCCGCGCATGGGCGTACTGGACATAGAAGACCGGATTGTCCTTCGACGCCTCCACCACCTTGGCGAAGTCGAAATCCATCTGCGCATCGGCCTTGCGCGTCAGCATGGTGAAGCGGACCACATCCTTGCCCACTTCCTGCACGACATCGGCCAGCGTCACGAAATTGCCAGCCCGCTTGGACATCTTCACCGGCTCGCCGTCGCGCAGCAGGCGGACCATCTGAATGAGCTTGACGTCGAAGCGCGCCTTGCCCTCGGTCAGCGCGGCGACGGCGGCCTGGATGCGCTTGACCGTACCCGCATGGTCCGCGCCCCAGATGTCGATCAACTGGTCGGCGGACTGCGCCTTCTGGTAATGATAGGCCATGTCGGCGCCGAAATAGGTCCATGACCCGTTCGACTTCTTGATCGGCCGATCCTGATCGTCGCCGAACTTCGTCGAGCGGAACAGCGGCAGTTCCACCGGCTCCCAGTCGTCGGGCAGTTCGCCCTTGGGCGCTTCCAGCACGCCGTCATAGACCAGGTCATGCGCGCGCAGCCAGGCTTCGGCCTCGTCCGGCTTCCCCGCCGCCTGCAACTCGGCTTCGGACGAGAAGATGTCGTGATGGATGCCCAGCAGCGCCAGATCGTCGCGGATCATGTCCATCATCTTCGCCACCGCGAAGGTACGGAAGGTCACGAGCCAGTCGGCTTCAGGGGCGCCGACGAACCGGTCGCCATATTCGGCGGCCAGCGCCTGTCCCACCGGCACCAGATAATCGCCGGGATACAGGCCTTCGGGGATCGCGCCGACATCTTCGCCCAGCGCTTGCGCGTAGCGCAGATGCGCCGACCGGGCGAGCACGTCCACCTGCCCGCCCGCATCGTTGATATAATATTCGCGCGTCACCTTATGCCCGGCATATTCCAGCAGCGTGGCGAGCGCATCGCCCACCACCGCGCCGCGGCAATGACCCATATGCATCGGCCCGGTCGGATTGGCCGACACATATTCGACATTGACGGTCACGCCCTGCCCGATATCGGACCGGCCATAATCGGCGGCATCGGCATGGATCGCGGCCAGCTCCGCGCGCCAGGTCGGATCGGTGAGCGTCAGGTTGATGAAGCCGGGACCGGCGATCGCCGCGCTCTCAACCTCGTCCAGCGCCTGCAACTTCGTCACGATCGCATCGGCCAGCGCGCGCGGATTGGTGCCCGCAGGCTTGGCCAGCACCATCGCGGCGTTGGTGGCCAGGTCGCCATGGCTGGGGTCGCGCGGCGGCTCGACCGTCACCGGCTTGCGGTTGAGGCCGGCGGGCAGCACGCCCTCGGCCTCCAGCGCGTCCAGCACAGCGTCGAGATGGGCGATGAAACGGGTGTAAAGGGACACGGGCATTTCCTTCAACGTCCGTTCGCCCCGAGCGAAGTCGAAGGGCCTGGCAAAGCCGAAGGCGAAGCCACTTCGCTCCGCTCAGTGCCGGGCTTCGACTTCATCTCAGCCCGAACGGAGATAATTTAGCGGGCTTAACGGGTCGCGTTATATCGGAGCTGATCCTGGGTCAGGTTGAAACCCACGAGCAGCTCGAAGCTGGTTCGCTGCAGCGCCGCCTTGACGTCGGGCTGGGCGAAGGGATCGATCGCGGCGTCGGCGTCGCCGGCCTTGCGCTTCTGCGTGATCTTGGTCTGGATCTCGGCGGGCAGCGTGGCCGCCGCCTTGTTCACATAGGAACCGGCCTTGGCCTGCGCGCTGGCGCGATAATCGCCCGCCGCAAAGTTCAGCGTCACCTGGCCCACGCGCTTGGCGACGACATTGGTGCCGGCCTGCACCACGGCGGAGAAATAGGGCAAGGTCACCTGCCGCGCCGCGCTGGCGTCGCTACGCCGCGCATTCACGGTGAAGGTCGCTTCGGTATAGAATTGATCGCTCTCCGCGCAGGTCGAGCGCAGATTGGTGATTTCCGCCACCACGTCGATCGCCGCCGCGTCGGTGCGGCCTGGAGCGCTAAAGAGCGTGATGTCGCCAGTCTGCGCCGGGATCGCCGCTGTCGGGCAGGCCGAACGCACCGCGACGATGCCGCCGGTCGCGTCGATCTCGCCCCGGCGCGAACAGCCGGCCAGAGCGAGGGCCAGCATGGCAGTCACGGCGATATGAGACACTTTCACAGGCAGATATTCCTTCGCACGGGCCGACGGGCCAGAAGCTCCGCGCTTTCCTTATCCATCCGCCGCCCGCCACGCAACCGCCCATCCCTTCAACACATAAAGACGCGGCTTTCCGATCCGCGCCTTCCATCTGGCTGGTTCGCTCTTTCTTCCGGCCGCACATTCGCCTAAGCGGCAGGGCATGACGCACGCGCCCTCCGCCCGCCCGCCGATGAAGCTCCTGATCGCCGCGCCGCGCGGCTTTTGCGCCGGGGTCGATCGCGCGATCATCATCGTCGAAAGGGCGATCGAGGCCTATGGCGCGCCGGTCTATGTCCGCCACGAAATCGTCCACAACAAGTTCGTCGTCGACGGGCTGAAGGCGAAGGGCGCGATCTTCGTCGAAAGCCTTGACCAGGTGCCCGACGGCGTGCCGGTCGTCTTTTCCGCCCATGGCGTGCCCAAGGCGGTCCCGGCCAAGGCCGAAGCGCGTGGCCTGTCCTATCTCGACGCTACCTGCCCGCTGGTCAGCAAGGTCCATCGCCAGGCCGAAAGGCAGGTCGCGGCGGGCCGCCACATATTGTTCATCGGGCATAAGGGGCACCCGGAGGTGATCGGCACCTTCGGCCAGGTGCCCGACGGCACGATGACCCTGATCGAAACGGTCGAGGACGCCGAAGCCTTCACGCCCGCCGACCCCGACAATCTCGCCTTCCTGACCCAGACGACGCTGTCGGTGGACGATACCGCCGCAATCGTCGCCACGCTGGAACGCCGCTTCCCCACCATCGCCGCACCCAAGGGCGAGGATATCTGCTACGCGACGTCCAATCGCCAGACCGCGGTGAAGGCGATCGCCGCCCGCTGCCAGGCGCTCTACGTCATCGGCGCGCCCAACAGCTCCAACTCTCTTCGGCTGGTGGAAGTGGCGGAACGCGAAGGCACCCCCGCCCGTCTGATCCAGCGCGCCAGCGAGATCGACTTCGCCTGGCTGGACGGCGTGACCACGCTGGGCCTGACCGCGGGCGCCTCCGCGCCGGAGATATTGGTGCGCGAAGTGGTCGACCGGCTGGCGGAACGCTTCACCGTCGAGGAAGAGCAGGTGGAAACCGCGCGCGAGACGATCGCCTTCAAGCTGCCCCGCGGACTGGAGGCCGCCTGAACCATGGCCGTCTACACCCATGTTCCCGCCGAAGAGATCGACGCCTTCCTCACCCGCTACGACGCCGGCCGGCTGGTATCGGCCAAGGGCATCGCCGAAGGGGTGGAGAACAGCAATTACTTGCTGGAAACCACCGGGGCGGACGGAAGCGGCCATCGCTACATCCTGACGCTCTACGAAAAGCGGGTGGATGAGGCGGACCTGCCCTTCTTCATGGACCTGCTCGATCATCTGGGCGCGCGCGGTTGCCTCGTGCCCCGCTTCATCGCCGATCGCGAAGGCCGCCGACTCCAGCAGCTTTCCGGCCGCCCCGCCTGCCTGATCGAATTTCTGACCGGGATCAGCGTCACCGAACCCACCCCCGGACAGGCGCGCGCCGCCGGCGTGGCGCTGGGCGAATTGCACAAGGCGGCGCAGGGATTTGCGGGCGAACGACGCAACGCCCTCGACATCGCCGGCTGGCACGCGCTGGCGGCGAAATGCGGGGGGGATTTCGACCGGATCCAGCCCGGCCTTGCCGCGCGCGTGGGCGAGGAACTGGCATTTCTCGACGCCCATTGGCCCGCCGACCTGCCCCGGTCGGTGATCCATGCCGACCTTTTCCCCGACAATGTGCTGATGCTGGGCGAAGAGGTGACCGGCCTCATCGACTTTTATTTCAGTTGCACCGATATCCGCGCCTACGACCTGGCCGTCACCCACAGCGCCTGGTGCTTCAGCAATGACGGCGCGACCTGGTATGGCGCGCGCGGCGCGGCGATCGGTGCGGGTTATGCGGAGGCCCATGGGCTGAGCGAAGCCGAACGCGCCGCCTTCCCGATCCTGTGCCGCGGCGCGGCTTTGCGCTTCCTGCTGACCCGCGCCTATGACTGGATCAACACCCCGGCCGACGCGCTGGTGACGCGCAAGGATCCGCTCGCCTATCTGCGCCGGCTGGATTTCTACGCCAGCGCCGACCCGTCGGCGCTGCTGGGTCAATAATTGCAAGCCGTTCGGGCTGAGCCTGTCGAAGCCCTATTCTTCTCAGAAGAAAGGAAAGCGCTTCGATAAGCTCAGGGCCAGCGGAAATATAGGTTTTCGTTTCCATGACCGACCTCCCCACCGTAGACATTTTCACCGACGGCGCCTGCAAGGGCAATCCCGGTCCGGGCGGCTGGGGCGCGGTGCTGCGCTTTGGCGATACCGAAAAGGAGATTTCCGGCGGCGAGGCGCAGACGACCAACAACCGCATGGAGATGATGGCGGCGGTCGAGGCCCTCAACCTGCTCAAGAAACCGTGCAAGGTCACGCTCTACACCGACAGCAAATATGTGCTGGACGGCATCACCAAATGGATTTTCGGCTGGCAGAAGCGCGGCTGGCGCACCGCCGACAACAAGCCGGTCAAGAATGTCGAAATCTGGCAATTGCTGGTGAAGGCGATCGCCCCCCATCAGGTGACCTGGCAATGGGTCAAGGGCCATGCCGGCCACCCGGAAAATGAGCGCGCCGATGCGCTCGCCTGCGCCGCGGCGGAGAGCTTTCGACGGTGATAGGCCTACCGTTCGTATCGAGCGCAGTCGAGAAATAGAAAAGCGCCATGTGTTCCCGAGAAGGCGGGAACACATGGCCTTTTCACTTACCCCCGCAGAATCGCCTCGATCAGCGTCACGTCCGCCGGCTTGTCGGCATCGATGCACGCTTCCGGGCTGTCCATTGCCACCAGCCGCGCGGTCAGGCCGAATTTACGTCCGATCCGCGCCATGCCGCCGCGCAGCGTCAACACCCGCAACAGGGCGCCCAGCAGGGCGAAAGGCCCGAACGCGGCCAATATCTTCCACCCCTTTTTGCGGTCCTGTTCCACCTCCTGCCACAGCGCGATCACCGGGCGGGCCTTCTTGCTGCCGAACCAGAAAATGTTCGCGCCCGACCACCAGCCATCGCGGAATTTGAGCCAGGTCCGCCGCGAATCGGGATAGCGCGCCAGCAATGTCGCCCGTTCCACCATGGCGACGGCGATGTCCGCACCGCCGGCTTCCGCCACGAACTGGTCGAGCATCGTCCGGTCGAGCAGCACATGGTCCGCCGTGGTCAGCAGGATCGGAAACGGCAGGTCGCCCCGCTCCAGCAACGCCAGCAGCGACGAGGCGATCCCCTGCCCGCCCGTCTCGAACCGCACGCGCGGATGGTCGGCCAGCCAGGCGGTAGCCGGATCGGCGGCAAAGACGTCGGGCCGCTGCGTCAGCACGATCACCTGCCCGATCGCCGGATGGTCGAGCAGCGCGCGGGCGGGGCGGTTGATCATCGGTTCGCCCCCGACCGGAACCAGCGGCTTGACCGGCACCCCGGCGGCGGTGGCCAGCGGATCGGCGATGGGGCGTGCGCCCGCGAGCAGGATGGCGGTGATGGAACCAGTCATCGCCGCGCCCTAGAACATTCTCAAGTCGGCTGGAACAGACGACGACTCGCAGAATGCGGAAAAACAGGAAAAGCGGAGCGGGCGGCGTGCGAAAAGCCGCTTATTTGCCCGCCGCCGCCGGATTCGCCGCGGCCTTTTGCGCGAACGCCTCGTGGATTCCCACGCGCAGCCCCTGATATTGCGCCAGCCGCGCCCGGAACGCCGCCAGCTCCGCCCCCGCCAGTTGCGCGGTGGTGGTGAACTTCACCGACAGCGGATTGACCGTCGCGCCGTTGCGATACAGTTCATAATGGAGATGCGGCCCGGTCGACAGGCCGGTGGAGCCGACATAGCCGATCACCTGGCCGCGTCGCACCCGCTGGCCCGGCGCCGCGGCGATGCGGCTCATATGCGCATAGCCGGTGGCGAGGCCGCCGCCATGCTGGATGCGGACATAATTGCCATGGCCGCCATGCCGCCCGGCAAAGGCGACCACGCCGTCGGTGACGGCATAGATGGGGGAGCCATAGCGGGCCGCGAAGTCGATGCCCGCGTGCATCCGCGTATAGCCCAGGATCGGATGGCGGCGCTGGCCATAGCCCGACGACATGCGCCCGGCGACCGGGGCGGACAGCACGCCGCGCCGCTCGCCCACGCCCGACGCCTCGAACCATTCGGTGCGGCCGTCCCTGGTCCATTTGAGCATATCGACCGACTTGCCCCGCGCGCGCTTCAGCCCGGCATAGAGCAGGTCGCCCACCTCGACGTCCCCGGTTTCCGCGCGGCGATATTCCGTTACGATATCGTAACGGTCGCCCGCGCCGATGCCGCCCAGATCGACCTGCCCCGCGATCACGCGCAGGAAGGCCTGCACCGCCTTGGGCGGCGCGCCGGATGCGCGGGCGGAGCGATAGATGCTGTCGCCGACCACGCCCTGGATGCGCAGCGGCGTATTGTCGACGCGGATCGGGATGCGCTTGACCGACAGCACGCCGCCCGCCCGCGTCAGTTCCAGCGCCAGGTCGAGCCGTGCGCGAAACGCCAGCTTGTCGAGCGGCCGGGGCCGGTCGCGGCTCACGCGGCGGCCCAGGATGATGTCGAGCGCGGTGCCAGGCTTCACACCGTCGCTGATGTCGCCGCCGACCATGGCGGCGATGGTCGCCACGTCGCCGCTGCTGACCCCGGCGCGCGACAGCGCGCGGCCCAGCGTGTCGCTGCTGCCGATCTGGGCGCTCAGTTCGATCTGGGGCCGTTCGGGCGTTTCACGCAATGGCTGCACCGCATCGGTTGCGCCCATATGCCGGCCGCTGTCCGCACCCAGAGCGAGCGGCGTCATCATCTGGCTGCGCACTTCGTCATAATGCGCGTCGTCCAGGCGCGCGCCGGGCAGGCCGGGAATCGGCTGGAAACCGGGTGAGAGATAGAGGGCGGTGGCGCACAGGCCGAAACAGGTGAAAAGACCACGAAACCAGGTGAGGCTGCCCACCCGCTCGGCGAGGTCCGGGACCAGCTCGACCTCATCGGCCCAGTCGCGCAACCGTGCCCGCCAATCCTTCGGCGCCGCCATGGGCGCACGGCCCAGCGCATCGGCCATCCACAGCGACATGGATGCGCCGCCCTGCTGCGACCCGAACTGGCTTTCCTGAAACAAACCCGCGACCCCAAAGGCATTGTTATCATTGCTGCGCCGGCAACGTCCCCCGCGCCATGCGTGGGCGGGACTGTTGTGAACGCACAGGGTTAAAGTCAAATAAAGACGTTGCGATGACATCGCCCCCTGCGACGAAGCGTGTCTATCGCCGGACGGGCGCGCGCCGATCAATGGAACCGGCGAATCCCCTTGCTCCCTGCGCCGTCCTCCCCGACAGAGGGCTGACCATGGTCCAGTTCGCCCGTTCTCCCATCACCGCCGTTCTGGGCCCCACCAATACCGGCAAGACCCACCTCGCCGTCGAACGGATGTGCGGCCACAGCAGCGGCATGATGGGCTTCCCTCTCCGTCTGCTGGCGCGCGAAGTCTATGACCGGGTGGTCGCGATCAAGGGGCCGGCGCAGGTCGCGCTCATTACCGGCGAGGAAAAGATCGTCCCGCCCCAGGCCCGCTATTTCCTGTGCACGGCCGAATCGATGCCCATCGACGCAGGCCGGCAGGCAGGAGGCGCACAAACGAATACCGCAGGCCGGCAGGCCGGAGGCGCGCCTAATGATTTGAAGGATTATGCCTTCGTCGCCCTCGACGAAGCGCAACTGGGCGCCGACCCGGAACGCGGCCATATCTTCACCGACCGGCTGCTGCGCGCGCGCGGGCGGGAGGAAACGATGATCCTCGGTTCCGCCAGCATCAGTCGGGTCGTCAAATCGCTGGTCCCCGATATCGAGATTATCGGCCGCCCGCGCTTCTCCACCCTCTCCTATGCCGGGGCAAAGAAGCTCTCCCGCCTGCCCAAACGCTCCGCCATCGTCGCCTTCTCCGCCGAGGAAGTCTATGCCGTCGCCGAAATGCTGCGGCGTTTTCGCGGCGGCGCGGCGGTGGTGATGGGCGCGCTCAGCCCCCGCACCCGCAATGCGCAGGTGCAGATGTTCCTCAATGGCGACGTCGATTATCTGGTCGCGACCGACGCGATCGGCATGGGCCTCAACCTCGACGTCGCCCATGTCGCCTTCGCCTCGCTGCGCAAGTTCGACGGTCGCCGCACCCGCCGCCTGACCGTCAGCGAAATGGCGCAGATCGCCGGACGCGCGGGCCGCCATCACAAGGACGGCACCTTCGGTAGCCTGGGCGGCGAAGATAGCGACGCCGCCTTCACGCCTGAGGAGATCGAAGCGATCGAGGCGCATCGCTTCCCGCCAATCGAGCAACTCTTCTGGCGCGACGGCACGCCCCGCACCGACCGGCTCGACCTGCTGATCGCCGATCTGGAGGAACGGCCCGACCGCCCCGAACTGCGCGCCGCGCCGCAGGCGGTGGACCTGGCCGTGCTTAAGCGGCTCGCCGAAGACCCGTTGGTGATCGAGCGGGTGCGGACCAAACGCCAGGTCGAACGGCTCTGGGCCGCCAGCAGCCTGCCCGATTTCCAGAAACTGGGCGCGGACCACCATGCCCGCGCCGTCAGCCGCATCTGGCGCTTCCTGTCGGAGGGGAACGGTTACATTCCCCGCGACTGGTTCGCGCAGAATCTGGCGCGACTCGATTCGGTGCAGGGCGACATCGACACGCTGTCGGGCCGGATCGCAGCGGCGCGGACATGGTCCTATATCGCCCACCGCCCGGACTGGCTGGAATATCCCGCCGAGATGGCGGAGCGCACCCGCGCGCTGGAGGAAAAACTGTCCGATGCGTTGCACGCCGCGCTGACGCAGCGTTTCGTGGACCGGCGCACCTCGGTCCTGCTGCGCGATATCGGGCAGAATGCAAGCAACCTGCCGGTGACGGTGGACCCGGATGGGCGCGTCTGTGTCGATGGCGAGACGATCGGAAAACTTGACGGCTTCCGATTCTCGGTCGATCCCGCTACGCGACATCAGGATCGAAAGATGTTGCTGGCGGCCGCGGAACGGCGCCTTGGAAAGGTATTGCGAGTGAAGGCAGACGAACTGGTGGGCGCGGCAGATACGGATTTCGCGCTCATGGACGAAGCGGGACAGGCCCCACGCATCGCCTGGGGCGAAACGCCGGTGGCGACGCTGCTGGCGGGGCCAGCCCTGCTCGCGCCCGAAATTCGGCTGGATCGCGCGATTCTCGATCTGGATCAGGACGTCCAGAAACAGGTCGCCGCCCGCCTGGCCGCCTGGTTCGACGCGCAGAAGCAGAAGCATCTCCTGCCGCTGGTCAAGATGAACGACAGTGCGCTCGACCCCGAAGTGCCCGCCGTGGTCCGCGCCGTGTTCGCGCAACTGGGCGATGCGGGCGGCGTTATCGCGCGGATCGACCTCGATTCGGCGCTCGGCCATCTCGACAAGGACCAGCGCCACCTCCTGCGCAAGGCGGGCATCGATATCGGCGTGCTCGACATCTATCATCCCGGCTTGTTGAAGCCGGGCGCGGCGCGCTGGCGCTCCGCCCTGCTGGCCGCGCGCATCGGCAAGCCCTGCCTGCCGCTGCCCGCTGCCGGCCTGACGTTGATTCCCGCGGGCGAGAAGTTCGAACAGATGGGCGCGCGCATCGCCGGCTTCCGCGGCTTTGGCGACCAGATGCTGCGCATCGACATGGCCGAACGCATGGCGCGCACCGCGCATGAAACCATCGCCAGGAACGAAGCCTTCACCCATGTCAGCCCGCAGATCGTGTCGCTGGGCCTGTCCGAACCCTCGTTCCTGCAACTGATGCGCCTCGCCGGCTTCCGCCCGGTCGAAGCGCCAACGCCGAAACCGGCCGCAGAAACGGTCGCGCCCGTGGAAGCGAGCGAAGGCCGAGAACCGGCCGAAGGCGCAGAGCCCGCCGAGCCCGTCGAGGCCCCGACCGTCAATGCGGCGAACTGGGTGTTCAAGGGTCGGCAGAAGCCGCGCCCCGAACGGGCGCAGCAATCGCGCGGCCCGCGCCGCGCCGACAAGCAGGGCGACGGCCCATCCAGCGATGGCAAGCGCGGTGGCGGCAAGTCCGGCGCAGAGCGCCAACAGCGCGATCGTGCGGGCGCCCCGGCGCATCGCAGCAGCCCGGCCCCGGTCAACAACGCCTTTGCGGGACTCGCCGACCTGCTCGGCCGTAATGGCTGACCCGGTGACCGGCATCGGCCATGGGCCGACGCTGCGCATCGATAAATTGCTCTGGTTCGCCCGGCTGTCCAAAAGCCGTTCGGCGGCTCAGAAACTGGCCGAGGACGGCCATATCCGCCTCAACGGCCGCCGCATCGAGCGCGCCCACGCGCCGGTGCGCGCGGGCGACCTCATCACCTTCCCCCATGGCGACGCCGTGCGCGTGGTGCGCGTGATCCAGCTCCCCACCCGCCGCGGCCCCGCCCCCGAAGCGCAAGCCTGCTACGAGGAACTGACGGTCGGCGCGTGAACGCTCGCGCCATCAGGGATAGCGTCATCGCATCCTTTGAAATACGCGAAGAACGGCGCCCTGCAACGGTGTGAACTTCGGCCGTCCGCCCGGCCAAACCGGTCCTAAACACCGGGCAACAATATCCTCATTGACCTTCGCGCGCGCCGGGCATAGCAGGACCGCGTTTTTCCAAGCCAAGAGTGCCCTGACAATGACCTATGTCGTGACCGACAACTGCATCCGCTGCAAATATATGGATTGCGTCGAGGTCTGTCCCGTGGACTGTTTCTACGAGGGCGAAAACATGCTGGTCATCAATCCCAGCGAGTGCATCGACTGCGGCGTGTGCGAGCCGGAATGCCCGGCCGAGGCGATCCTGCCCGATACCGAGAATGGCCTTGAAAAATGGCTGGAGCTGAACACGAAATTCTCGGCCGAATGGCCCAATATCACGGTCAAGGGCGACGCCCCTGCAGATGCGGACGCAATGAGCGGCGTCGAGAACAAGCTGGAGAAATTCTTCTCGCCCGAGCCCGGCGCCGGCAACTGATCCGGGCGGCCCGCGCCGCCCATCCTGCGTCCCGTTTTGCGCCACACTCCCGGCCTTCATGTCCGGGGGTGGTAATTTTGTTACGAATCTGCTAAATAGCGCTCCAACGGTCGGACATCCCCCTGCCCGACCCTGGAGAATACGCTTCATGTCTTGACGGTGGCGCCGTGGACCTCCCGGCATATGTCTCTTGCACATCTGCCCCGCGACGGCCCGTTCCCCGGTTGAATTGGAAAGGTATCAAATGGCTGCCAAGGCGCTGTCCTTTGACGTTGGTGATTATGTCGTTTACCCCAAGCACGGCGTTGGCCGTGTGATCGAACTGCAAAAGGAGCAGATCGCGGGCATGGAGCTGGAGCTATATGTGCTCCGTTTCGAAAAAGAGCGCATGACGCTGCGCGTTCCGACCAATAAAGCCGAAGGCGTGGGCATGCGCAAGCTGTCCTCCAACAAGACGCTTGAGGAATCGATGGAAACCCTCAAGGGCAAGCCCAAGGTCAAGCGGACCATGTGGTCGCGCCGTGCGCAGGAATATGAAGCGAAGATCAATTCGGGCGACCTGGTGTCGATCGCCGAAGTGACCCGCGACCTGTTCCGGGCCGACGACCAGCCCGAGCAGAGCTATTCCGAACGCCAGATTTTCGAAGCCGCGTCCAGCCGCCTCGCCCGCGAACTCGCCGCGATGGAAGAAACGGATGAGCCGACCGCGCTCAAGAAGATCCTGCGCATCTTGAACGAAGCCGCACCCAAATATGCCAAGGTCGAAGGCTGACAAGCCGGCCGCTCAGGCTGAAAAAGGAAAAGGGACGCTCCGATCATCGGAGCGTCCCTTTTTATTGGCCTTCTGCGACAGTGTCGTGCGGAAAAAGGAGAGCCGCCTTTTTGCAAAGCGGCCTGCGCTATCCAATGCATCGCCCTCGGCGAATACCCTTTACTGGCCCTTGTCGCCCACGGCATCCTTGGCCGCGGAACCGACATCGCTGGCCGCCTGACCGACCTGATCCGCCGCGCCTTCCACCGCTTGATTCTTGCTGGTTTGGCTGGTGACCAGGAAGAAGGCCGCGACGGCGACCACCACAACCAGCAACAGGATGGCGAAGGTCGTGCCACCGCCGCCACGCTTCTCTATGACCGTTGTCGTGGTCGTCGCGGGACGCTCCTGATAATCCGCCATGAGATGATCCTCCATAGTGTTTCTGGGTTTCACAATGCTTGGAGGGATGCGGCGGTTCCCCTCGCTCTATCGCCCCAGCATGCGGTCGAGCGCCGTCGCGATGGCGGTCATGCCCGCCAGATTGGGATGATAGGGCGTGAACGGATCGACGCCGGGACGCGCGACGAAGCCGTTCGACCAAGGCTGCGCCGCGCAGGCATCATGCCCGCGCGACAATGTCGAGGCACGCAGCACGTCGGCGCCATTGTGCTTCGCCACGCTGGCGGTCAGGCGCGCCAATCGATCGGCCGTCGCCTGCGCCGTGGCAAGCGCCTGCCCCGACAAAGGCACTTGCGGACATGGCGCGCCCGATGGCAGCAAGGTGACATAATCGACAAAAACGATCCGGGCCTGCGGTGCACGACGGCGAGCCTCCGCCGCGATCCGATCGAGATCGGCGGCCAGTTTCGACCAGTCCGCGTCTGTCGGGACGGCGGGTGCCGGGAAGGATGGCTGCCGCGCCGTCATAGCCTTGCACATGGCGAAAGCTTTCGCGAGGGCGGGACGATCCTCCGCACCCTTGCAGGATTCGACGAACAAATAGCCGACATAGCTGACATCATTGCCGCCGATGGTGATCGTCACCAGCGCCGTATCGGGCGTCAGTGCGTCCAACTGCGGCGCCAGTTCCTTCCACGGCCCCAGCAGATGCGCGGTGGTGGCGCCGCCGCAACTGACGTCGACCAGATCAAGCTGGCGCAGGCGCGCCAGTTGATGCGCATAATTATCCTTCGACCGGGTGCAGCGCGTGGCGGGATTGTCCGCCGATACCGTCACCCCCGGTCCGGCGGCAAAGGAGCTGCCCAAGGCGACATAGCGGGCGGATGGCACGGTCGGCGCGGTAGACTGGCCCGGCGCGGTGGCGCAGCCCGCCACCAACAGGATGGGCAGGAGAGCCGCCAGCATGGTCGATCGATATTTGCTATTCACCCGTCATCTCCCGCATAGCCATCCACGGGCGGCTTCGCCCGCAGTCGCCGTTAAACGACCCGTGCCTTTAGAGCGGGACGAAGGCGCCCTTTGCCCGGTCCTTGATCACCTTGTCGGCGCGGAACACCGATCCGCTCATGGTGATGTAGACGCCCGGCTCCGCCACTTGCGCCGTGGCGAAGGCCATGCCGAGGTTGAAGCTGGCGTCGCTCTCGCCGAAGCGCGCAGGGGCGAGCGCGCCGACCAGCACGATGGTCTTGCCCTCGATCCCGGCAAGCTGCCTGGCCGTGTCGGTCATGGTATCGGTGCCATGGGTGATGACGATGTGATTTTCGACCGCCGCGGCGACGCGGGCGTAGATCAGCGCACGATCCGTCTCGTCGAGTTCCAGACTATCCTTGCGCGTCACTTCCTCGATACGGAAGGGCCGCTTGACCCGCGCGACCTCCAGCAGCTTGGCCATCACGGTTTCGCCGACCTGATAGTCGGACAACGCGTCGAAATAGATTTTGTCGATCGTGCCGCCGGTGGTGAGCAGCAGGATCGGTGTATCGGGGGACAACATGGCGGACTCCGGGGATCGATAAGCGCGCGCCTTAGCGCAAAAGCCTTCCCCCCGGAACCGCCCTTATGCGCCGCGCGCCATCGCTTCGCCGCGGTCGCGGGCGGCGGCCAGCGTATCGGTCAGCAGCGCCAGCAGCCGGTCATCGGCATCGAGGACGTTCAGCCCCTCGCGCGTCATACCGCCGGGGCTGGCGACGCGATCGGCCAGCACGCCCGGACCATCATTGGCGCGGGCGGCCATATTGGCCGATCCCTGCACCGTCGCCATCGCCATGCGCGCGGCCTGATCGGCGGGAATGCCGATCGCCTCGCCTGCCCGCGCCAGCGCATCGACGAAGCGGAACAGAAAGGCAGGGCCACAGCCCGACAGCGCCGTGACCTGATTGAACAGGGCTTCGTCGGCAATCCACTCGACCAGGCCAAGCGGCTGGATCAGTGCGGCGACGTCCGCCTTGGCCCGCGCCGAGGTTGCGTCGTCGGTGAACAGCGCCGTTACCCCCTCGCCCAGCCCGACCGGCAGGTTGGGCATGGCGCGCACGATATCGCGGGCAACGGGGAAACGGGCGCGCAGATCGGCGAACGTCGTGCCGGCGAGGATCGAGACGATGCGCGTGTCGGCGGCGCATAGCGGCGCGAGCGTAACGGCGACGTCGGCGATCTGATAGGGCTTCATGCCCAGCAGGACGGTGGTCCCTGCGGGCAGCGCAGCGGGATAGTCCGTCACGACCGCGACGCCATCGGCCACGGGCTGGCCGCTGGGGCGCAGCACAGTGACGCGCGCGGGGTCGAGGCCGCAGTCAAGCCAGCGGGACAGCATCTGCCCGGCCATGTTCCCGCAGCCGACCAGAAAGAGATGATCGGGGAAAAGATGATCAGGCCAGGTCTGCGTCATCGGATCAGGCCTCGCCGCGGGTTTCGATCAGGCTGGCGGAAATCGCCTCCGACGGCGACTTGCCGCCCCAGAGCACGAACTGGAACACCGGATAGAAACGCTCGCATTCATCGATCGCGGTTTCGACCAGCAACTGCGCCTGATCGAGCGTCAAGGTGCCGCCTGCGCCGAGCAGCGCGCCATGGCGGAACAGGATGATGCCGCTCGACGACCAAAGCTCGAAATGGCCCAGCCAGAGCTGTTCGTTGATGAGGCCCAGCGTCTCGTAGATGGTGCCGCGCTTCTCCTCGGTCACGCGAATGTCAGGCAGCGCCAGCAGTTGGAGCACCTGATCCTCGTCGCGCCAGATGCCGCGCAGCTCATATTGCGCCCATGACCCCTGGGTGTTCGCGACGATCTCATCTTCGCCGACCTGCTCGAACGTCCAGCCATGCGCTTCGAAATAGGCCGCCAGCATATCGATCGGCGCGGCTTCCCCGCCGCCATGTTCAAATTCGTCGCTATCCATCATCGGCGCGCCTTATCACCGCATACCGCGAAAGGACAGACAAAGGGTAGAGTAGATCAGTCCGCACCCTTCGGCTTGGGCTTGGCCGCCTTGACGGTCTTGGTGACCGGTTCGCCGGCCTTGCCTTCCAGCGCGTCGAGCCGCGCCTTGAGCAGTTCGACTTCCTCGCGCGCGGCGGCGGCCATCGCCTTGACCGCGTCGAATTCCTCGCGCGACACGAATTCCATGCCGCCGATCCATTCCTTCGCCCGTTCGCGCGCGTTGGTTTCGAATTCGCGCCCCATGCCCGCCACGGTGCCGGCGGCGCCGTTCACCAGCTTGGCGAGATCGTCGAAAAAGCGGTTTTCGCTCTGCATTGCCTTATCCTCTGTGCGGCGCGCGATCGGCGCGCCCGTAAATCATATCTGGGTTCTGAGCGCCGGGGCGACAAGGGTCGCCGCATCGGGGTTCAGGCGGCCGATCTCATAGTTGAGGAAGGAGGCGAAGGCCAGCCACGCCAGATAGGGCAGCAACAGCACCCCGGCGAAACGGCGAATACGCCAGAAAAGCGCGGTAGTTACGGCGACCAGCACGAAAATGATGAGGATCAGCGCCAGCGCGCTGCCGACCTGATGCGCGCGAAAGAAAAGTGGCGACCAGCAGAGGTTGAGCAGCAACTGGGCCAGGAACAGGGCGATCGCCCCGCCCCGCCCCTTCGCGCCGCGGGCGTGCAGCACGATCGCGAAAGCCAGCGCCATCATGACGTAGAGGATGGTCCAGGCGACGCCGAACGCCCAGCCCGGCGGCATCAGCGCGGGCTTTTCCAGCGCATCGAACCAGCGATTGCCATAGCCGCTATTGGCGAGACGCCCCGACAGGAACCCCAGAAAAACGATCGCAGGCACCGTGACCAGCGCCCAGCGTAGATAGGCAAGACGCAACTGACCGGGGGACGCAATCTCGTTCATCGGCAACGCAGCTCCAGAAAGCCTGTCATTCGGCGGGATCGGGCGAATCCTTGAGCACCGAATCCAGCTTGCGGCCAACGGTTTGCGGAGAAACTGTCCGCTTGGCAACGCGGGAATAGAAGATCGGGATCAGGAACAGCGTGATAAGCGTCGCCAGGCTGACGCCGAACACCACGACCGTGCCGATCGAATGGCGTGCCGCCGCCCCCGCCCCGCCGCGAATGACCAGCGGCACCGCCCCGATCACGGTCGCGATGGAGGTCATCAGGATCGGCCGCAGGCGGCGCTTGGCGGCTTCGCGGATCGCCTCGGCTATCTCCAGCCCTTCGTCGCGCAACTGGTTGGCGAACTCGACGATCAGGATGCCGTTCTTGGCCGCCAGACCCACCAGCATGACGATGCCGATCTGGCTGTAGAGGTTGATCGACCCGCCAGTGATCGCCAGCCCCAGCGCGCCGCCCGCCACCGCCAGCGGCACGGTGGCGATGATGACGCCGGGATGGATGAAGCTTTCGAACTGGGCGGCGAGCAGCAGATAGACGATCAGGATGGTGAGACCGAAGACCAGCCAGATCGACCCGCCGGTTTCGCGCAGCGACTGGCTCTCGCCGCGATAGCCGATGGCCAGCACTTCGGGCGACTGGCGCGCCTGATCCTCCAGAAAGGCAAGGCCCTGACCCAGCGACGTGCCCGGCGCCAGCGCGGCGGTCAGGGTGATGGCGCGCAGCTTGTTGTAGCGATTGAGCTGGCGCGGCCCGGCGACTTCCCGCACGGTGACCAGCGCGGACAATGGCACCAGCGCGCCGGTGCGCGAACGGACATTGATCCGCTCCAGATCCGCCACAGTCCGGCGGCCATCCTCCTCCGCCTGCACGAGTACGCGATATTCCTCGCCGCGATCGACATAGGTGCCGACGCGGCGCGAACCGAGCAGGCTCTGCAACGCCTGGCTGACGTCGTTGACCGATACGCCCAGATCGCCCGCACGGGCCAGATTGGCCTCGATCCGCATCTGCGGCTTGGTTTCCTTATAATCGCTGTCGACGTTGATGAGACCGGGATAGTCGGCGGCTGCCGCCATGATCCGGTCGCGCGCGGCGACCAGCCCTTCATAGGTGGAACCCGCCAGCACGATATTGACCGGGAGGCCGCGACCGCGCCCCAGTCCCGATCGCGGCGCCGCATTGCCGCGCACGCCGGGCTGATCGGCGATCACCCTGTTGACGATGGTCGCGACTTCGGCCGTGGTGATGGTGCGATCTTCCCATGGCCGCAGGAAGGCGATGACGTTGCCGCCGTTGAAATCGTCTGTCGAACCGAAACCGGCCGGTGTGCGGATCACCAGATTCTGGAGCGTTCCATCCTTGCGCAGGAAGGCGAGGTCGTCCTCGATCTTCTTCATATAGGCCATCATCCGGGCAAAGCCGGTGCCTTCGGGCGCGCTGATCTGCGCTTCGACCACGCCTGTGTCTTCGGCAGGGGCCAGTTCGCTCGGCAGGCGGGTGAAGAAGAAGCCGGCGACGCCCAGGAACAGCAGCACGCCCAGCAGCGGCAACAGCGGCTTCCTGATCGCGCCGTCCAGCCAGCGGGCATAGCCATGTTCCAGTCGCTGGAAACGATCGTCGATCCAGCGCGCCATTCGACCGCGCTCGGCGGTCTTGAGCAGCTTGGAGCAGAGCATCGGCGCGAGGCTCAGGGAGATGAACCCGGAAAAGGCGATCGCCGCGATCATCGCAATAGCGAGTTCGCGGAACAGCAGGCCGGTCTGGCCGGCCAGAAACATGACGGGCACGAAAACCGCGCACACGACGAGCGTGGTCGAGATGATGGCGAAGCCGACCTGCCGCGTGCCGAGATAGGCGGCGACCAGCGGATCTTCCCCCTGTTCGATGCGGTGATAGACATTTTCCAGCACGACGATGGCGTCGTCGACCACCAGGCCGATGGCGAGCACGAAGGCGAGCAGGGTCAGCAGGTTGATCGACAGGCCCAGCAGCCACATTACCGCGCAGGTCGCGAGCAGGCAGATCGGCACGGTAACGGCGGGCACGATCGTCGCACGCACCGACCCCAGGAACAGGAAGATGACGAGGATGACCAGCAAGGCCGCCTCGATCAGCGTGTCATAGACATTGGCGATGGCGCGCTCGATGAACAGGGATTCGTCGGTGCCGATGGCGACACGCATCCCCTGCGGCAGGGTAGGCTGCAATTCCTTGATCAGCGCCTTGGCCTTTTGCGCGACCTCCAGCGTGTTCGCGCCGGACTGGCGGATGATGCCAAGGCCGATCGCGGTCCCCTGATTGGAACGGAAACTGCTATAGGGGTTTTCCGCGCCTTCCTCGATCCGGGCGACGTCGCCCAGCTTAACCTGATAGCCGTCCGTGCCGCGGCCGACGACGAGCTGCGCGAACTGGTCCGGCGTGGCGAAGGGGCGTTCGACGCGCAGGGTCTGGTTCTGGTCCTGCGATTCGAACCTGCCGGCGGGCAGCTCGACATTCTGGCTGCGCAGCGCGGCTTCGACATCGGCCGGAGTCAGGCCGAAGGCCGCCAGCTTTTCGGCGTTGAACCAGATGCGGGTCGAGGGCCTCGCCTCGCCGCCGATGGTGACGCGCGCGACGCCATCGATGGCGGAAAAGCGGTCGGCAACGTTGCGATCGAGATAGTCGCTGATCTGGATCGACGACCAACCGGGACGGGAAAAGGCGAGGAACAGGATGGAGCGGGCGTCGGAATCGACCTTGCGGATTTCAGGCGCCAGCGCATCTTCCGGCAAATCCTCCACCACCGACCCCACCCGGTCGCGCACGTCATTGGCGGCGCTGTCGATATCGCGCGACGGATCGAATTCGATATTGATGTCCGACCGACCGTCCTGCGACGTCGACGTGATGGTCTGGATGCCCTGCACCCCCGCCACGCCATCTTCGATCAGCTGGGTGATACGGGTTTCCACTACCGACGCGGCGGCGCCGGTATAGGTAGTTTCGACCGATACGATCGGCGGGTCGGTATCGGGATATTCGCGCACCGACAGGCTGAGATAGCCGACGATGCCGATGATGCACAGCAGCACCGCGACGACCGCGGCAAAGACCGGGCGGCGGACCGAAAGATCGGATAGCTGCATCAGCGGGCGCCCTTGCCGGGACCATCCTTGGACTTATCGCCGGGCAGGCGCACGGTGACGCCGTCGGTCAGCTTGACCACGCCTTCGGTCACGATCGTCTGACCCGGCTTCAAGCCGTCCAGTATCTCGACCCGACCATCCTGACGAATGCCGGTGCTGACTTTGGTCCGCTTGGCGGTGCGGTCCTCGATCACGAAGACGAAACGCTCGTCGCCGTCGCCCACCACCGACAGTTCAGGCACCGACAGCGACTGGCGCTGGCGCGCGAGCACGCTCACGGTCAGCAACATGCCGGGCTTCAGCGCCTTGTCGGGATTGGGCAGGATCGCCCGCACCTTCACCGCGCGAGTGGCAGGGTCGATGACGGGATCGATGGTGGCGATGGCGCCGTTGAACGGCCGGTCGGGCCAAGCCGCGGACACCGCCTTGATCGTCATGCCTTCGCGGATCATCGCCAACCGGGTTTCGGGAATGGTGAAATCCAGCTTGATGCGGCTGATGTCGCTGACGGTGGCAATGGCGGTCCCGGCCGTCACGATCGCGCCGGGCGATACGGTGCGCAGGGACACCCAGCCGGAGAAGGGCGCACGGATCACCCGGTCGCCGATCGAGGCGCGGGCCAGCTGTGCATTGGCGCGGGCGGCATTGGATAGCGCAACCTGCTGCTCCAGCGTCGCGCCGGTGGCGAAGCCGCGCGCTTTGAGCGCCTGGATGCGCTGGAGTTGCTGACTCGCTTGCAGCGCAGTCGCCTCGGCCGACGCAAGTTCCGCCCGTTCCTGCCCTACCGCCAGCCGGGCGATCACCTGACCCTTGGCCACATAGCCGCCATCAGAGAAGTTGATCGCCTCGATCCGCTCGGTCACCGGTGCGGACAGCACCACCTGTTCATTGGCGAGCGCGGTGCCGACCGCCTCCAGATTGTCGGTGAAGGCGGTGGGCGCGATGGACTGCACCTCCACCAGCGGGACGGCGCGCGGCTTCTTTTCCTTTTCTCCGCCACAGGCGGCAAGGGACAGGGCAAGCAGAAGGACCGGGAGAATAGGACGCATGATGGAAGGGTAACTAGCCTTTGCTGACGGCACAATTGGACTTGGTCCGCACCTTATGACGGTAGAGTTGGGAACGAACATACGTCCATTATCCACCAAGCCGGGCGTAGAGAAGAAATTCGACATTGCCCTGCGGCCCGGTAATCGGGCTTTGCGTCAGCCCCGCGACAGTCCAGCCCTGCGACACGGCCCAGTCCTGCACTTCGGCGCAGACCCGATCGTGGACGGCGGGATCGCGGATCACGCCATTCTTGCCCACTTCCTCCCGCCGCGCTTCGAACTGCGGCTTGATGAGGGCGACCATCTGCGCGCCGGGTTTCGCAAAGCCGATCGGCTTTTCCAGCACCTTGGCCAGGCTGATGAAGCTGGCATCGCAGACGATGATGTCCACCGGTTCGGGGATATGCGCGTCGGTCAGGATGCGGGCGCTGGTCTGTTCGTGAACGACGACGCGATCGTCGGCGCGGATCTTCCAGGCGAGCTGGTTGGTGCCGCTGTCGACCGCATAGACCTTCGCCGCCCCCTTGGTCAGCAATACGTCGGTAAAGCCGCCGGTCGAGGAGCCGACGTCGATGGCGACGAAGCCGGTGACGTCGATGGCAAACTCCTCCAGGGCGTGAGCCAGCTTGATGCCGCCGCGCGACACCCAAGGATGGTCGCGACCGCGTACGTCCAGTTCCGTGCCTTCGGGCACCTGCTGCCCGGCCTTATCGACCTTGCGGTCGCCCAGGAAGACGAGGCCGGCGAGGATCAGCGCCTGCGCGCGCGCGCGACTTTCGGCAAGGCCGCTGTCGACGAGCAACTGGTCGGCACGCACCTTGGCCATCAGCGCACCAGTCCGGCAAGGGTGGCGGGGGTGAGGAGTTGCGGCAGGGTCTGCGCTTCCTTGCCCGGCGCGTAGAAGAGATAGAGCGGGACGCCCGACCGGCCCTGCGCTTCGAGGAAGCGGGTGATGGCGGGATCGGCATTGGTCCAGTCGCCGACCATGACGGTGACGCCGGCCCTGTCGAAGGCGGCGCGGGTTTCGGCGCGGTCGATGGCGGCGGCCTCATTCGCCTTGCAGGTCAGGCACCAGTCGGCGGTAAAATAGAGGAAGACCGGCTTGTTCGCGGCGCGCAGTTCGGCGAGTTTTGCGACATCGAAATGGACAGTTGAATCGCCTTTTTCCACAGCCGTCGGCGCGCTGGTCGGGAGCGCGTAAGCGGCGCCTGCGAGCAGCGCCAACCCGGCGAGCGCGGCGACCCGGCCGCCACCCTTGCTCACCCGCTGGCGACCGCCCAGCCACCAGAGCAGCAGCGCCAGCAGCAGCGCCGCGGCCAGGCCGATCGTCATGCCCGACACGCCGCGCTGCTGGCCGAGCAGCCAGGCGAGGCCGAGCGCGGTCAGGAACATCGGGATGGCGAGGATCTTCTGGAAACGGCCCATCCAGCCGCCGGGCTTCGGCAATCCTTTGCGAAGCGCTGGAATATAAGCGAGCAGCAGAAAGGGCAGCGCCAGCCCCAGCCCCAGCCCGGCGAATATCGCCAGCGCAGCCGCCAGGGGCAGCAGCAGCGCCGCGCCCATCGCCGCCGCCATGAACGGTCCGGTGCAAGGTGTCGCGACGAAGGCGACCAGCGCCCCGGTCCAGAAGGAGCCGACAACACCGCCCTTGCCCGCCAGTGCCTCGCCGCCGCCATAGGCACTAAGATCGAAGAGCCCCGCGAGATTGAAGGCAATACCGGTCACCAGCAGCAGCAGCGCCAATATGATGCGCGGGTCTTGCAACTGGAACGCCCAGCCGACCGCCCCGCCCGCTGCGCGCAACAGCAGCAGCGCGCCGCCCAGCGCCAGACAGGTCAGGATGACCCCCAGCGTATAAGCCAGAGCCTCGCGCCGGACGGTGCGCTCGTCACCACCCGCTTTCGCCAGCTTCATCGCCTTAAGGCCCAGGATCGGGAAGACGCATGGCATGATGTTGAGCAGCAGCCCGCCCAGCAGCGCGCCCCCCAGCGCGGCGAGGATCGCGCGTCCTTGCCCGCCGTCGGATGCACCGGCGACCTGTCCGGGTTTCGCCGTCAGCAGGAAACCGACATGGTCGCCGGTCCGCAATACCGCCTGAACCGTGCCGCCCTTGCCACCCTCGGCCGCGTCCGTCTCGATCAGCAGCCTGTCGCCCTCCCGCGTTACCGTTTGCGACGCGGCGTAGCGGGCCAGCCCCTCGGCCAGCGGAAAGAGGTGGATGTCGCTGGCCTGCGCGCTGGCCGGAAACGGCACCGACAGGCGCAGCTTGCCGTCCTGTACCGCATAGCTTGCTTCCGAACCCAGCGGCCGGGGCAGATGGGTCCGCCATCCATCGAAGCGGGTCCGATCGGCCGCCGACACGGTGCCGTCGCCTACGACCAGATCCAGCGTCAGATCGCCGCTTTCGGGCACGCAGACCTTGTCGGTGCAAGCTAGCCATTGCGCCTTCGCCCGCACCGGCAGGCGGGTGCCGGGCGCAAGGCCCGCTGCGACCTTCAGCGTCGCCAGCACGCCATAGGGGCCTTCATAGACATGGTTCATCAGGCCGGAGATCAGCAGCGTTTCCGGCACCGGATAGCGCAGCGTGCCGACGGTGACGCCGGCGGGCAGGGTCCAGTCGACGGTCATGCCCAGACCCGCATCGCCGGGATTTTCCCAATAGCCGTGCCAGCCCTTTTCCGGCGTCATGGCGAAGGCGATGGTTGTGCCCTCGCCGGCCTTGGGCGCAGCGCTTTCCGCCGCCAGCGTGGCGGCGATATGCGCCGGCCCGCCGCCGAACGCGCCTTGCGCCTGTGCCGCGGGCACCTGCGCGACGGACAGGCCTGCCAGCAGGGCAAACGTCATGAATATGACTTGAAAAATGCGCATCGGGCCTCTGGTCGGGTGGATGCAAGGGGGCTAGGTCGCTCCCTATCCGCCGTCAAGGCATGAGAAGGTCAGAGAATATGTTGAAACGAGTCGCTGCCGCCCTGTTGCTCGCCACCGCCCTGGCCCCCGTCGCGCCGGTCGTGGCGCAAAGCCCTGCTCCGGCCGCCGCAGCAACCATGCCCACGATCCCTCCAAAGCTGATCGTCGCGATCAGCGTGGACCAATTTTCCGCCGACCTGTTCAGCGAATATCGCCAATATTATAGCGGCGGCCTCAAGCGGTTGACGAGCGAAGGGGCGGTCTTCCCGCGCGGCTATCAGAGCCATGCCGCGACCGAAACCTGCCCCGGCCACTCCACCATCCTGACCGGCAGCCGCCCGTCGCGCACCGGCGTCATCGCCAATAACTGGTTCGACCTCAGCACCCAGCGCGAGGACAAAAATGTCTATTGCGCCGAGGACGAGACGCAGCCCGGCAGCAGCAGCGACAAATATGAAGCCTCCCCCCTGCATCTGAAGGTGCCGACGCTGGGCGGCCGGATGAAGATCGCCAACCCCGCCACCCGCG
The DNA here is from genome assembly GCF_020166615.1 of Sphingobium sp. 3R8. Taxonomy (NCBI): domain Bacteria; kingdom Pseudomonadati; phylum Pseudomonadota; class Alphaproteobacteria; order Sphingomonadales; family Sphingobiaceae; genus Sphingobium; species Sphingobium sp. 3R8. The sequence continues at coordinate 26,379 of NZ_JAIQXR010000008.1, read as the reverse complement.
TCGTGTCGGTCGCGGGGAAGGATCGCGCGGCGATCATGATGGGCGGCGCGACCGCCGACCAGGTGTGGTGGCTGGGCGGCGCGCAGGGCTATGTCAGCTATAAGGGGATCGCCACCCCGCCGCTGGTGGCCAAGGTCAACGCGGCGATGGCGCAGCGGCTGGCCCAGCCCAATCCGGGCTTCGAACTGCCGCCCCAGTGCGTGTCGAAGGATTTCCCGGTGCAGGCGGGCGACAGGACCGTCGGCACCGGCCGCTTCGCGCGCGCGGCTGGCGATTATAAGAGCTTCCGCATTTCGCCGGAGCAGGATGCGATGACGCTGGCCTTCGCCGCGGCGGCGATCGAGACTATGGCGCTGGGCAAGCAGGCGCAGACCGACATCATCTCGATCGGCCTGTCGGCGACCGACTATGTCGGCCACACTTACGGCACCGAAGGCACCGAAAGCTGCATCCAGGTCGACCGGCTCGATCATGAACTGGGCGCCTTCTTCGATCGGCTGGACAAGGACGGCATCGACTATGTCGTGGTGCTGACCGCCGATCATGGCGGCCACGACCTGCCAGAGCGTCACCGCCTCAACGCCATGCCGATGGAACAGCGCGTCGACATGGCGCTGACGCCCAAGGCGCTGAACGCCGCCATTGCCGACAAGGCCGGCCTGCCCGGCAAGAAGGTGCTCTGGGGCGACGGCCCGTCAGGCGACCTCTATTTCGACAAGGGGCTGACCGCCGCCCAGCGCGCGCGCGTCGAGGCCGAAGCGCTCAAGCTGCTGCGCGCCCATCCCCAGGTACAGGTGGTGTTTACGAAGGCGGAGATTGCAGCCACTCCTTCCCCGTCCGGCCCGCCGGAAAGCTGGAGCCTGATCCAGGAAGCGCGCGCCAGCTTCTATGCGGAGCGGTCGGGCGACCTGCTGCTGCTGCTGAAACCCCGCGTCATGTCGATCCCGGAGCAGGCGACCATGGGCGCGGTCGCGACCCATGGTTCGCCCTGGGATACGGACCGCCGCGTGCCGATCCTGTTCTGGCGCAAGGGGATGCAGCATTTCGAACAGCCGCTGGGGGTGGAGACGGTGGATATCCTCCCGAGCCTCGCCGCGCTGATCCATCTGCCGGTGGCGAAGAGCGAGATTGACGGACGTTGCCTGGATCTGATTGCGGGAGACGGGGATAGCTGCGCGGGGCGATAAGCAAACGAATGTTGGCTAGATATTCTCGCCCACCCCGTCCGTGCTTTCCAGCATGGCGTGGACGCGGTGCGGGGCGGAGACTTCGACCCGGCTGGTCACCTCATAGTGCGCCTTGGCCTGGCGCACATGGCTGTCGGCCGGCACGCTGTCGGTCAGCCAGACATTGCCGCCGATGACGGAACGGCTGCCGACGATGATCCGGCCCAGGATCGTCGCCCCGGCATAGACGACCACATCATCCTCGATGATCGGATGGCGCGGCAACGCCTTTTCCAGCGCGCCCTTCCCGTCCGCCGGAAAGCTGCGCGCACCCAGCGTCACGCCCTGATAGAGGCGCACCCGATCGCCCACGATCGCGGTTTCGCCGATCACGACGCCGGTGCCGTGATCGATGAAGAAGGACTGGCCGATGGTCGCGCCGGGATGGATGTCGATCCCGGTCTTGCCATGGGCGATTTCCGACATGATGCGCGCCACCAGCGGCGCGCCCAGTCGATGCAGGCGATGCGCCAGCCGATGATGGATGATCGCCAGCATGGACGGATAGCAGATCAGCACCTCGTCCACGCTGCGCGCGGCGGGATCGCCCAGGAAGGCGGCATCGACATCGGTGTCGAGCAGCACGCGCAGCGTCGGGAGGCTCTGGGCGAAGGCCGCGATGATGCGCGCTGCTTCGCGATCGACCGCTTCCGCCGGCTCGTCCTTCAGCGCGTAGATGAGTTCGAGCCGGATCTGGCCGTAGAGGCGGCTGAGCACCGTCTGCAGCGTTTCGGCCACATAGGCGTCCTCATTATGCAGACGCACGAAGCTCGGGCCGAGGCGCAGGGGGAACAGCGCGCCGCATAGCGACTGCATGATCCTGGTGAGATTATCGCGCGACGGGAAGCCTTCGGCGCCATATTCGGCATGATGCTGCTGCGCCTGCCGCCACCGGCTGCGCGCGGCGCCCAGTTCCGCCGTCAGCGCCGCAATGTCCCAATAGCCTTCGACGATCCGATCATCGTCCTGTCCGTCTGCCATCATATCCGCCTCATGCGCCTGTTGCCGCGGGCATAGCGTGGTCGCGGGCGCAGCGATAAACGAGTTTTGCTTGGGGTCGGACAGATTCTCTTTTAGCTGCGCGCCAATGACCTGGGCAGGTGCAGGCAGATTTCGGCGCGCAGGCCGCCTTCGGGCCGGTTGGCAAGCGTCAGTTGTCCACCTTCGGCCCGTACCGCCTTTTCGACGATGGCGAGGCCCAGGCCGAGGCCGCGGGTATTGCGCTGGCGCGCATCGTCGAGCCGGGCGAAAGGCCGCAGCACCTCCTCCAGTCGTTCGCGCGGGATGCCGGGACCGTCATCATCGACTCGGATCAATATCTCGGTCCCGACCCGCTCCAGCGAAACGCGGGCGCGTTCGCCATAGTGGAGCGCATTCTCGATCAGATTGCGCACCGCCCGGCGCAGCGACAGGGCGCGCACCGCCATTTCCAGATGATCCGGTCCTTCATAGGCCACATCGTCGCCATGGTCCTGAAAGGCATCGACGATGGTGGCGATGGTGACCGCGACATCGGTGCGCACGGGCGGCTCAGGGTCTTTCTCGCCACCCAGGAATGCAAGCAGCGATTCCAGCATCGCCCCCATTTCCTCCAGGTCGCCGGCCATCGCCTGCTGGATGTCACCGTCCTTCACCCCCTCCAGCCGCAACTGCAGTCGGGCGAGCGGGGTGCGCAGGTCGTGCCCGACCGCCGCCAGCGTCTCGGTTCGTTCGTTGATGAGACGGTGGAGACGCGACTGCATCATGTTGAACGCCGCGATCAGGTTGCGCACGTCGCTGGTCCCGGCTTCAGGCACCATCACCGCGGCGCCCAGACCGATACGGTGGGTCGCATGGGTCAGGTCGCGCAGCGGGGCGAGCGTCCTGCGGATCAGCAGCCAGCCGGCGATCAGCAACGCCAGCACCGGGATCAGCGCCAGTCCCAGCCGACCGAGGGTAAAGGCCCATTTGCTGCCGCCATGATGCATGCCGAAATAGAGCCAACTGCCGTCCGGCAATTGCAGGCCGCCATTGATTTCCGAATGACGGCTGGGCGAGGCGAGCCGCAGCCAGAGGCGCGACCGCTCCAGGCTGGGTTCCCAGGCAATGATCTGCTGGCGCATCCGTTCCAGTTCGGGCGACAAGGGCGGCGGCGGCGGCGCGGCGGGCGACCAATGGACGTCGTAGCGATCGGTCGTCAGTTGCAGGCCGAGCGCGGGGCGTTCCGCAGGCGGCTGCTCGGTCAACAGCTTGCGCGCGATGACCAGATGTTCGGCGAGCCGCCGCGCTTCGTCATCCTGAAGCGACATCTGGCTGGTGCGCTCGTAGATGAGCGTGCCAACCGCAAATTCCAGCATGACCGTCAACAGCAGGATCGCGAAAAGGCGGCCGAGCAGCCCCAGCGATCCCCTGACATGGCGTCTCAAGCGCGGCTGACCTCTGCGTTGAACATATAGCCCACGCCGCGGACAGTGGTGATCGGCGCGCCCTTGTCGGCTGTGGACAATTTACGACGCAGGCGGCTGACGAGGACGTCGATGCTGCGATCGCTGCTGTCACCCATGCGGGTGCGCGACAGTTCGATCAGCCGCTCGCGCGCGATGACGCGCTGCGGATGGCTGAGGAAGGAGCCGAGCAGGTCGAATTCCGCCCCGGTCAGCTCGACGATCGCGCCGGTGGGAGAACGCAGCTCGCGCCGGGGGAAGTTCACGCTCCAGCCATCGAAATGGGCTTCGCTCTCGCGATGCTCGTCCGGGCCGCGCTCCACGCCGACGCGGCGCAGGATGGCGCGGATGCGCGCGATCAGTTCGCGCGTCCCGAAGGGCTTGGGGAGATAATCGTCGGCGCCCAGTTCCAGCCCGACGATGCGATCGGTTTCGCTGCCCTTGGCGCTGATGAAGATGATGGGGACGTCGCTCTTGCGCCGGATCTGGCGGCACAGGTCGATGCCGTTGGTGCCGGGCAGCATGACGTCGAGCACGACCAGATCGACCGGGCCAGCGTCGAACGCCACCCACATTTCGGGACCGGAAGAGGCCGGCCGCACCTGATAGCCATGCTCCTGCAGCGCGCGCGCGGTCAGGGTGCGCAGCGGCGGATCGTCTTCGACGAGGATGATCGAAGGGGCGGTCATGAAGGCGTCAGCGCACAAAATGTCATGGTCGGGAAATAGGGGTCGCCGGATCGGCGGTCAACCGCGCGGGCGGCGGGAAAGGCCGAAACGCAACTGCAGCAACAATTTGTCACAGCAGGGAAAAGTCCCGGCCCCGCCCGGAGCCAGGGGCCGGTGCCGGGCCTGGCGAACCAGGCCCGGCGATATGGATCAGAAGGCGGCCGAGATCGAGAACAGGACCTGGCTGCGCACGATCGACTTGCCGGCATTGTCGGCGTCGGCGACCGACAGGTTCGGGCGCAGATAATTTTCCTCGACCCGGGCAATGTCGGTGTCGACATAGGCGATGCCCAGCGTCAGCGGCGTGCCGGGAATGGCGACGTCCGCACCCACCAGCCAGTCGAGATATTTGCCGGTCGGCGCGACCGACGTGCCGTTCGGGCCAAGGCCGCTATTGCCCTTCGACCAGCCCAGATGCGCCTTCAGCGTCACCGGGGTGTTGGGAACCGCGCCGCTGACGTCGCTCCAGATGTAGAAATTGTCGTTCTTCTTGCCGGGGCGGTCGGGGATGCCGGTCGCATAGCTGGCGGCGTCGTTATACCATTTGCCCAGCGCCTGCTGCTTGGGCGCATAGGCGACGCCGAGCAGTCCCTTGACCGGGCCGAGCTGGCTCGACAGCTTGACATAGGGTTCGGCGAAATCGGTTTCGTCCGCACCCGACGGATACATATACCAGGTCAGGCCGACGTCCAGCGTCGTCGTCTCGTTGAGCGGGATGGCATAGCCGGCGAACAGGTCCAGTTCGATGCCGGCGCCACCGAAGGTGCCCCAGCCTGCCAGGTTCGATGCCCAGGTGCCGACATAGGCGCCGCTTTCATGGGTAGCGGTGATGCCGCCCTGGACAGCCATGGCCTTGTCGCTCTGCGACACGCCGCGGAAGCGATAATCGGAGATCAATCCGACGCTGCCGGTGACGGTGACGGGGCTGGCGGGTTCTTCCTGCGCGAAAGCCGGCACGCTGGACAGGAGCGCGAGGGCGGCACAAGCGATTTGATACTTCATGAACATTCCCCTTAACGTTGGAATGTTCCGTCCTGCATCCGCTCTGGCCCAAAGATCTGTTGTTGATCGTCTTCGATACCGGCGGATGATCTTGGACTATGCGTTGGCGACGACCAGGCAAACCGCTTTTCTCGCACCTGCGAAAGGATCAACCATGCTGTGATATGCGGGGCACGGTTCTTTGCTAAAATGGCAATATATGTTGCCAACATGTTTCCATACCGCAACGAGACAAAGAAATGCCGCCGTGCCCTAGGGGGAGGCACGGCGGCTCAAAACGTCGCCCTGTGTTGAGGGGGGTCAGGCGACGAGTTGACGCATACGTCCGGTGGCGCCGAACAGTTCGACCGGCGCCCCTCCGCCCCGGCGGCGATCGACCCATTCGCGCAGCATTTCCGCGCAGGTATGATCGATATGGCCGAGGCGTTCGACGTTGAGGATGACCAGACCGGCGGTCGGCAGCGATTCGAGCTTGGCCGACAGCTTGGGCAGGCTGAGGAAGGTGGCCGTGCCGCGCAGCGCCACTTCATGCGCTTCGCCGCGGCTTTCCTCTTCCATGTTCAGCCGCAGCCGCGTCGCGTGGGGCAGCAGTTCGAGCAGCGACAGGCCGATGCCCACCAGCACGCCGGTCAGCAGGTCGGTCGCCACCACGCAGATCAGCGTCGCCGCCCAGACGATCGCGGGCAGCGGACCGTAGAGGTGGAACAGATGCTTCACATGCGCGACGCTCACCAGGCGAACACCGGTGATGACCAGGATGCCGGCCAGCGCGGCCATGGGGATTTCGCGTAGCAGCCAGGGCAGCAGCGCGACGAAGCCCAGGATCCAGATGCCGTGCAGGATGGCCGACAGGCGGGTCTTGGCGCCGGCCTGCACATTGGCCGAACTGCGGACGATGACGCCGGTCATCGGCAGCGCGCCGGCAAAGCCGCACAGCAGGTTGCCGACGCCCTGGGCACTGAGTTCGCGGTTGTAGTTGGTGCGCACGCCGTCATGCATCCGGTCGACCGCGGCGGCCGACAGCAGGGTTTCGGCGCTGGCGATGAAGGCGATGGCGATGGCGGTGGTGATCACCGTGGGGTTCATCAATTGCGCCAGCAGCCCCTGTTCCGGCAGACTGATCGCCGCGACGATCGATTCCGGCACGGTCACGCGCGCCACCGGCAGGCCCAGAATGAAGGCGACCAGCGTCGCCGCAACCACGCCGACCAGCGCGCCGGGCACCAGCTTCATCGAAGCCGGCCGGAACTTTTCCCAGCCCAGCATACTGAAGATGGTGATGAGGCCTACGGCGAACGCCGTGACGGTGTCGCCCGTCGTGAGGCCCAGAATCTGACCCGGCATGGCGATCAAATTATGCAGGCCGCTGGACAATGGCTTGTCGTCGAAGAGCACATGGAACTGACCGACCACGATCAGCACCCCGATCCCGGCGAGCATACCATGCACGACCGCAGGCGATATGGCCCGGAACCAGCCGCCGACCCGCAGCAGGCCGGCAACGATCTGGATCGCGCCCGCCAGAATGAGGATGGGACCAAGGGCGGACAGCCCTTGTTCGCGGACGATTTCGAAGACGATGACGGCCAGACCGGCAGCCGGTCCGCTGACCTGCAAGGGCGAACCCGCCAGCAGGCCGACGACCAGGCCGCCGATGATGCCGGTGATCAGACCCTTTTCCGGCGGCACGCCGGATGCGATGGCGATGCCCATGCAAAGCGGCATCGCCACCAGGAAGACGACGATCGACGCCGTAAAATCGCGGCTGAGATTGCCGCCGGAAAGAGCCTTCAACATGATTTACTCCGCCGCTTGGGCGTATTGGCCATCGCCGGCGAGGCGACGGGCGTGGGGAAGGGCGACGGGGAGCGGCTGCCCCTCGCGCAGCGGCGAGAAGCGCCCGGTTTCACCATCCAGTCCCAGCACCTGACCGGCATGAATATCGACATACCAGCCATGCAGCGCGATCTCGCCGCGAGCGATGCCAGAGGCGACCGACGGATGGGTGCGCAGGTGCGCGAGCTGCACGACGACATTTTCCAGCGCCATGTTGCGCAGCTTGTCCGCGTCGCTCAGGTCGGTGGGATAATTTTCGCGGCACACTTTCTGCGCGGCATGCGAATGGCGCAGCCAGGCGGCGACGTTGGGCATCGATTCCAGATTGGCATCGGTGGCCAGCGCCTTCATCGCGCCGCAATCGCTATGGCCGCAGACGATGACGTCGCGCACGCCCAGCACCATGATCGCATATTCGACCGTTGCGGTGACGCCGCCCAACTGGCTGGCATGGGGGGGGACGATATTGCCGGCGTTGCGGCAGACGAACAGGTCGCCGGGCGCAGCCTGCATGATCTGTTCGGGGACGATGCGCGAATCGGCGCAGGAAATCATCAGCGCCTTGGGGCTTTGGCCATGGCTGGCCAGCTGGTTATAGAGCGCGCTTTCGTTCGGGAAAACCTTGGTTTCGAAACTGAATACGCGGCCGAGTAGCTCGTTCATGGAGTCTATCCTCTTCTCACTATGGTGCCGGTCAGGGGACGGACCGGCTTGAGGAGGAGGATAAGGATACGGTTTTGCTGCGGCGCAGCGGGTTTGTTAAAAACTATGTCTGCGCAGCGGGCCGTGCGATTGCCGCGCCGAACCGCGAAAATCCGCGGCTCGGCGCAGGAACCGGCGCGTCAGCGCCGGTCGACCACGGCGCTGAACATATAGCCCACGCCACGAACCGTCACGATCGGCGCAGGCCGTCCGCCCGCGCCCAGCTTGCGGCGCAACCGGCTGACCAGCACGTCGATGCTGCGATCCGACGACGGCGCATCGCGCACTCCCGCCAGTTCCATCAGGCGCGCGCGCGCAATCACCGTCTGGCTATGGTCGAGGAACACCGACAGCAACGCGAATTCGGCCGCGGTCAGTTCGACCAGACCGCCCTGGGGATCGGTGACTTCGCGCCGGGCGAAGTCGACGACCCAGCCATCGAAAATGGCTTCCGTCTGGCGGCGCAAGCCCAGCGCGCGCTCGCCCCGGCCACGCCGCAGCACCGCGCGCAACCGGGCGGCGAGTTCGCGCGCCGAATAGGGCTTGGCCATATAGTCGTCCGCGCCCAGTTCCAGCCCGACCACCCGGTCGACCTCCGAACTGTTCGATCCGACCAGGATGATGGGCACGTCGCTGCGTTCGCGCACGTCGCGGCAAAGGTCGAGCCCATCCGGCCCGCGCAGCGCCGCGTCCAGCACGACGGCGCCAACCGGCGTGCTGGTGAGGGCGCTGAAAATATCGGTCGCCGACGCCGCCGGCAGAGCGCGGAACCCGCTCTGCTCCAGATATTCGCGGACCTTGTGCCGCAAATCCTGGTGCGTTTCGGCGATCAGTATCAGCGGTGGACTCATCCCCCCTGAACGGCGCCCGGCACGGTCAGCGCGCGCACGCCGTCCAGTTCGCCGACCAGCACGGCGCGATCCTGCTGCGCGACCGCGACGGCTTCCGCCGTGCGGGCCTGGGCGTAGCGGGCGACCTGCGCATCGATCTGGCTGCGCGCGGCGGTGCAGGTGCCGGCATAGCTGCCCGACAGCGGAGTGAAGCGATGGATCGCCTTGCCGAAGGCGGGGACGGCGCGGCCCTGCGCGGCGACGGCGCGATTGACGGTGACGTCGGCCTGCCAGCGGCAGACGGGCACGGCGCCGCGATTGGCGAAGCGCGGTTCGACTTCTCGCAGGCTGATCGCCGGCTGGGCATGATAGCTGGCGGTATAGGCCTGGGCGCCGTGGCTGATCTCGGCGCTGTGGATGGGGCTGGCGGCGGACAGGGCCGCCACGCCCGATGCGAGAATAAGGAACATGGGTTTCTCCTTTGCGACTTGGCGATCTGCAACATCTTGGCCGTGCAGCCGCGGACGGGAGAAAGATTAGGGCTGGCGAGTGTCTCCGTAATTTGCCGGACGTAACAAATCATTGCTGGCGCAATTATCGGCGCTTTACTGCGCAGCCATCAGCACCGGCGCACGCGGCGCAATCGTCACGCCGCGAACATGCGCGATCAGCGCGGACAGCCACAGCGCATCGCCGGCCGCGCGATGCCGCGTCGCCCCCTGCCCGTCGGCAAAGGCCACGGCGGCGCCCACCCGCGCCTCGTCGGCGCCCTGCTCGTCGAACAGGGTCACGACATGCTGGATCGTGAAGGGCGTCGGCGCGCCCGCTGCGGCAGCCAGCGTATCGAGCCAATATTGATCGATCAGGCTGTCGGCGACCACCCGTCGGCCCTGCGTCGCGGCGACCAGTTCGGCGAGCACGACCGTTACGGGCAATCCCTCCCGCTCGATCCGGTCGCGGCTCAGGCCATGCAGCGCTTCCGCTTCGGGGGTCCAATCCCAGCCCGCCCAACTGTCGTGCGGACGAATCAGCCAGCTGCGCGAGACATCGCCATCCGCTATGCCCACTTCGATCGGGAAGGACCGTCCGTGGCGTGGCAGGCAGGACGCCTCGAAATCGATAGTCGTGATGTGCAAGGCACAGCTCCAAATTTTCGTGCGGCCTGCCCCCTCCAAGCCTATGCCGCACGCTCTTCTATGCGCCCCTTTCGGCCTGAACTATGTCATGGCGAAGTCAATCGCCACCCCCTTCAGCAAAAATCATATGGACTGAAGCAGGGATGCGGCGAAAGGCGCGACGAAGGCTGCATTGTCTGCTAGCGAACGGAAACCAAAGGGAAACATAGCGCCATGACCGTCGTCGCCGCCTATCTCTATCGCAACGGCCAGCGGGTCCGCCCGGTGGCGATCGACGAGCGGGTCGAGTGTGCGCCCGACAAGTCGGAATTCATCTGGATCGGCGTGGCAGAACCCACCGTGGAAGAGATGGAGACGCTGGCCCGCACGCATGGCCTGCATCCGCTGGCGGTGGAGGATGCGATCAAGGCGAACCAGTTGCCCAAGGTGGATATTTATGGCGATCAACTGTTCGTCGTCGCGCGCACCGCCCATGTCGAGGGCGACGCCATCTGCTATGGCGAAACCGCGCTGTTCGTCGGCCCCAGCCATATCATCTCCGTCCGCCACGGATCGGCCCGCGCCCATGTGGCGCTGCGCGAGGAACTGGAGGCGGTGCCCTCCCGCCTGGCTCAGGGGGTGGACTATGTGCTGCACGCCATCCTCGACTTCATCGTCGATGGCTATCTGCCGATCATAGAGGGGATTGAGGAGGAGGTGCTGGAAATGGAGCAGCAGATGATCGACCATTTCCTGCGCCGGGAAGACATCACCCGCATCTTCAGCCTCCGCCGCCAGCTCATCCGCTTCCAGCGCATCCTGCTGCCGATGCAGGAGGTCGCGACCAAATTCGTGAAGATGGACCTGCCCAGCATCGATCCGGACGCCCGCCCCTATTTCAGCGACGTGCGCGACCATGTCCGCCGGGTACAGACCATGGTCGACGACCTGCGCGAGATTCTGAACAGCGTCTTCGAATCGAGCAATCTGCTGGAACAGCAGCGTACCGGCGACATCACCCGGCAACTGGCCGCCTGGGCCGCGATCCTGGCGGTGCCGACCGCAATCGCCGGCATTTACGGCATGAATTTCGAACATATGCCCGAACTCAAGACGCGTTACGGATATTTCGTGGTTCTGGGCGTGATCGGCGTGGTGTGCGCCTTGCTCTACAACCGTTTCAAGAAACTCAAATGGTTGTGACGGGCGCCGCGGACTCCCGCACCACCAGCTCATGCGCCAGATAATCGTTGACGCGCACGGCGGCGTCCCCGCCCCGCGCCAGCGCAACGGCCAGGGTGGCGGCCTGCGCTGAAATCTGCTTGCCCGGATGCTTGACGGTGGTGAGCGATGGCCAGATCTTCACTGCGATCGGGGTATCGTCGAATCCCGCCACCGACAGGTCGCGCGGCACGTCCAGCCCGCGGCGGTGCGCCAGCGAGACGATCGCAGCCGCCATGTCGTCATTGCTGGCGAAGATAGCGGTCGGCCGGTCGGGCATATCCAGCAGCATCGCGCCCGCCACCAGTCCCGATTCGAAGCTCATGTCGCCGCTGACGATCAGGTCGGGACGGATGGGCAGCCCCGCATCGCGCAGCGCCGCCTGATAGCCCTCGCACCGGGTGCGGTGGATCAGGTGGCCGGCGCCGCCGCGGATGAAGCCGATGGCCCGATGCCCCAGGCCGATCAGATAGGCGGTCATGTCCCGTGCCGCGCCGAAATCGTCGATCCGCACGCAATGATCGCCGGGCAGGTCGCCGCCGGGCGACATCGCCACCACCGGCACCGGAAAGTCGCGCGTCAGGCCGTGGCGATTGGCGACCTCGCAATAGGGCGGGACGATCAGGATCGCATGGGCGCCATTTTCCACCAGCCCCTGCATCTGCTGTGCGATCTCCTTGGGATCGCCGCTTTCCAGCGGGCGCAGCAACAGTTGCGCGCCCAGCCGACTGGTCGCGTCCAGCGCGCCGACCAGAATGGAACTGAGAAAGGCATTTTCGATATTGCGATAGAGTAGCCCGATCCGGGTCGCACTGGCGCTGGCGAGCGAGCGCGCCGCCATATTGGGAATATAGTTGAGTTCCCGCACCGCCGCCATCACCACCTCGCGCGTGCTGTCGCGCACCCGCGGACTGTTGTTGAGCACGTTGGACACGGTCATTGCCGACACGCCGGCCCGCTCCGCCACGGTCTGAATGGTGATGGCCTGGCTGGCGCGGCGACCCGAACGAGCCATGCGGAAACTCCTTGCAAACGGATGGGCACTGGCGCGCCACGCCCATATTTAACGCTATATTCCGGGCGGTTGCAAATGCCCGATCGATCCCCTGTGACACAAAATCCGCATGATCGCCAAAAAATGTAGCGCTAAAATTTCGATATTGACTTCGCCGCCATAGGAGAAGATTTAGCGCTACAACCGAGCGGCCAACCGCTGGTGGGTTTCATTTTGCACGACCGCGCGTCGATACAGGCGCCGGACAAGGGGAGGATATATGCGCTTTTCCAAGACCATGACGATGCGCCGCGCTGCGGTGTCCGCATTCAGCCTGGGCGTTGCCCTGACCGCCTCTGCCGCGATGGCGCAGGACGCCGCGCCGCAGGCGCCGCAGGACGGCACCGACATCGTCGTCACCGCGCAGAAGCGCGCCGAGCGCCTGCAGGACGTGCCGCTGGCCGTGACGGCCGTGGGCGCCGACACGCTCGCCAACCGCCAGATCAACGACAGCAGCTCGCTGGTGCAGGCCGTGCCCTCGCTGACCTTCCAGCAGGGCGCCAATCCAACCAACAGCAGCTTCCGCATTCGCGGCATCGGCACCGCCCTGTTCGGGCAGGGCGTCGAATCGTCCGTATCCACCGTGGTCGACGGCGTCGTCGCCGTGCGCCAAGCCCAGGGCTTCACTGACCTCGCCGATATCGAGCGGGTCGAAGTGCTGCGCGGCCCGCAGGGCACGCTGTTCGGCAAGAACGCGACTGCTGGCGTGATCAACGTCACGACCGCTCGCCCCTCGCGCGATTTCGAGGGCAAGGGCGAGGTGACCATCGCCGAACATGACGAATATCGCGTCCGTGGCACCGTGTCCGGCCCGATCAGCGACACGCTGCGCGCCCGCGTCACCGGCTTCTACAATGATGTGCGCGGCGTCGCCCGCAACATCGCCACCGGCGGCTGGAACAATGGTTCGAAGAGTTGGGGCGTGCGCGGCAAGCTGGAATGGGATGCGACCGACAATCTGAACCTGTTGTTCGCGGCCGAATATCGCAAGACCAATGCGGACTGCTGCGCCTCGAACTGGATCGCGATTACCAATCCGAACCTTCAGGCGCTGCTCGGACCGGTCAAGGCGACTCGGGAAAACCGGACGATCAACGACGAAACCGTCTCATACGCCGACAGCAAGCAGCAGACCTATTCGCTCCAGGCGGACTGGGATCTGGGCAACGCCACCATCACGTCGGTCACTGCCTACCAGAAATATTATCTGGATACGAACCAGCCGATCGAGCGCATCAACAGCGACGTACCGCTGTTCGTCGGCGCCAACGCCACCTATTCCTATTTCAGCCGGAACCATGGCATTGTCGACCTGTCGGCGTTCAGCCAGGAACTGCGCATCGCCAATAACGGCAATAGCGACCTGAATTATGTCGCCGGCGTCTTCTACATGCATTCGGATATCGAGCGGCCGTTCGATCGCCGTCGCGCCCGCTGCACCGCCGGCACCTTTGGGCAACCCTGCGCCCCAGCCAACATCGTGTGGCAGTCGGCCAAGAGCGACATCCGCCTGAAACAGGACAGCATCGCCGCCTTCGGTCAGGTCGATTATCGCATCACTGGCGGCCTGAAGGCGATCGCTGGCCTGCGCGTACAGCATGAAAGCGGCACCAACAGCGGCACCCGCACCGCCCCGATCGTGGCGGGCGACGTGATCTTCCCCGGCAATGCCTCCACCAGCGGGTCGATCAGCGCCAGCGACACCGCCGTCACCGGCAAGGCGGGCCTGCAATATGAATTCAGCCGCAACGCGCAACTCTATGGCAGCTATACCCGCGGCTATAAGGGGCTGGGTTATGAGATGGAAATCTCCGCCAACCTCGCCGACCAGCGCGTGCTGGAGCCGGAACATGTCAACGCTTATGAAATCGGCTTCAAGGGCCGCACCGCCGATGGCGTGCTGAGCGTCAGCACCGCTCTGTTCCTGGCCGACTACAGCAATTTGCAGGTGCAGGCGAACCGCTCCGACATCGCGTCGGGCGTGGTCCAGTTCGTGTCCACCAACGCCGGCAAGTCGCGCACCAAGGGCTTCGAGATCGAAGCAACCGTGCGTCCCGACGATCATTTCAGCCTGACCGGCGCCGTCACCTATTCGGATGCGAAGATCGACATTGATGGCCTGAACTGCCCGCAGCAGATCGCCGCCACCGCACCGATCATGTCGGGTTCGCCGACCAACATCTGCTACCGCACGGCGGCCGGCGTCACCCCGATCCAGAATCTGCGCGGCGCCACCCTGCCGGTCAGCCCCAGGTGGAAGATCAGCATCGCCCCGCGTTATGAAGCGCAGATTCCGGGCACCGACTATGCAGGCTTCGCGCAGGTGGGCGTCAACTTCCAGAGCAAGATGAACTTCTCGGTCGAGCAGGATCCGCTGCTGGAGCAGCCGGCCTATGCGCTGGTCGACGCCAGCATCGGCGTGAAGCAGATTGACGGTCGCTACAGCCTGACCCTGTTCGTCAAGAATCTGTTCGACGAAAACTATCTGACCAGCATCGGTCATACCTCCTTCCTGGGCGGCAATTATGATCTGGTCGGCACCTTCAACAAAGATGCGGACCGCTATTTCGGCGCCACGCTCGGCGTGAAGTTCTGATCGGTCGGGCGCGGCGGTTTCCTGCCGCCGCGCCTCCTCTTCTCTCGGTACGGAGCAGGACGAATGGGCAAGCGCATCCTGATGGCGGCAACCATGCTGACGGCGGCGATCGGCCTGTCAGGGGCGAGCGCTGCGTCAAAGCAGGTCGAGCCGATCGCCGCTGCCAAGCCCAATATCGTCCTGATTGTCCTCGACGATGTCGGCTTTTCCGACCTCGGTGCCTTTGGCTCCGAAATCCGCACCCCCAATATCGATGCGCTGGCCGCCAGCGGACTGCGCTACAACCGGTTCGATAGCAAAGCGGTCTGCACGCCGACCCGCGCGGCGCTGCTGACCGGCCGCAATCCCCAGACGGTGCGGATGGCGGACCTGCCGACGGATAAACGCACCGATGATATGAGCCGCGACCGCGGCGAAGTGGCTACCAATGCCCAGATGCTGCCGCAGGCGCTGAAAGCCGCAGGATATCGCACCTATGGCGTTGGCAAATGGCATCTTGGCCCCACATATGAGGATGGCAAGCCAGGCAACAATGCCTCTTGGCCGCTCCAGCGCGGCTTCGACCGTTTCTACGGCTTCTACAGTGGCTGGACCGATCAATATCATCCCGACCTGATCGACGGGAACAAGGCACTGCCCAGGCCCGACAAGCCGGGCTATCATTTCTCCGCCGACATGGCCGACCATGCCATCGCCGATATTGACGATGCGGCCGGCAAGCCCTTCTTCCTCTATTTCGCCATGGGCGCCGGCCATGCCCCATTGCAGGCCCCCCGCGCCTATATCGACCGCTATCGCGAGACATATGCCAAGGGCTGGGACGCACTGCGTGCCGAACGCTTCGCCCGGATGCAGAAGCTGGGCATCATTCCCGCCCATGCCGTCAACACCGTCCGCGCCGCTGGCGATCGCGCCTGGGATCAACTCAGCGCCGACGAGCAGGCCGTCTTCGCCCGCTATATGGCGACCTATGCCGGTTTCCTGGAGCATGCCGACGCGCAGATCGGTCGCGTCGTCCAGCGGCTCAAGGATAGCGGCCAATATGACAACAGCATCATCCTGCTGATCTCCGACAATGGCGCTGCGTCCGAAGCGGGGCAGGAAGGCAGCTTCGAAAAGATGTACCGCCCCAACAAGCTGAGCTTCGCCGAGCAGCGGGCACGCATCGACGATATCGGCACCGACAAGCTGCAACCCGAATATCCCCGCCCCTGGGCCTGGGCCGGTGGCACGCCGTTTCGTCGGTACAAGGTGTGGCCCTATGCTGGCGGCGTCCGCACGCCGCTGATCGTCTCCTGGCCGGCGGTCATCCGGGACAAGGGCGCCGTGCGCAGCCAGATGGTCGACCCGATCGACCTTGCGCCCACCTTGCTGGACGCCGCCGGCACGGGCTTTGCCCGGACCGTGGATGGCGTGGCGCAGATACCCGTCGCCGGCCGCTCGATCCGCGCCACCTTCCGCAATCCCACGGCCGCCACGCGGTCGGTGCAATATTTCGAACTGCGCGGCCAGCGCGCCATCACATCGGGCCATTGGCGCGCGGTCGCGATGCATCAATATGGCACCGACTTTGCCAAGGACCGGTGGGAATTGTTCGACCTGTCGAAAGATTTTTCCGAAAGCACGGATCTTGCCGCCAGCAACCCCGCCAAGCTGACGGAGATGAAGGCGCTCTGGTGGCGGGAAGCGCGCAAGTACAGCACGCCGCCGCTCGCCGAACCACCCGAAATCTTCGCCAAGCGCGCCCGCTACGACGATGCCTTCACCGATCCGAAATGAGCCCTGTCATCCCTACTTTGTCTTCCCCCCTTTCATCCAGTGCCGGTCCTCTCGCCCTCTCCCCGGAGGACATGGCCTGGGTGGAAAATACCCGCGACGCCATGAGCGTCGAGGCGCAGATCGCGCAACTGTTCGTCCTGTCCGCGCGCCATGACAGCATCGTCGAAACCAACGGGCTGCTCGCCCATGCGCCGGGTGGCATCCACCGTTTCCCGGCCCATGATCTGGACGCCGCCTGGGCCGCGACGCGCCATGCGGTCGAGCGGTCCGAAGTACCCCTGATCCTGTCCGGCGATATCGAGGGGGGCACGGTCAGCGCGCCCTTCACCACCGCCATCCCCAACCAGATGGGCATCGCCGCCTGCGACGATCTGGAACTGAGCGCCGATCTTGCCCGCATCGTCGGGCAGGAGAGCCGGGCGCTGGGCTATAACTGGTCCTTCACCCCGGTGGTCGACATCAACCGCGCCTTTCGCAACGCGGTAGTCGGTACCCGCTCCTACGGCTCCGACCCCGACCGCATCCTGGCCCAGGCCCGCGCCTATGTCCGCGCGCTACAGGCGCAGGGCGTGGCGGCATGCGCCAAGCATTGGCCGGGCGACGGGCTGGACGATCGCGACCAGCATCTCGTCACCAGTGTCAACGACATGGACATGGACGAATGGCGCGCGACCTTCGGCCGCATCTTCGGCACTTTGGTCGATGATGGCGTGATGACGATCATGTCGGCGCATATCGCCCTGCCCGCCTATATCCGCGAGAAGATGTCGCATGCGGGCGCGCAGGCGTTCGAACCCGCCTCCGTATCCCGCCTGCTGAACCAGGATCTGCTGCGTGACGAACTGGGCTTTGACGGCCTGATCGTGTCCGACGCGACCGTCATGGGCGGCCTCACCAGCTGGATGGCCCGCGCCGAAGCCGTCCCCGCCGTGATCGAAGGCGGCTGCGACGTCTTCCTCTTCAGCCGCGATCCGGTCGCCGATATGGGCTTCATGCTACAGGGCCTGCGCGACGGCCGTCTGTCGGAACAGCGCCTCCACGACGCCGTCACCCGCTTCCTGTCGCTGAAGGCGAAACTGGGGCTGCATCGCATGACCGCTGACGAGCGGATCGCGCCGGTCGAAGAAACCCGCACCCTGCTGCGCCAGCCCGCCCATCTGGATCAGGCCGCGCACGCCTGCGCCGCGAGCATCACGCTGGTCAAGGATCGCGATAGACTGCTCCCGATCGCGTCGGACCGGCACAAGCGCGTGGTCATCATCTCGGACGAAGGCGCCAGCTTCTTCTCCGGCGCGCCCGAACGCGATTTCACACCTTTGATCGCAGGTCTGGAAGAGCGAGGTTTCACTGTCCGCCATTTCGACCCCGAAGCGATGCCGACGCCCGAGGATACCGACCTCATCCTCTATCTGATCGGGCAGGAAGCCACGCCCTCGCTCAGCCACATCTTCCTCGACTTCGCCAAGCTGCACGCCAGCCCGCGCAACGGTATGATCCAGTTCAACCGCGAAATCCCGACCCTGCTCGTCTCCTTCGGCCAGCCCTATTATCTGTATGACGCACCGAATTTCGCGACCTATATCAACGCCTATGCCTCGCTGCCCCATGTTCAGGCGGCGCTGGTGGAACGGCTGACGGGTGACGCGCCCTTCACCGGCAACAGCCCGGTCGACGCCTTTTGCGGGAGGGAACAATTGTCATGGTGATGCGCAGGTTCATGGCGGCATCGCTGCTGGTGGTGGCGCTGGGCGGCGCAGGCGCGCCGTCCTCTTCGGGATGGCGCGACCTCAACCATAATGGCCGGCTCGACCGCTATGAGGATATTCGCGCGCCCATCGACACACGGGTCGATGATCTGCTGAAGCAGATGACGCTGGCGGAAAAGGCCGGCATGCTGTTGCACGGCACGCTGCCCACGCCGGGTTCCTCGATCGGTTTCGCCGGTAAGACCTATGATGCCGACGCCACCGCCAAGCTGCTGAACGATCGCCATATCAACAGCTTCATCACCCGCCTCGTCGTCGCGCCGTCGGACCTCGCCGCGCAGAATAACGCCGTGCAGAAACTGGCGGAGGCCAGCCGCCTCGGCATCCCCGCCACGATCAGCACTGACCCGCGCCACCATTTTCAGGCGACGCTTGGCGCCAGCACCACCGGCGGCGGCTTCTCGCTCTGGCCCGATACGCTGGGCTTCGCCGCGCTGGGCGACGCCAAAACCGTCCGCCGCTTCGGCGACATAGCCCGGCAGGAATATCGCGCCGTCGGCATCCATATGGCGCTCTCGCCACAAGCCGATCTTGCCACCGAACCGCGCTGGCCGCGCTTCGCCGCCACCTTCGGATCCGATCCGGCCGAAGTCTCCCGCCTTGCCGGTGCCTATGTCGACGGCTTCCAGCATGGCCGGGCTGGGGTTCAGCCCGACGGCGTCGCCACCGTGGTCAAGCATTGGGTCGGCTATGGCGCAGAACCGGAAGGCTTTGACGGCCACAATCATTATGGCCGCAACGCAAAATTGACCGACGCCGCCTTCGCCCAGCATATCCGCGCCTTCGACGACAGCCTGGCCGCCCATAGCGCCGGGGTCATGCCCACCTATGTCATCGTCCAAGGCCCCAAGATCGCCGGCCAGCCGATCGAACCGGTCGCCGCCGGCTTCAACAAGCAGATGCTGACTGGCCTGCTGCGCGGCGAGAAAGGCTATCGTGGGCTGATCGTGTCCGACTGGTCGATCACCAATGACTGCCCGCAGGCCTGCATGGCGCCCGACGCCGCCAGTCCGCAGACGCCGGCGTCGATCGGCACCCCCTGGGGCATGGAAACGGCCGACAAGACGACCCGCTTCGCCAAGGGGCTGAACGCGGGCATCGACCAGTTCGGCGGCGCGAATGATCCCGCCCCGATCCTGGACGCTGTCGCCAAGAGCCTCGTCAGCGAAAAGCGCATCGACGACTCCGTCCGCCGCGTGCTGCGCCTGAAATTCGAACAGGGCCTGTTCGACAATCCCTATGTCGATGAAGCCGGCGCCGCCCGGATCGTCGGCAACCCGCAGGCACAGGCCGAAGCGGACGCCGTCCAGCGCGCCAGTCAGGTGCTGCTGCGTAACGACAAGGCTACCCTGCCGGTTGCGCCGGGCAAACGTATCTGGCTGCACAATGTCGATGCCGCTGCTGCGCGCGCCGCCGGCTTCACCGTGGTCGAAGACCCGGCGCAGGCGGACATCGCGCTGGTCCGCACAGCCACCCCGTTCGAAACGCTGCACCCGCATCATTTCTTCGGCGCGCGCCAGCATGAAGGGCGGCTGGACTTCCGGGCCGACGACAAGGATGTGCAGGCGATCGCCCGCGCCGCCGCCCATATCCCCACCATCGTCGCGGTGGAGATGGACCGCCCCGCCATCCTGACCGCGATCGAGCCGATGGCAAAGGCCATGCTGGTCACCTTCGGCGCCAGCGATGCCGCGGTGCTGGACGTGGTCACCGGTCGCGCCGTGGCGAAGGGACATATGCCCTTCTCGCTCCCCCGCTCCATGGCCGATGTCGAGGCGCAAAACCCCGACCTGCCCGATGATGGCCCCGCCCCCGCCTATCCGCGCGGCGCCGGCATCGTCCTCAAGGCGTCCGCCCAGTGACGGACGGAATGATCCACCTGCCCGGCGGCGCCTTCCTGATGGGGTCGGACCGTTTCTACCCGGAGGAAGCGCCCGTGCGCCGGGTGCAGGTGGACGGCTTCCGGATCGACGAAACCCCCGTCACCAATCGCGACTTCGCGCGCTTCGTGGACGCGACCGGCCATGTCACGCTGGCCGAGATCGCACCCGACCCGAAAGACTATCCCGGCATGGACCCGGCCATGGCGCAGGCGGGCTCCTTGCTGTTCCAGCGCACCGGCGGCCCCGTGTCGCTCGACGATTACAGCCAGTGGTGGCAGTTCAGCTTCGGCACCGACTGGCGCCATCCCCATGGCCCGGACAGCCGGATCGAGGGGCTGGAGGATCACCCCGTCGTCCATGTCGCCTATGAAGATGCGGAAGCCTATGCGAAATGGGCGGGCAAGGCGCTGCCGACTGAGGCGGAATGGGAATATGCCGCCCGCGGCGGCCTGGACGGTGCGGAATTTGCCTGGGGCGACGCACTGGCGCCCGATGGCAAGATGATGGCCAATTACTGGCAGGGCGCCTTCCCCTATGGCAACACGCTGGAGGACGGTTACGAACGGACATCTCCGGTGCGCACCTATCCCGCCAACGGCCATGGCCTGTACGACATGATCGGCAATGTCTGGGAATGGACGACCGACTGGTTCGCCCAGCCCCGGATCGAGCGCAAGGCCAAGGGCAGCTGCTGCGTCCCCGCCAACCCGCGCGGCGGCACGAAGCGCGAGAGCCTCGACCCCGCCACGCCCGGCATCGCCATTCCGCGTAAGGTATTGAAGGGCGGATCGCATCTCTGTGCGCCCAATTATTGCCAGCGCTACCGCCCCGCTGCCCGCCATGCGCAGGCGGTGGACAGCGCGACCAGCCATATCGGCTTTCGCTGCATCATCCGGGACAAGAAGGGAATCCGTTCATGACCACTGCCCGTCGCGCGCTGCGCGCCGCCGCGATCGCCGCCTGCACCCTGATGGGTCCGGGCGCCTTCGCCAAGCCGGTGAACGCGCCGCAGCCCAAGCCCACCAACATGATCTTCGTGCTGGTGGACGATCTGCGTTACGACGCGATGGGCTTCCTCACGCCGGGCCTCCAGACCCCCAATATCGACCGGCTGGCGAAGGACGGCGTCTATTTCCCCAATGCCGTCGTCACCTCCTCGCTCTGCTCGCCCAGCCGCGCCACCATCCTGACCGGCCAGACCGCGCGCAACCATGGCGTGGTGGACAATAATAACAGTTCGGAGGAAGGGCTGACCTTCTTCCCCCAATATCTGCAACAGGCCGGCTATCAGACCGGCTTCTTCGGCAAATGGCATATGGGCTTCGACACCGACGCCCCCCGCCCCGGCTTCGACAAATGGGTCAGCTTCAAGGGCCAAGGCACCTATTTCCCGACCGAACAGCTCAGCCCCGAAAAGGTCGCGGCTGGTGATCGACAGATGCTCAACGTCGATGGCAGCCATGTAAAGCGCACCGGCTATATCACCGACGAACTGACCGATTATGCGATGAACTGGCTGGAAAAAGGACGGGACAAGTCCAAGCCCTTCTTCCTCTATTTGAGCCACAAGGCGGTCCATAGCGACCCGCTGCCGCCCGACCGGTACAAGGCGCAATATAGCGACCTCAAGATCACCCTGCCCGCCAGCATGGCCGACACGTTGGAAAATAATGCAGGCAAGCCGCTCTGGGTCCGGAACCAGCGCAACAGCTGGCACGGCGCGGATTTCCCCTATCATACCAACAACCCCATGACGGAGCAGGTCCGCGATTATTATCGCACCCTGTCCCCCGTGGATGAGAGCCTGGGTCGCATCCTGGCTTACCTCAAGAAGAACCATCTCGACAAGAATACGATGGTGGTCTTCTATTCCGACAACGGCTTCCTGATCGGGGAACATGGGCTGATCGACAAGCGCAACGCCTATGAACCCTCCGTCCGCGTGCCGATGATCGTCTGGGCGCCCGGCATGGTGCCAAAGGGGGTGACCAACCCCGCCGTCGTGCGCAATCTCGACCTCGCACCCACCTTCCTCGACATCGCCCATGTGGCGAAACCCGCGCAGATGGAGGGCAAGAGCTTCCTGCCCGTGGCCGAGGGCAAGATTGACGAAAAGACCTGGAACCCCGGCGATTTCGTCTATGAATATTATTGGGAATGGAGCTTCCCGCAGACGCCCACCACCTTCGCGATCGAGCGCGACCGGGTGAAATATATCCAATATCATGGCGTCTGGGAGCTGGAGGAACTGTACGACCTCAAGAGCGATCCTGACGAGATGCACAATCTGATCGAGGACCCCAAATGGCTGGATACCAAGATCACTTTGCGCAAGGCGTTGTTCGACCAGTTGGCCAACAATAGGGGCGCGCATGTCGTCCCCTACACCCGCAAGACCAGTTCGGGTCTCGTGAACCGCAATATCGATGGCCCGCACGCCGCCGATTTCCCCGCCGACTGGTATGTGCAGCCCAACCTGCCGACCAAGATGAACGACCTGTTCGCCGACAGCCCGGCCAAGGCGAAGGCGGACGCCGAAGGCAAGACCTACCACCCCTGATTATGGGCCAATGGCCCTTCTGAAAGTTCGCGTCGATGACCGCATCCCCTTCGCCGGAAACCACCCGCCCCGCCGTGTCGCTGGGCTTCGTCGCCATCTATGTGCTGGCGCAGTTCGGCATCTGGGTCGCGTTGCTGACGCCGGTGGTGATGACGCTGGCGCTGCGCGTCGGCGAGATTGCGAGCGAGGCGGAAAAGGGCCGCTGGCTGGGCATCATCCTGGCGATCGGCGGCTTCGTCGCGCTGGTGGCCACACCGATCTGCGGCGCTCTGTCGGATCGGACGCGCAGCCGCCTCGGCCGCCGCCGGCCATGGCTGCTGGGCGGCCTTGTCGTCGCAGGCGCGGGCCTGCTGCTGCTCGGCCTCGCGCCCAATCTGCTGTTGCTGGGCCTGGGCTGGATCATCTGTCAGGCCGGCTTCAACGCGATGCAGGCAGGCTGCCTGCCGATCCTGCCCGACATCATCCCCGTCCGCTGGCAGGGGCGTGTTGCCGGCATGCTGGGCATGACATCGACCATGGGCACTTTCGCAGGCAGCTGGATCACCCAATATACGCAGGGGTCATCGCTGCTGATGTTCCTCGCCCCCTTCGCGATCACGATCGTCAGCATCACCATTCTCTGCCTGATCCTGCCCGATCGCCCGGCCGCCAGTAGCGATGACCGCCGCCTCGGCCCCATCGCGATGCTGCGCGCGATCGGCGCGCCGTTCCGCGACTGGGACTTTAGCTGGGCGTTCGGCAGCCGCTTCCTCATCATGATGGCCTGGTCGTTCCTCTTGACCTACCAGCTCTTCTTCCTGACCGACCAGCTTTCGCTGCCCAAGTCCGACGCGACGCAGGTAATGGTGAAGTCGATGGCGATCATCGCGACTGCCACGATCGGCATATCCCTGATCGGCGGCTTCATCACCGACTGGACGGGCCGCCGCAAACCGCTCGTCTTCCTCGCCGCGGCGCTGGAGGGCGCCGGTTTCCTGACGATCGCCCTCGCTCCGTCCGTGTCGCAATTCCTGGTCGGCATCGCCATGGCCGGCATCGGCAAGGGCCTTTACTTCGCGGTCGACCTCGCCCTGCTCGCCGCCATCCTGCCCCGGCCGGAGGACAGCGCCAAGGATATGGGCGTGTTCCAGATCGCCAACAGCCTGCCCCAGTCGCTCGCCCCGGCCATTGCGCCAATCATCCTGGTGATCGGCAGCACCAGCGGAAAGGATTATGCCGCCATCTATCTGACCGGCATGATCTTCGCTCTGCTGGGCGCGTTCGCCATCTGCCCGGTGCGGCGATCGAGGTGATCGCCAGAAGCAAAATGAGAATGACGTCTCACTATAAAGGATAAGAGGATGACCCATAGCCGCCGCGACGCCATCAAGCTGGGCGCCATCGGCCTCGGCGCCGCCGCTGCGCCGCTCGCCGCCGTACCGGGCAGCGCGCGCCTGCCCAATATCCTCTGGCTCGTCAGCGAAGATAACAATCCCTATATCGGCGCCTATGGCGATAAGGTGGCGCATACCCCGCATATCGACAGCCTCGCAAAGAAGGGCATTCTGTACCGCAACAGCTATTCCGACGCGCCGGTTTGCGCGCCGTCCCGCTTTGCGATCCTGACCGGCATCAACCCGGAAAGCTGTTCACCCGCGCAGCATATGCGCGCCGACGCCAAACTGCCCAGCCAGTTCAAAACCTATCCCGAACTCATGCGGCAGGCGGGCTATTATTGCATCAACAACCCCAAGACCGACTATAATTGCGACGTCGACCCGAAGGCCATCTGGGACGTGCAGGGGATCGATGGACATTGGCGCAACGCGCCCAAGGACAAGCCCTTCCTATGCGTCTTCAACACCGGCACCAGCCATGAACAGCATGTCTGCCAACGCGATGCCGGGCGCGTAAAGCCCGAGAATGTGCGCATACCGGCATTTCTGCCCGACACGGAAACCACGCGCCGGGATTATGCCGAATATTACAACATCATGGAAAATATGGACGGAGAGATCGGCAACTGGCTCTCGCAACTGAAAAATGACGGCCTGGATGAAGATACCATCGTCTTCTATTATGGCGATAATGGCGGCGTCCTGCCGCGCTCCAAGCGCTATTGCTATGAGGAAGGCCTGCGCGTCCCCCTCATCGTCTATATACCGCCCAAATGGCAGCACCTCGCCCCTGCCCGGCCGGGCAGCGTGATCGATGCCCCCGTCACCCTGATCGATCTGCCCGCGACATTGCTGTCCATCGCCGGTATCGCGCAGCCCGCACAAATGACGGGAACGGCGCTTGCCGGCCACAGGATCGGCGCGCCGAAACCCTACGCTTTCGGCTTCCGCGACCGGATGGACGAGCGCTATGACCTCGTCCGCACCGTCACCGACGGTCGCTGGCGCTATATTCGCAACTATATGCCGCATCGCGCGCTGGGCCAGCATGTCGGCTTCGAATGGGACGTACAGGCAGGCTATCGCGAGTGGAACGCCTTGCACCTCGCCGGCAAGCTGACGGACGAGCAGGATCGCTTCTTCCAGCCGAAGGCGTTTGAAGAACTGTACGACTTGCAGGCCGACCCGGATGAAGTGAATAATCTCATCGATCACCCTGCCGGCCTGACCGCCGCCAGGCGCCTGCGCACCGCGCTCGATCGGCATATGCTGGCCATCAACGACAATGGCTTCCTGCCGGAAGGCGCCAAGGGCGAAGGCTATTTCGAAAGCCGTGACCGCAGCATCTATCCGTTAAAGAGGCTGATGCTGGTCGCGGCGGCGGCGGCGCGGCGCGATCCCCGCAATCTGAAGCGCTTTGCGACATTGCTCGACAGCCCGGTCGTAGCGGTCAGGACATGGGCGGCGCGGGGCCTGCTGATCCTGGGCGAAGACGCGCGTCCCGCCAAAGACGCGCTGGCGCGGGTGGTCGCGTCCGACCCCGCCGATCCCGTGCGCATCGTCGCGGCCGAAGCATTGGTCGGACTGGGAGAGCCGGTCGAAGCGGTGGCCTTGCTCGCCCGACTGGCCGACGAGGACAATATGCTTCCGATCCGGATTCAGGCCTATGACGCCCTGTCGAACATCGGTCGCGCCGCCATCCCGGCGCTCCCGGTCATCCGCAAAGCAGCCAACGCGCAATTACGCCGCTTCATCGACCCCGAATATCCCAAGCGGATGGCGATGTATCTGGTCGCCACATTGGAGGGTTCCTACGATCCGACGCAAGAAGGCTTGTCACCGCAAGCATGCCAAAACGCCACCAAAAGCCCCAACATGTTCATGGGACCACCCCCCAGCGCGGCATGGGAGTCCTAATCCAAGATGCATTGATGGGAAGCTATAGCTTGTTCCCCGGCGAAGGCCGGGGAACCCACCCATGAGTCTACATTATATTGTAGTATAAGGGCCGATCGCCATTCGGCCCTTAGCGATGTTGGCCGTCACCCGCGCAGCGCATCTGGCGTTTTTTCCACCCTGGAGGGGACGCTGACCGAGGAGAATGGTGCGCCCGACGGGGCTTCCTAAGTTCTGCGTTTTCATAGACTTACATAGGCGAACCCGCCCTCTCCTACTCACGGTTTTCTGCGGCGTTCAAAGAGCGATGGCGAACCTGCAAATAGGACGCTCGATCGCCACGCCCCCTTGCCCCCCGCTAAATTTATCCAATCCAATTGGATCGC